>CAZSTV010000022.1:0-21187 GCA_964609665.1 uncultured Acidimicrobiaceae bacterium
TCCACTTCTCGAAGTCGAAGCTGATCGTAAGGGCCGCTGAAACAAAAACCGGGCGTTCAGCAATCTGCAGCACCGGGTCGCTGTGGATGTGCCCAGCGGCGACCCCTCGGATGGACGGGTTCCGTTCGATCAGACCCGCCACTTCGGCGTCAAGCGCCCGCGACCCGTACGACCCCTCCATGCCCGGCGGGTGATGCATCCAGATGAAGCAGTGCTCGGCGTCTGACGCTGCCACCATCTCATCGACCCAGGCGGTCTCGTGAGGGCCGAGCGCCGCATCGGCTTCGATGCGGTCGCCCACATCGACGAGACGGCCCGTGTCATCAACCTCTCGACCGTTGAAGTTGGAGTCCGCGTAGAGGAAGAGCCATGGACCGATGCGTTGGCTTCGGTCCATGCTGAGCCCGGGCCTCGGAACCGAGACCTTCAGCGGCGTGTCGAAGTCGTGGTTGCCGGGAAGCACGTTGGTCGGGACGGGGATGCGGCTGAGCGCCTCTATGGCCACCTCGTACTCGTCCGCTCGGCCGTGGTCGGCCACGTCTCCGGTGACGACGGCGTAGTCGGTGCCGCCCCCCTGTCCAAAGGCGTGGTCCAGGGCTGCCTCAAACGCTTCGGAGGTGTCGTACCCGAAGCCACCGTGACTCCTGTTCCCCGGGGTTGAGAAGTGCGTGTCGGAGAACTGGGTCACGGTGATCATGAACTCACATTGGCCGGGGGGGGCGGTTCCCGCAACCGGGTTTTGGGGTGGGAGTGTTGGGCTGGCCTGGGGGGCCTTACAAAAGCCGACGCTGAACCGCTCACACCAGATCTCAACGGTGCTGAAGGTGTCGAGGTCCACGTCGGTGGGGATCACATAGTTCTGGTCTCCGATGTTGCCCTTTAGCTCCCCGAGGCTGACGAACTCGCCGTCATCGGCCCGGAGGTAGACCTTGAGGTCTGGGCCGTTGTTCGACTCGAAGTTCTCAAAGCGGAGGAACCGCTCGTCGGTGCCGTCGTTCAAGACCAGGGCTTGACCGTTGACGTCGTAGCGGGAGTTGCCGGTGAAATCTCCGCTGACCAGCGTGACGATCTCTCCCGGCATTGTCTCCTCGTTCATCTCGGTGGACTCGGCTTCGGCCTGCTCCACCGCTTCGGTGAACTCGTCGGAGTCAAGGATCTCCTGTGCTTCGGCGGAACCGAATGCCGGTCCGGCTTCTGACACCTCGTCGTCGATGAATGCTGACTGGATGCCGAAGAATCCGAACGCCAGCCAAGCGACAAACGCGGCCAGCAAAACGCCGACCCCGGCGAGTAGTGGTTTGTTCTTTGTGAGGTTCATAACTCTGAACCTAGGCGGCTTCGCCTGGCCTGCGACACCCCAACCACATAACAACCTGTGAACATGATTGGACATCATTTCAACTGCGTTTTAGAGGAATAATCCGCTCCAGCAGCGACCTTAAGGGGGCCTGGAGGCAGCGACGGCATGGGCTGCGATACTGGACCCCTTAGTCTCGGTCACCCGCCGCGGCAATACCCTCAACGGCAGGAACGAATCACGTGGACGAGCAGACAGAAGTCGACATGGAGGATTTTCTCAGCGGCTCTGGTCTGACGGTCGACATGTTGCTGTGCGACTCGGCTCAGGTGTCAGGTGGGAAGCTCTTCATTCTCGGCGGCGGTCTTCCAGCGGTCGGGCCCAAGCCGCAACCGATGGCGCTGGCAATGCAGATCACCATTCCGTGGGACCGGGCCAACGTTGAGCACCTTTGGAAGGTCGACCTCTTCGACGAGGACGGTCGGGGTGTGAAGATGAACGAGAAGCCGGTCTCCATCCAGGGCCGCTTCGAGGCGGGCCGCCCGGCCGGTCTTCGGCCCGGTTCGCCGCTCGGCGTGTCCCTGGCGATCAACCTCACTCCCCTGCTGTTGCCCGGCGGGCGGAGCTACGCCTTTGGCCTGACCATCAACGACCAGACCCAGCCGGATTGGCGAGTACGTTTCTTCGTCCGCCCGGCGCGGACCCGGCCCGAGGTCAGCTGAGGGGCAGAATCAGCGGAGCGGCAGAGTCAGTGAGCGGCAGAGTCAGCGAAGAGCCCGAGGTTAGTCGAGGCTGAACCCGCGTCGGAATGGTCTCGCCAGGCGTTCTTCGATGAAGCCCAGCCGAGCGTAGAGAGCGCGTGCCGCCGCGTTGTCTTCTCGGACCGTGAGATGGGCATAGGCAGCCCCGGCCTCAAACATCTGCTTGCAGGCGTAGTCCACCAGCGCCCCGCCGAAGCCCTGGCCCTGTTGCGCCTCGTCGACGGCCAGATAGTCGATGTAGCCGGACCCGTCGGACTGCATCTCAAACGCCACGTATCCAACGACCGCGCCGTCGACCTCAATGACCGATCGTGGATGGGTGGAGGCGACAAGCGCGGCCGGGGTGGTGTGGGTGCCGGGAAACGCTATGTCGTGCAACGCCCGGACCGCACGTCGCGCCGCCTCTTCATCCGAATCCGATTCTGATGCTGACGGCGAATCAGACTCCGAGTCTGGCGGCGCTCCGACAAGGGGGCGGATTCGATCGTCAACGACTGCTACGGGCCCGGGGTTCCTACGCAGCAGCACCGATGCGGTATTCGATTCCAAACCGTGGCGGGCGCACCACGCTGGAATAGAGACGCTGCGGTCATCGGCGCACGCCTCCTCCTCATCAAATGCGACATCGAAGTTCTCGTCCAAGCATCGACGAACCTCGGTGTAGAGCTGGTCTCCAATCGGGTCCAGCGCCTCGGTGGCAAAGGGGCCCCACCACCACAGCCGCCCCATGTCGGGATCGACCTCGGCGAGCAGCCAGCCGATCAGCTCACCATCGCGCTCGGCAACGACGGTGGAGTCGGTCCAACGGTCGGCCTCTGCGACATCGGCGGCGATGCTCTCGGCATCGGTGCCGATGTACATGCAGAAGCGATCGGGGTCCGGTTGGCATTGGGCTGCCAGCGCCGCCATCGCCGGGAGATCTGCGGCGGACGGCGACCGAAAGGTCGGTTGGTCCATGGGGACAGTACATCACACCGGACCGACCGATCGGAGCGATTTCGACGACCTAGGCCGGTCCCGCTCTGACAGACCCGGTCTCGCCGACGTTGCGGACGATAAGCCCAAGACCGATGAAGATGAGGACGCCAAGCACCGACGCTGACGCGTTGAGACCGATGGCGGTGGCCGCCCAACCGACGACGAGTGGACCGAGTATCGAGCCCCAGTCTTGGAGCGAGGCAAAGCCGGCGAGGAACTGGCCGGTGGAGTCTTCGGGAGCGAGGTCGGCGCCGAGGGTCATCATCGTGCCTGCACTGAGGCCATTACCAATGCCGATGACCGCCCCGGCGATGGCCACGGTGGTCCCACTGCCCGCCATCGAGAGGCCGATCAACCCGATCCCCATCAGGCTGAACGCCGGGACGATGGCGGTGAGACGACCAAAGGTGTCCATCAGGTACCCGGCGACGGGGAACAGCAGCAGGTCGGCACCGGTACTGATCGACACAAGTACGCCAACAGCAGTCGGGCTGAGGCCAAGGTCATCACCGATGAGTGGCAGCACCACGGCCCGGCCCCGGCGGGCGGCCATGATCAGAATGGGCCCAGCGGTGGCAATCAGTAGTAGCCGCCAATGACGGGCCAGCACTTGGCGCAGCGGCAAACGGTCGGGCTGGGGCGCTGGTTGGGCCGAAGACGCAAGCAGCAGTGGCAGCATCCCAATGGCGGCGACGGCACCGGCGATGAGGAAGGCAGGGGCGAACCCGTAGCGCTCGACGATGACGCCGGCCAGGAACGGCCCGACGAAGGCCCCAAATCGTCTCGTCCCACCCATCGCCGACAGCAGGCGTCCCCTGAGACCGGACTCGACGGTGGTGGCGATCCAAGTCTGGCCGGAGATCCGCAATGCGATCGCCCCAAACCCCGCGGCAAACTGCAGCGCCAGCAATACGACAAAATCCTCCGTGCCCGCAATTGCCGCAGTGGTCACGGCAATGACGGCGGCACCGAGCGCGAGCATCTTCCTCGGCCCAAGCCGAGCCACTCCATCACCGGCCGGCAGGCCACCAACGGCAGAACCAACACCGGCCGCGGTCAGTACCACCGACAGTGGAAGGTAGCTCAAGCCAACGTCGGCGAGATACAGCGGCAGAGCAACGCTGATCATGCCGAGGCAGAGCGACATCCCCATCCACGGGCCGTAGATCGGGGCGACCAGTCCCCTGACGGCCGTGGAGGTGGTGACGCTCACCCGCCGGCGGCTATGAGCGCATCGGCAAGCGGCTGCAACCTTGCAACGTCGAGCGGACCGCGGTTCGACCAGACCACAAGGTCGACGCCGACAGCGAAGAAGGTCTCCGCTCGCTGCGCCATCTCGGCAGGGTCACCGTCGGGGTCGAAGCCAAGGTGGATGCTTCTTGTGATCTCCGTCGGGTCGCGGCCGACATCACCGCAATGGCCGATCAGGACCTCGTTGAGCTCCTGCCAGTCCGCGGGGCGATCGGGGAAGGTCATGTCCCACTGATCGGCAAAGCGGGCCGCGGTTCGCAGTGTCCGCTTCCGACCCTTGCCGCCAACCACGATCGGGGCGTACGGGGCCTGGATGCACTTTGGTTCGCAGAAGGCGTTCTCCAGTTGAAAGTAGGTGCCGTTGTGTGTGGTCTGAGCGTTGGTGAGCAACGACACGATCACCTCGAGGCCCTCCTCCAGCCGGTCCGAGCGAGCGTTAAGAGAACCGAGTTCCATGCCGTACGCCGCGGTTTCCATCTCGTTCCACCCGGCCCCAATGCCAAACTCGAAGCGCCCACCGGAGATGTGGTCAAGCGTGGCGATCATGTTGGCCGAGACCGCGGGGTGACGGTGATGCATGCCGTTGACCATGCAGCCGATGCGGATTCGCTTCGTGGCCTGAGCCAGCGCTGCCAGCATGGTCCAGCCTTCAAGGTTTGGACCCTCATATGGTGGCGCCAGGGGGTAGAAGTGGTCCCAGTTCCACGCTGACTCGAAAACCTCGATGTCATCGGCGGCGGTCCATACATCGAGGTACTCCGCCCAGGTCCCGTGGTGCGGTGGTGTCTTCAGTGCGTGTCGTCCCATTGGTCGACTGTAGCCAGCCGCTACGGGTTGGCCAGCAACTCCATGAGCAGTCCATCGGTCCACCGCTGCTCGTGTTCGCTCCACTCGTACTGACCCATGGTGCCGACAGGCGAGAAGCCGACACCAGCGTAGGCGGCGATGGCGGCCTGGTTTGCCGCGTTGGGGTCGATCACGATGCGATGGTGTCCGATCGAAAAGAGGTGGTCGACCACCAACCGGATCGCCTCGGTTCCGTACCCTTTGCGTTGGTGATCGTCATGGATGGCAATGTCGATCCCGGCGTGGCGATACATCGGGTCCTCTTCTTCGTGAAACTGAATGACGCCGATGACAGGCGATGCCGACCCAGGTGCTGATACATCGGGCTGCGCTAGCTCCATCAGAAGGACCGTGACCTCCGGTTCGCTGCGATCAATGGTCTCGTCGATGTCATCGTCATCCTGGGGCCCCCACCAACGCATGACGCCCGGACAGGAGAAGAGCGCGACTATGGCGGGCCGGTCGTCCTGGTGGCCAGGCCGCAAAACCAGTCGATCAGATACGAGCCGAAGCTCGGTCCGAGCACCCTCGGTTGGCTCCTCTGCTGACATGGCAGCCGAGTCTAGAGCAGTTACGTTTGGGCAATGGACCGATTTGAAGACGCTGGCGCCGGCACAACGGGCATCGTCGTGACCGGCGTCGGCACCGTTTCGGTCGAGGCCGAGATCGCAACGCTGCGGGTCGGCGTTTCGGTGTCTGGTACCAGCCTCGATGATGCCCGGGCAGCCGTCGGCTCCAAGGCCACTGCCGCTCGCGACCATCTCGTGTCGGCCGGCGTCGAGGCGGCCGACATAGCAACGTCGTCGCTGTCGGTCTACAACAGTGACGACCGACGGCTCGGCCGCACCACCCACCACGTCTCCACCCGACTGACCGCGACCATCCGGGCCATCGACGCGGCGCAGACCATCGTCAACGACCTGTTCTCGGTGGTCAGCGATGGCATGGAGCTGCATGGGCTGAGTTTTGGTTCACAGGACCCCAACCGGGGTCGGGACTCCGCAACCACTCTGGCGTTCGAGGATGCCACGGCAAAGGCCCGCCACTTGGCGGAACTGGCAGGGGTGACACTCGGGCCGGTGGTGTCGATTGTCGAGGGTGACGGCGGTGGCGGTCACGCTCCGCCGAGGATGATGCGGGCTATGGCCGCAGCGGAATCATCCATCCCGATTGAGGCGGGCGAGTTGGATCAGACGGTGAGCGTCACCGTGCGATGGGCCATCGAATAGTCGACGTTGTCGGGCCGATCGCCCTAGCCGTCGAGTGAGTGCTGCGAGTCGCCGTCAGCGACGTCCTGCACCGATTCCACCGGCGATCCGCCACCATTGCTGTCGACATCTGCGCCGCCCCGATCGCCGGCCGGACCGTCCATCGCGTCGTTGGCCGCGCTATCGACCGGGTCACCGACGTGCTCATCCGCGGTGGCACCATCGCCCGAGTCAGCAGATGTCGCATTGTCAGGCGCTGCGTCATCAACGGCATTACCGGTAGGCGTGTCCGGGGTCGCCGGGTCATCAGATGCAGCATCACCGGCTGCGCTGTCACCGGCTGCGCTGTCATCGCTTGCGGCCTCGGCAGCCCGCTCGGCCGATGACCGAGGTGGTGCGTGGGTGGCCCGGGCCCGACCGTCGCTCTCGGGCAGGGTCGGCAGCTCGCCGTCGATCAGTTCGGTAAGACTCTGCACCGTCGCCTGGGTCATCACTGCGGACAACCCAAGGTCGGTGAGCATGTCCGCCGCAGCCTGCATCTCATCGGTGCGACGGGCCGCGTGCATCTTGGAGCCGGTGATGAGGCGTCGGACCCAACGCTCGTCCGCCCCAGTCACCTCGGTGGTGATGGTCGACCAGAGCCATTCGAGGTCGTCGACCTCCGCTCCCGCTCGGACCGCTTCAATCATGACCGCCGCTGTGCCTTTCATCATCACACTGCGGAGAAGTTTCTTGGCAACAGCGGTCCCCGGTGGTCCGTCGACCACCTGGGCTCGACCACCATGATCATTCAGCAATTCGACATATCGGTGGGCGCCAGAGCCCGCTGCAAGACTTATCGTTGCGACGCCGTTGCCCGGCACCATGCTCATCAGCGCAACGTCGGCATACTTCAGCTCTCGCCGTTCCGCATAGGTGGCAAGGTCACTCTTTTGCTGCGGAGAGCTACTCGACAGGTCGGCGTAGATCGCGTCGGACCTGATGGCCTCGAGTGACTGCAGCAAGGCCAGCTTGGCGTCTGACCCGCTGGTGACCGACAGCACGAGGTCGGCGGGACGGGCTGCGAGGGATGGGTGAACGAATCGCTTGACCCCCTCCGGAGTTGCGACATCGGCCGGGTCGAATGCCGACACCTCGGCCCCCGCCTTCTGCAGGTCGGTGGCGATGAGGGAACCAGCTTCTCCTAGCCCGAAAACACAGATCTTCGTTTGCTCAGCCAGACCGAAAAACCTAACAGCACTGGAGGGCGTTCTCCCACTAATCCTGCAGGGAGAATCCGCCCATTCCTTTGATATCCACAGGGAACAATAGGCAAGACCCGCTTGGTTCAGCGGCATGGCCCAAGGCGGTGCCGGTCATTTTCCTGCACTAGCTTCGACCCATGGCCATCGACTTCACCCTGACGCCACAGTTGGAAGAGATCCGTGATCGGGTCCGGACCTTCATCACCGACGTTGTCATCCCGGAGAGCGAACGGCTGGAAGCGTCCGGTCTGGCCGAGACCGATCGCGCCGCGTACGGGGCCGCAATGGTCGCCCTGCGCAAGCAGGCCTACGAGACCGGGCTGTGGTTGCCGCACATGCCAACCGAGTGGGGAGGAATGGGCCTCGGCCATGTCGAGTTGGCCATGGTGCAGGCCGAGGCGGCGAAATGCCGGATCGGTCCGTGGGTGCTCAACTGCCAGGCCCCTGACGAAGGCAACATGCACACGCTGCTGCACTGGGCCACCGAGACACAGACCGAGAAGTACCTGAAGCCGTTATGTGATGGCACCGCCTGGTCCTGCTTCGCCATGACCGAACCCGAGGTTGCCGGATCGGACCCCACACTTATTCGCACCAATGCGTACCAAGACGGCGAGGAGTGGGTCATCAACGGTCACAAGTGGTTCATCTCCAATGCCCACCGGGCCAACTTCGCCATCCTCATTGCCAGAACCGAGGATGATCCCGACCTGCCCCAGGCCGCCAACACGGCGTTCATCATCGACCTTCCGAGCGAAGGGTGGCGCGAGGTTCGACAGATCGAAACAATGCACGGTGGCACCGGGCACTCCGAGATCATGATCGAAGACCTCCGGGTCCATGAGTCACAGATGCTTGGCGGCCGGGGCCAGGGGCACCTGCTCGGCCAGTACCGGCTTGGGCCCGCCCGGTTGGCTCACTGCATGCGGTGGATCGCTCAGGCCGAGACAGCACTGGACATGATGGTGGAACGGTCGCTGGAGCGATACAGCCACGGTTCGATCCTGGCCGAGAAGCAGGGCATCCAGTGGATGATCGCCGACTCGGCGATGGAGCTCTACCAGTGCAAGCTGATGGTTTTGCATGCCGCATCGAAGATCGACGCGTCCCGGACCGACGAGACGGTCGAGTTCAAATCCGAGGTGTCGATGGCGAAGCACTTCGTCGCCAACTCACTCAACCGCATCATCGACCGGTCGATTCAGGTGCACGGAGCGCTCGGCTATTCCACCGACACGCCGCTCGCTCACATGTACCAGCATGCCCGCTGGGCCCGTTTCGCCGACGGGGCCGATGAGGTGCATCAGATGCGAATTGCTCAGCGAACCATCGCCGCGTACAAGGACACCGGTTCGACCAGGTCAGCGACAGGCGATCTCCCGATCTAGGGTCCCCTGTTATTCAGTTGCTCGAAGAAGTCATGGGCGGCTTGCGCATTGTTGGCCCGCCATAGGTCGACGACGTCGGCCTCACCGGGTCCGGCCGGTCGCTCTATCAAACTGTCCAGCGTCTCGCCAAGAACACTGCGCTGTCGTTCGATGAGACGCTGGGGCGTTCGCCCTCGCCGTTCAAGAAGCCGCAGTTTGAGCAAGAACTCGACGCGGAGATCTCGCACATGGTTGACCGGAGTGTTGAGCCAGCGGGTCACGCTGCGCTTTGCCGGGGCGCTCGGCCCCAGCACCGTCCGGGTCGGCCCCGCCGCGCCCGGTTCCACCTGCTGTGGATGCACAAGGTCAGCAGCGACGAGGCGATCCAACGCCCGATACACCAGCGGCCGCCGCACGGTCAGGATTCTGCCGAGGTCGCTTTCGGGTGCAAGCTGCTTGGCCAGCGCAAAGCCGTGACTCGACTTTTCGGTCAGCAGCGCCAGGCAGACCCACTCGTTCAGCGACAGCGGTTGTTCGCTCACGGGTGACAGCGTACCCTTGGCCAGCGTGAGTAGTCTCAGCGAGACTACTTAGGCTCTTGGGAGGGCTCATCGCTGTGATGAGGCCGCACGGCGAAGGACCAGCGACACATCTATGGGATCGACAGAGCGAGGAGCACCGACGGACCACCTCGGCCTCGCCCTGTTCCCGGGCGGCAAATCGGTCCGCTTCGCGGGTTGTGCCCTCGGCGTGCTGTTGGGACTGATGCTTGCCGCCTGCGGCGCTGGCAGCCCAGAAATCGACACAGGCAACAACCCAGCTGACAACAACCCAGCTGACAACAACCCAGCCAACAACACTGACCAGGCCGGGGAGCGAACCGTCGTCCGAGTGTTCGGAGCCGCCTCGCTGACCGATGCGTTCCAAGACCTTGAGGTGGCCTTCGAGTTGAAAGAACCGGGCTATGACGTGGAGCTGAACCTTGCCGGGAGCGCAAGCCTGCGAGCCCAAATCACCTCCGGTGCTCCGGTCGATGTGTTCGCCGCCGCCAACACCGAGGTTATGGATGATGTCGTCCAGCTCGGCACCACCGTTGACCCCCCGGTCATCTTCGCCACCAACCAGCTGACGATCGCTGTGCCGACCGACAACCCCGCAGGACTGGCAGGGCTTGCCGACTTTGCCGATGACCAGCTGTTCCTCGGGCTCTGCGCCACGACCGTACCGTGCGGTGCACTGGCGGAAGCGGTGCTCGCCGACGCCGCCGTCACCCCTTCGGTCGACACGAGAGAGCCCGACGTCCGGGCGCTGCTGACAAAGATCTCGGCTGGTGAGCTGGATGGTGGCATCGTCTACACAACTGATGTTGCGGCCGCATTGGGCGAGGTGGTTGGCATCGACATCCCCGAGGAGTTTGCTCGCAGCGCTGACTACCCCATCGCCGTGTTGGACCAAGCCGACGCCGTCGAGGGTGGCCAGTCCTTCGTCGCGTTTGTGCTCGGACCCAGCGGAACCCAGATCCTCGCCGAGCACGGCTTCGGCGCCCCGTGAGTCATCAGACGGCGACGGGCCGCAACACCCGAGCGGCTGCCAGGCGACGGCCCGGGCGAATCTCGTGGCTGTTGGTCGTGCCAGCGCTCATCGGAGCGTCGCTCTTCGTCATCCCGCTGATCGGGCTGCTCAGCCGAACCCCGTGGTCGGACCTGGGGCGATTGATCGCAACCGACACCGTGGTCGACGCACTTCGAATATCGCTCATCACATCGGTGGCCTCGGCCGCACTCTCGCTCGTCCTCGGCGTTCCCCTTGCCTGGCTGCTCAGCCGAGGCCAGTTTCGGGGCAAGCAGATACTTCGGGCGCTCGTCACGTTGCCGATGGTGCTCCCGCCGGTCGTCGGCGGAGCGGCGTTGTTGTTCGCTCTTGGCAGACGCGGCCTCCTGGGCGAACCGCTCTACGAGGCGACCGGACTGGTCCTGCCGTTCTCCACCGTCGGCGTGATTCTGGCCACCACGTTCGTCGCCATGCCGTTTCTTGTCGTCACCCTGGAGGGCGGCTTCAACAACGTCGACCGACGATATGAAGCTGCGGCCGCAACCCTCGGGGCGGGTCCGCTCACCGTCTTTTGGCGGGTCACCCTACCGATGGTCGCCCCGGCGCTCCGGGCCGGCGTGGTGCTCGCCTGGGCCAGGGCGCTCGGCGAGTTCGGCGCCACCATCACCTTTGCCGGAAACCTCGGAGGCAGAACCCAGACGTTGCCCTTGGCGGTCTTCGTCGCCCTCGAATCTGACCGGGACACCGCAATTGCCATCAGCCTGGTCCTCGTTGCCGTTTCGGTCGTGGTCCTGTTGACCATGCGAGAGCGATGGTGGTCACGGCCGTGAACACCGACTCCCCCATCCACCAGTTCAATGCTGGCCTGAGCGCCGATGTGACGGTCCGTCGCAGCGACGGCTTTACGCTCGACCTCTCCCTTGCGGTTGAACCGGGAACGACCGCGGCGTTGCTCGGACCGAACGGCGCAGGCAAGTCAACGACGATCGAGGCCATCGCCGGGCTCACGCCGATCGATAGCGGCAAAATTCAGCTTGCTGGCACCGTCGTTGATGACCCTTCGACCGGTACCTTTGCGCCGCCTGAGCGCCGCAACATCGGCGTCGTGTTCCAGGACTATCTCCTCTTCGACCACCTGACCGTTGCCGAGAACGTGGCCTTTGGACCACGGTCACAGCGGCAGGGCCCGAAGCAGAGGCGAGGTCGGACGGGGGCTGCTGCGGTAGCGTCTGAGTGGTTGGAAGCCCTGGCGTTGACCCACCTCACCGACAAAAAGCCCCCAGAGTTGTCCGGCGGACAGGCCCAGCGGGTTGCGCTGGCGAGGGCACTCGCAACCGACCCGGACCTCCTGCTGCTGGATGAACCCTTGGCCGCACTCGATGTGTCGACCAGGAACGAACTCAGACGAACGCTGCTTACCCACCTCTCCACGTTCGCCGGACCTCGGCTGATGATCACCCACGAGCCAAGTGACGCCTTTCTGCTCGCCGACTACCTCTACATCGTCGAAGACGGCCGCCTCACCCAGGAAGGGGTGCCGGACGAGGTACGGCGTCGCCCGGCCACCACGTATGTCGCCGCCCTGACCGGCAACAACCTGCTGACCGGGGTGAACGACAGTGGATCCATCACCATCGACGACGCCAGCTTTGCGCTCCAGACCGCGGACCGACGGTCCGGGAGGGTTCAGGCGGTCATCGAACCTCGGGCCATCTCGTTGCACCGAGACCGACCACAGGGCAGCCCCCGCAACACCTGGCAGTCGACGATCGAGTGGATTGAGCCGCTCGGTGACACGACCAGGATTCAGCTGGCCGCTCCCCTGCCGGTAACGGTCGACATCACCCCAGCGGCAGCGGCAGCGCTATCATTGGCGCCGGGCGAAACGATCTGGGCCGCGGTCAAAGCGACCGAGGTGACGATCACCCCGGTCTAGTCGGTCACGCGGCTGCGGACCGCCGGGGTGCTTCGTTGCTGTCGGCTCGAAGCAACAGCAGCACGACAAAGCCAAGCATCGCCGCACCAAAGGCCGTGATCAGTGTTGGCGAATAGCCAAAGCGGTCGAGCAGCTCACCGGCGACCGGTGGGCCGATGAATCCGCCAATACCTGCGGCGGTGTAGATGGCCCCGAGCACACCGCCGAGTCCGACCGGCCCGAAGATGTCGGCGGCCACCGCCGGTGCGAGCGCGATAAACCCGCCGTAGGCAACGCCAAGGGCGATGGAAAACACGATTAGCAGTGCATAGCTTTGGCCTGCCGCCAGCCAGATGAGGAGGCTGAGCGCAATGCCGAGGAACGACCCCTGGTAGAGCCGAATCACCGAGAAGGAACCGGCCAGCGCCCCGAGCCCGAGCCTGCCGAGCACCGATGAAAGCCCGATGAGCCCAACGAGCAGACCGGCGGAGCCGTCGATGTTCTTCTCGTCCATGTAGTCGCCCAAGAACACGAACGGGATGAATAGCGCCAGCACCACCAACAGGGTCGAGAGGTACATCAGCAAGAAGGCTCTGGACCCCCGAATCACCTCACGCAGCGGAGCGGCCGCCGGTTGCCCCTCGACCACCGACGGTCGTTTTGCCCCGGCCATCGCCACCAACATCAGGATCGCCGTGCCGATGGCGAGGACGACATAGGCGTTGCGCCACCCGTTCCTGTCGATCAGCACCTCGGTGATTGGCGCAACGATCAGCGTGCCGACACCAATCCCGGCGACCGCCACCCCCAACGCTGCGCTACGGCGCCGCTCAAACCAGAGACCGACGGTTGCCACCATCGGCACGTATGCACAGGCCACGCCAATTCCGACACCGAGACCGTAGGTCAGATAGCCGAGCCACAGACTTTGCACCCGTGACGTCGCCAGTAGGCCGAGGACCATGCAGACCGTGCCGAACGCGAGCACCGGCCGGGGTCCGACCCGGTCGCCTATTCGGCCGGTCACGACGCCGAGCCCGAAGTACAGCAGGGTGGTGATCGAGAAGAAAAGCGCCGTTGCGCTTCGGGCGCTGCCAAACTCATCGGCCATCGGGCCGAAGAACGAGCCGAAGCTGTAGGCGACACCAAAGACGGTGAACGTTGAGACAAAAGTGGCGCCGACGACCACCCATCCGGCGGCCGAATCGAGCTCCGATGGTTCGCTCGGCGACGTCAGCGTGTCTTGGGCCACGCGGCAAAGCTAGACCCCACCGCGTCGGGGAGAAAGTCCGTCGGCTACGGGTCGATGAATGCCCAGCTGCTGACAACCCCGGTCGGGTCGGTCAACAGGACCGTCTCGCCCCGGTTAGACCAGACCGGGAAGGTCTCGCCAAGATGAAGATTGCCGTCGGACCTTGCTCCGGCCCCGGTCCTGACGACAAGTTCCGCTCCGCTTTCCAGGGCGCCGTCGAGCGGGAACCGGTGACCGGTCGTGTCATCGCTGATGACCCATCCGGTCAGATCGACGGTGCTATCACTGGCGTTGGCGATGACCACCCACTCATCGTTGAGGTTGTCCCGGTCGGCGCCCGGCGGGTCAACCTGAGAGTCGCTGATGAACAGTGCTGCGCTACTACCGGTGCCGCATCCATCGCCCCACAGTCCGACGCCGGCCCCGGCAGCCTGCTTCATTGGTGCTCGCAACTCCGGGACATCGCCGGTGGCAAGCCCACGACCGTTTGCGATCATCGTCTCGACCACCGACGTGCCACGCGTCGAGTCGCCATCGACCAGGACGAATACATCGGCCAGCCGTCGTCCGAATCGGTCGATCTCATCGCCAACCACCACAAGTTCGCCGCCGTCGACCAGATCCTGCAGAGCGTCTTTGGATGCCGTGCCGTTGCACGTCGCCCCGTCGTCGCCAAAGAGCTCTGGCGCATTTATGCCCTGGAGGCGCACATCGACCACGTCGCCGTCGATCTCCAGCTCCAGCGAGTCACCGTCGACAACCCGCACCAGATTCGCCGGGACGGCATCGGGCCCCAGTTCGGTTGGCGCCCCCGCAGCTGCGGTACCCGCGTTCGTGTCACCCGCGGTCGGAGCATTGGTCGAGTCACCGCCAGTCGACTCAGTCGAGTCACCGTCAGCGGCCGGCTCGTCAGCGGTCGACTCGTCAGTCGTGTCGGCCAACGATGTACAGCTGAACGCCACGGCGGCGATGGCGAAAACAGCCATGGCACCGAAGAACCCCGTGACAGCACTTGCCGGGCCGGCCATCGGTCGATCGTACCAGCGGCCAGGAGGAGGGCCGGTCTGGTCCAACCCGTAGGATCGACTCACGACAACAGACTCTGAACGATCAACCGGCCGCATGAGCCAGAACGAGTTCGTCGGCTTCCTCGCCACGATCTCTGCAACCACGGCGCTCGGCATCGACATGGTGCTTCCGGCGTTCGGGGACGTCCGAACCGCGTTTGGCCTGCCCGAGGAATCGACCCAGGTTGCGCTCACCGTCACGCTGTACTTCCTCGGTTTGGCGATGGCGCAAATCTTCTACGGCCCGCTGACCGACCGGTTCGGCCGGAAGCCGGTGCTGCTTGTCAGCCTGTCCCTGTACGCCTTCGCCGCACTGCTCGCCGGGCTGGCGCCAAACCTGCCGATGCTCCTGGCCGCCCGACTGCTGTGGGGCGTCGCCGCGGCCGGGCCGCGGGTGCTGCTGATGGCTATCGCCCGCGACGCCTACGCCGGAGACCGACTGGCCCGGGTCTTGTCGCTCGCATCGGCGATTTTCATGGTGGTTCCGGCGTTGGCGCCGCTTGCCGGTCAAGCCGTGCTCGGCCTCAGCAGTTGGCGCTTTGTTTTTGCCGCACCGCTCGTTCCCGCGCTGGCCCTGATGTTGTGGTCATCGCGGCTGTCAGAGACGCTGCCAGTCGAGAATCGCCGCCCGCTCACGCTGGCCAGGACGGTCAGCGCGTTCAAAGCCGTGACCGGGGATCGGAGGGCGCTCGGCCTCTCTCTGGCGCTGATGTTCGACTTTGCCGCCTTTGCTTCGTTCCTGTCGTCGACCGAGCTGCTGTTCGATCGGGTCTATGACCGAACATCCCAGTTCGCCCTGCTGTTCGGAGCGATGAGCATGGTGATGGGACTGAGCGCGTTCATCGGCTCAAGGGTCGTGTCGCGTTTCGGGGCCACCACGATGATCGTCTCGCTGCTGCGCTTTCACCTCGTCACCGTCAGCGCGCTGATGGCGGTCTCGGTACTGGCGGGCGGTCGGCCGTCGTTTTGGTTGTGGTTCGGGCTGATTACCGTCGGCAATTCGGTGCGGGTGCTCGTCAATCCGCTTGCCGGGTCCGAGGCAATGCAGTCCATGGGCGACCTCGCCGGGACGGCCGCCTCGGTCATAGGGACCATCAGCATGGGCGGTGGCGCCATCCTGGCTGGCATCACCGATCGCTTCATCAAAGACTCGGTGACGCCACTGTCCAGCGCCTACTTGCTGTACGGAATCTTGGAGCTGATCGCCGTCCTGTGGGCGGTCGGGCGGCTTGGGCCTAGTCGGCGAACCAGTCTCCAAGCCCACCAAGATCAAGCCTGAGCACCAGGAACAGCACCACAAATCCGACGATCGCCAACAGGACCGGGCGGTTCGACGTTCGCTTCTGGCCGAGGAAGAACACCGCCAACGTCAACAGCGGCACCAAGATCACCGCGACGAACGAACCGAGCAGGGCAATGATCGTGACGGTGTTGTGAATCCCGAGGGTCTTCGGGTCCGGCATGTTGCGCACCGGCCACGCGCCGTCGGCGAGCCGAACTCGCAATGCCATGGACAACAGCAACAGCAACGACACAACGGGTAGCGCTGCCAGCGCCCACAGCATCCGCTGCATCATGGTCGTCGGCGGCCGCCGGACCGCCACGGCCTCTCCGGTCGCGGCAGACAGCAGTTCTTCGAAGTCGGTATCTGACGCCATGGTCCTGATAGTACTGCGGAGACGGCCTCGGTCGAGGGTCGCTCAGTCCGATGGCGCCAACGCAACGATGAAGGTCACGATGCAACACGGAATTGTGACGAAGGCAACCGCGGTCCCAACGGTCAGGGAGGTGTCTGCGAGGAAGCCGACGATGATCGGAGCTGCCAAACCGGCAACCCGTGTTCCCGCTGTGAGCGCGGCAAGGCCCCGCCCGGCAGGACCGGGTGCCTTTGCCGCCGAGTCGTAGAGCTGGGGGAAGATCACCGAGACCCCCAGTGCCGCCAGGTAGTAGCCACCGATGGTCACGATGGTGGGGCTAAGCCAGGACACCGAGGCGTAGACGTCCTGTGGCAACACGGTCGCCAACACCAGGCCAGCGATGGCCAGCGCCATCGCCCCACGGATCAACGCCTTCGGGCCGAGTCGTGACTGCACAGCGTCACCGGCGAATCGCCCGGTGACCATGCCGCTGGTGAAGGCCACGAATCCGAGGCCGACCCTGCCCGCATCGACGGCCAGGTCATCGGCCAGGCGAAACGCCGCCCAGTCGCTGGTGGTCATTTCCATTGTCACCGCGGCGCCGCCGAGCAACCCAAGTACCACCGCGTAGCCAACCGGGGACGACAGCAGGCGTCCGCTGCCAGATTGCGCCGCAGCCGTTGCGGTAGTCCCCGAAGGCCCCGCGTCGAGATCACCAAGATCGGCCGCGTCGACCGCTGTCGCATCCGTAGCTGCCTGATCGACTGCGGGCTCGTCAGTTTTGAGGAGATATCGCGATGAAACCGCAAGCGTTGCGGTGAGCAGCAGCGCAATGCCCGATAGGTGGATCCAGATCGCCACGCCGGCAGACGCTGCTCGCACTGCAATGAGCCCACCGATGACGGTGCCCAGGCTCCAGAGGCCGTGGAGCCGATTCATCACGGGGGTCGCCCGCTTTGTGCTCAGGCGAGAACCCTGGATGTTCATGGCGATGTCGACCACCACGTCGAACATTGCAAGCAGACCGAGTCCCAGGATGAGCACCGCAGTCGTTGGTGCGGCACCGACGGTCACCAGGCCTACGAGCGTGACGATGGTGCCGTAGACGATGCACCGTCTCGTCCCGAACCGGATGATCGCCGGACCGCCGAACGCGCTGCCGATGAGGCCGCCAAGCGCGGAGACGGTCAGGATCAAGCCAAGGGTCGAGATGTCGAGCGACAACCGGTCCCTGATGTCGGGCAGCCGTGGGATTACCGCCGCGTAGACCATGCCGTTGACCCAGAACTGCGCCGCGACGGCGGCCAGGGCACGACGGTCCTCCTGGCCGGATGGGTCGGTAGCGGTCTCCATCGCGCAAATGTATCTACCGGGCGATCCGGCCCGCCGTCAGAAAAGCGATGTTGTTGACTACTGTCTTGATGTGGCGGACGAGGAAATCCATCTCGGCATAGATGGGATCGGCCCGGCAACCCTTCTGGGGCGCGGCGGGTCCGCCTTCGTGTACCTGGCGGAGCAGACCGACTTCGGCCGCAAGGTGGCGGTCAAGGTCCTTTTCGATGCCCTGGAGGATGACGCAACCTACCGGCGCTTCGACCGGGAGTGTCGCGCCGTTGGCGCTGTATCGGACCACCCGAACATCGTGGTGGTGCACGGCCGCGGCCTCACCGCCGATGAGCGCCCGTACCTGGTCATGGAGTATCGGGCCGGAGGGTCGTTGGCGGAGCGCATCGCTGTCCGGGGTCGCATCCCCGAAGCCGAAGCTGTCGAGGTTGGCATCAAGATCGGGAGCGCCCTGCAGGTCGCCCATGACGCCGGGGTGCTGCATCGAGACATCAAGCCGGCCAACATTCTTCTGTCCACCTACAACGAGCCGGCACTGGCGGACTTTGGCATTGCCAGGATGGAAGGGAGCCACAAGACAACGGAGGGTCTCTTCAGCGCCAGCGTCGCTCATGCCAGCAGGGAAATCCTCGACAGTGGCGACCCGACGCCCCGGTCCGATGTCTATGCCCTTGCATCCACCATGTTTGAGCTTGTCACCGGATCACCGGCCTACGTTCGGCCTGACGACTCATCGATGTGGTCCGTCATCAATCGGGTGTTGGGCGAGGATCCGCCCGACCCGGCCGACCATGGCGTGAGCCCAGGGCTTGCCGCAGTGCTGCGAAGGGCCATGAGCCACGATCCGGCCGCTCGCCACGAAGACGCGACGGCCTTCGTCGCCGACCTGCGGAGCCTCACCTCCGGGAGAGGGCTGGCCGCGTCCGCGTCGACCGAACCCGTTCCAACCATCGCCGCTGCTCCCGAACCAACCACAACGAACACGACAGTCGCTGCAGACAACTCCCCAACAGTCTCTCGAACAGGGGCGGTCATCGCCGTTGCAGCCGTGATCGTGGCGACGGTTGCTGCAGCCGCCGTCGCCCTCCTCGTAGCGAACGGCCAGTCCGGCCTGGGAACACCGGCGGACGAAACAGCGGCGACCGAGGTTGGGCGAGCGACGGTGATATCGGCGTTCTCCGGCAGTGATGATCTCCAAACGACAGATTCCTCCATCGTCGCCGACCCGGCGGCCGATGACGGTGGCGCAAGCCTGGCCGCCATGCCCGACCTGGTCTTTCCGAGGTCGGAGATCGGTCCGCTTGAGGCCGGCGGCAGATATGTACTGCAGTTGGACGTCATGCCGGAAGCGGCCGGTTATCGCATTGTGATCGATGGCCGTAAGACCACCGAGTACCAAAGCTCGATTCCGGTCTTCTTCCCAAAGACCGGACGCCATCAGCTCCAACTCCAGATTGCAGTCGACGAGCAGGTTCACCTGACCGACCCGGTGGAGATCTACGTGGCCGAACCCCCGCAACCGGGATGGCGGGCCAACCTTTCGGCAATCCGGTCCCGGCCCGAAAACTGGCCGGAAGCCCTGCGCCAGTTTGATCAACTCGTCCTCGACGGTCACGACGACCTTGAGCTCAGCCTGAGCACCCGGTCCGACCAGGGCGAGTTCCCCTACTGGAACTACTACGTCGATGGCTTCGGCGACGACCGTGTCGCGGCCCAGGACTATTGCGACCGATTCAACCTGGGGCCGGAGCAGTGCTTCATCGCCGAGGTGTAGGTCACTAACCAATCCCGTGCGTGGGACATCAGTGGACCAGTGTGATGGCCGCCTCGTCGCCATGCTCGACGGGAACGGACGCCACCACAGAATCGGCAACGGGGTCGAGTGTTACGTCAGCGGCGGAAGCAACAGGTGGGCGAAGCTCTTCCGGCAGCGGCCGGACGACGGCGCGACCGCGTTGACGGCGGCGCTCGGAGATCAGTGAACGCATTCCCTCCAGCTCACCGAAACACAGGAGACGGTCGTCGGGCTCGAGCAGACGTCCGTCGCGAGGGTTGGGAATGACCTTGCTTCCCTGGTGCAGCGTCAACACCGAGATGTCCCGGGCCCGCAACCCCTCACCGATGCTCTTGCCAACGAGGTCGGCGCACTCCCCTACCACCAGCTCGACGACACCAAAACCGGTGCTCACCGCCAAGCGCTGGCGGATGTCCAACTCGGGAAACGCCACCTGACGAGAGATGTAGTCGATGATGGCCCCGGCGACATCAAGCCCGGTTGCGGCCTCAATACCTTCCAGACCTGGCGACGAATTGACCTCCATGACCAACGGACCGTCGTCGCTTTCAAGAAGGTCCACACCCGCCACACGGAGACCCATGATCTGAGCGGCTCGGACCGCCACCTCTTTTGCCTCATCGTCCAGCTCCACCAGTTCGGTCCTACCACCCCGATGCACATTCGACCGAAAGTCATCGTCGCGTCCGATCCGGCGCATCGCTGCGATCACCTGATCGCCAACGACCAGGGCACGGATGTCGCGGCCTTTGCTCTCGGCCACAAACCGTTGAATGAGCACGTTTTGCCTGGTGGACTGCAATGTCTCGATGATGGTCTCGGCCACCCGGACGTCTGGCGCCAGGATCACGCCGATGCCCTGGGTCCCCTCCAGCAGCTTCACGATGACCGGTGCGCCACCGACGCGCTCGATGGCGGGGACCACATCAGCGCGGTCCCGTACGAACGTGGTGCTCGGCATGCCGATGTCGTGGCGGGATAGGATTTGGTAGGCACGCAGCTTGTCCCGAGAGTTGGCGATGCCGTTGGCAGTGTTTGGGGTGTACACGTCCATCTGTTCGAACTGGCGAACGACGGCCATGCCATAGAACGTAATTGAGGCACCGATTCGGGGAAGGATTGCGTCTGCGGCGAAGATTGGCCTGCCCCGGTACAAGATGTTCGGCTCGTCGCCGGAGAGGTCTATAGCGAGACGAAGCGTGTCCAGAATTTCCACATCATGCCCGCTGGCGATGCCAGCTTGCAGCAGGCGCTGGGTGCTGTAGTTCGACGGCTGGCGGGAAAGAATTGCGAGTCTCATGAGAGGATCCGCTCCGTAATCAAGAATGATCGTCCGGGATCTACCACGAAGCGGTCCTCCAGCATCCGTCGTCCGAGCAGCATCCGATGATCCATCGCGGCACGACAGGTCAGCGTCAGATCGATTTCCAGGTGGTGTTCACCAAGGCGCATCTCGGTTCTGATAACCGGCCGGCGCTGCGTCACCCCGTTCGACGAGCGAACGGTGCGAAAGTCCACCACCGGTGCAACCACCATGGTCGATCCCTGCTCGGAGTCGACCTGGGGGTGTAGCTCAAACTGCGCCACCGTTTGGTCTCCGTCCTGGATGAGGAGGAGGTCCTGTGCATGCAGTGACGAGGTCTTTGCACCGGTGTCGACCTTGGCTTTGATTTG
>CAZSTV010000022.1:21197-22730 GCA_964609665.1 uncultured Acidimicrobiaceae bacterium
GCAACGTGACCCATTCCCGCCACCCAATCGTGGCGTCGCGCTCGGAAATCATGACGAATGATCCAGGACTCGGGAGCCAGGAAGTCTGCTTCCGGCTCATTTCGTGACGGCGGGTTTCAGGACGACAAGTCGTCGAGTGCTCGGTGTCGGCGGCGGCCCACTACCGGAACAAGTGTGACCCTAACACCAATTTCTCGACCGTCACGACCATCCAAAGGTGGAACACTCGGCCGAATTTCGACGCTTAACGTCGTCCTGATCTGATTGGCAGGCCGGCACCTCGCAATCCGATCAGCCCCGTTGCGAATGGCGTGTCAATGTGCTCGCATGTGACGGTGGCATCGGCTGACAAGAAAAATCCAAACTTCGTGAATAACACCGCGGAGGTGGGCTACAACAACCAGGCCGGCGCCTATCGCAGGGGTCGGCCGGCCTACCACCCCGCTGTCGTCGAACGGGCGGCCGCGCTCCATCGAACGCTTCCCACTTCTGGCCTCCTGCTCGTTGAGCTCGGCGCTGGCACCGGCATCTTCACCGCCCAACTGGTGGAACACGTTCTAGCGGATGATGAACTGGTGGTCACAGCGGTGGAACCTGTCGCTGCGATGCGGTCCGCGCTGTCCGAGGCACTACCGGACGTTGCGGTGGTCAGCGGCACCGCGGAACAGACCGGACTCCCCGATCACTGTGCTGCGACGGTCATCGCGTCGCAGTCATTCCACTGGTTCAACCACGGCGACCTCCGACCAAACGCGCTCGATGAGATCGCTCGGATCCTCGTTCCGGGCGGCCATCTGATCACCGTGTGGAACGTCCGGGACAACACCGTCGACTGGGTCCGGGCCTACACCGAGGTTGTCGACCGCCACGCTGGGGACACCCCGAGGCATCACACCATGGCCTGGCGACGGGCGATTGATGGCGACCATCGTTTCGACAATGTTGAGGACGTCTCGTTCGACAACCCGTCGGCAACCTCGCCGCAGGGCGTTCTCGATCGGGTCATGTCAACCAGCTTTATCGCCGCCCTCGCCCCGGAGGAAGCGGCGACCGTGCAAGCCGATATCGCCGCCATCGTCGAACCCCTCGGCACCACCTTCGACTACCCGTATGTCTCGGAGCTGCAAGCCTGGCGGCGAACCGCGGGTGGCTGACCGAGGGCCTGGCTGACCCGATTCAGACTTCGGGCTGGAACCGCCTGGCGATGACTCGATGGTTGTCCAACATCTCGTTGAGACGCTCTGACACCAGCCTGCCCTCTTCCACCACCGGGCGACCGTGAACGATGGTGTACCAGGCGGCCGTCGGACCGCTACGAAGCCACCCTTCAATCGGGTCATCGAGAACCCCGGCGAACGTCGGGCCGTCGAGACGCCACAGCGCAAGATCTGCCGGCCGCCCGGGCTCGATGGCACCAAGTTCGTCGGCCCGGCCAAGACAGCCTGCGCCACCGGTTGTCGCCATCGACAGCGCATCCCTGGCCGACATCTGCTCGGGGCCGGAGCGCAGTTTGCCCTGAAGCATCGCCAAACG
>CAZSTV010000022.1:22740-41722 GCA_964609665.1 uncultured Acidimicrobiaceae bacterium
TGCCAAAGAGAGCCGCTGTCGGCCGACGACGATCCGTCGCAGCCGATCCCCACCGGGCACCCGGCGTGGCGCAGGTCGACCGTCGGCGCAATGCCGGACCCGAGGATCATGTTGGAGCTCGGGCAGTGGGCGATGCCCACCCCGGCCGCGCCGAGCCTGGTCACCTCCGCAGGGTTTGGCCGCACCACGTGGGCGCCCCACGTCCGGTCGCTCATCCAGCCGACATCCTCGTAAAGGTCGATGGGGCGCATCCCGAAGGTGGCCATGGCGTAGTCGTCGTCCTCGGAGTTTTCCGCCAAGTGGGTATGGAGCCGGACGTCCAGCGATTCGGCAAGCTTGGCGGTACGGCGCATCAGATCCGGGGTGACGCTAAACGGCGAGCACGGGGCAAGGGCGACTCGGACCATCGCTCCAAAACGCGCATCATGCCAGCGCTCGACATGGCGCCGGGAGTTGGCCAGGATCTCGTCCTCGTCGAGCACGGCGTCGTCTGGCGGTAGACCGCCATCCTTTTCCGACAGGCTCATCGAGCCATAGGTCGGGTGGAAACGCATGCCGAGATCCATGGCCGCCGTGATCTCCGCCCCAAGCAGATCACCGGCCCGAGCCGGGTGCAGGTAGTGGTGGTCGGTGGAGGTGGTACAGCCGGAAAGCGCAAGCTCGGCGAGACCGACCCAGGCAGCAACGTGCACCGCTTCCTCGTCCAGGTTGGCGGTCCACAGCGGATAGAGCTCTTTCAACCACCCGAACAGCGGCGCCGACGTCATCGGCCGGTAGGCCCTGGTCAGGTTCTGGAACAGGTGGTGGTGGGTGTTGATCAGGCCGGGGGTTACGAGGCAACCTGCGGCCGAGATCACCCGTGCCGCTTCCGGGACCGGGTCGGTGGAGTTACCGATTGCCGAGATGAACCCGTCGGTGATGGTCAGCCAGCCCCCGGCAAGCTCCCGGTCCTCGCTATCGAGGGTTGCGATGAGGCGTGCGTCGGTAATGGCAAGGTCGGCGACTGGCCGATGGTCGCTGTCGTCCATCCTCAGTCCAGAGCGCCGGCCATCGCGAGGCCGAGCCCTTCTCTGGTTGCTTCGGACCGGTCGATGATCTGCACGATACGGCCTTCGTACATCACCGCAATGCGATCGGCCAGGCCGAGGACCTCGTCGAGATCTTCGGAGATGACGATGATTGCGGCGCCGGTGCCTCGCTGCTCGATAAGCCGGGAGTGGATGTACTCAGCAGCGCCGATGTCGACCCCTCGTGTCGGCTGGGCCGCCAGGATGACCCCAGGTGAACTATCGAGCTCACGGGCCATGATCAGCTTCTGGATGTTGCCGCCGGACAGGCTACACGTTGCGGTGTCGAGGCTCGGTGTCTTCACCGAAAATGCGTCGACGAGCCGCTCGCAGTGATGTCGGATTTTGTCGAAGTTGAAGAGTCCGCCCCGTAGGAACTCCGGGTCGCCGTGGTTGACGAGCATCAGGTTCTCGCTGACCTGGAACTCGCCGATGGCACCGTCTTTCATCCGCTCTTCCGGCACGTAGGCCAGTCCTGCGGCTCTGGTGCGTGCCGGGTTTGCTGCCGTCAGATCGACACCGTCTATCTGCACCACTGAACCGGATTCTGCGGTCCGCAGTCCGGCAATGGTCTCGGCCAGTTCCCGCTGGCCGTTGCCGGACACGCCTGCGATGCCGAGGATCTCCCCGGACTTGACCTCGAGGTGCACCGAGTCAACGGCGGTGGTGCCGCGGTCGCCGATGACGGTGACGTTCTTGATGGTGAGCCGGGCGTCGCCGGTGTCAACCTCCGGCTTGTCCGGTGCAAGCAGCACCTCTCGCCCGACCATCAGCTGGGCAAGCTGCTGGCGGCTGGTCTCAGCCGGAACCGCCGTGCCGGTCACTGCGCCGTTGCGCAGCACCGTGATTCGGTCGCTCAGTTCCAGCACCTCTCGCAGCTTGTGCGAGATGAAGACCAGCCCCTGCCCCGCCGCAGTCATCTGCCGAAGAATCACAAAGAGATCATCGACCTCCTGTGGCGTGAGCACCGCGGTTGGTTCGTCAAGGACCAGAATCTCGGCGTCTCGATACAGCGCCTTGATGATCTCCACTCGCTGGCGCTCCCCGACCGACAACTTCCACACGTCGATCGATGGGTCGACCGACAGGCCGTACTGCTCGGAGATTTCCCCGATGCGGGCCGACACCGCGCCGAGGTCGGTCAGCGGGCCTCGACCAGATGAAAGGCCGAGCGCCACGTTCTCCGCGACGGTCAGCGTTGGCACCAGCATGAAGTGCTGGTGCACCATGCCGATCCGCTGGGAAATAGCATCGGTCGGCGAGGTGATCTTCGTGGGCTCACCCCGCAGCAGAATGTCTCCCTCATCTGGCTGGTAGAGCCCGAAGAGGATCTTCATCAGCGTGCTCTTACCGGCGCCGTTTTCACCGAGGAGCGTGTGGACCTCACCGGCCCGCAGGTCGAAACTCACATTGTCGTTTGCAACGACACCCGGAAATCGCTTTGTGATGCCCCGCATCTCGAGCAGCGGTGGTCCAAACCCCGAATCCTGCGGATCCGTGTCACCTGGGTTCTGCTGCTGAGGTGTTGGTTCTGTCATCTCAATATCCGGTTGGTGTGAGCCTCGACCGGCGGTGCCGGAACGGAGGCGATCAGCTGGTCGAGATCGAGCCGTCGATGATGCCGTCGATGGTGGAGACGGCGCCGTCCTTGATGTCGTCGGCAAGGTCGAAGCAGCCGTTGAACTCAATGACAAGACCGTTGTTGGCCAGGGTGAGCTCGTAGACCTCGCCACCATAGGTGCCGTCTTCGATCAGCTCGAACATGTCATCGAGGACGACCTCCCAGTGGTACACCTGCGAGGCGACGACCAGTTCGGTTGCCAGCGATTCCTGGTTTGACTGGGTGCCGAACCACGGAACGTCATTGGTGTCTGCCACCTGGATGGCTCCAACCACGTGCTGGGCGGTACCGGTGAGCACATCGGCTCCGGCGTCGATGTGAGCGTTTGCGGCCTCGGTGGCAAGCGCAACGTCACCGAACGAACCGGTGAAGGTGATGGCCACGTCGGCTCCCTCGGCCTGGGCGCCTGCGGCGAACCCGGACACGTAGAGCGAGGCGTCACCGGCGTCGATCGGGCCGACCATGCCAATGGTGCCGCTGTTCGTCAGCTGCGCTGCGATGGTGCCCATCACGTAGCCACCCTGGTCAGCAGCCGGGGTGTATGCAAAGACGTTGGGGATGCCCTGGGTCTCACTCGAGGTTCCCCAGATGAAGCTGGTTTCGGGGAAGTCGGGGGCGATCTCCGCAAGGGAACCGCCGTACTGGGTGCCGTGGGCGATGATGACGTCGATGTCTTCCTCGGTATAGCCGCGGATGGCGGCGGCGGCTTCCTCAACGACGAAGGTGCCGTCGGTGACCTTGGGCTCGATGCCCAGGGACTGGACCGCGTCAACCATGGACTGGGTGAATGCCAGGTCCTGGCTTGCGCTCGGGGCAACGATGGCGACGCTCAGGTCGGTAACCGGTGAGTCGGCCTCGGCGAACGAGGTGTCGGTGCCACATTCGCTTGTGGCGACGTTTGACTCTTCTTCGCTGTCGCCGCCACAAGCAGCGGCCACGAAGGCAAACGCTGTCAGGATGGCAAGTAGTCGTGCGACGGTCCGAAACGGCGTTGGCCGCTTCTGTTGACCGCCGTCGGTCTTTCGAATCATGGGGGTGACGGGCATTGCTATTCCTCCGGTAACTGTTGGCGATTGCTTTTGGCGAATACTCTTGATTGTTGGGGCGAAATTCTCAGATATTCCGAGTTGCGACATCAGTGCCGCGAGAACGGGTTGGTGAGTGCAGCTGGTGCCTGGATGCGTCCGGCGAGAGCGACGAGGGCGAGGATGGTCAACACCGCCGGGGCCATTGCTGCCAGGTCCGATGCTTCAAGTGGGATCAACTCGCGGGCCTTGAGCTGTAGGACAACGGCGGCGATGATGCCGTAGAGCAGCGCGCCAACCATGACCCCACGTGGCCGCCAGGCTCCGAAGTAGACAAGGGCAACGGCGATGAAGCCGAGGCCCTGGGTGAGGTTGGGTTGGAAGATGCCAAGCCCGAGGGTCAGCGCCGCTCCGGCAAGGCCCGCCATCCCGTTGCCTGCCATGATTGCCGCAAACCGGGTCCAGCCGACCGAGACACCAAGACTGTCGGCAGCCTGCGGGTTCTCACCGACGGCCCGGACGTTCATGCCAAAGGTTGTCTTGTTCAGCAGCAGGGCAACAATCGGCACAAAGGCGAAGGCTGCGTAGGTCATGGCGTGATGGTTGAACAGTGCCGGCCCGACGTGGGGAATCTCCGAGAGCCCCGGAATCTTGATCTTCGGGAGCCCACCGATGGGGGTTGGCGTCTCGACGATCTGCTCGAACAACAGGTCGCTGAACCCGAGACCAAAGAGGTAGATGCCGATGCCGCTGATGCCCTGCTCGGCTTTGAAAATAATGGTGATGACGCCATACACCACGCCCATCACCAGACCGACGGCCAGGCCGGCAAGCACACCAAGCCAAAGGTTGTCGGTCTCCAGCACCGTCCAGTAGGCGCCAAACGCGCTGAGCAACATGACGCCGTCAACGCCGAGGTTCAGCACACCGCTGCGCTGGCCAATGGTCTCGCCGAGCGATGCGAGCAGGTACGGGGTTGCCAGGCGAAGGCCCGATGCAACGGTGGCGACCAGGACCGAAAGCGTGAAGAAGTCTCTCATCGGCCGACCTCGCCTTCAGGCTCAACGAAGCGTTCCTCGAGCCAGGTTCTGATGCGGCCGCTGCTCACGACGAAGATCACAACGATGCCGTTCAGCGCGACCGCCAGCGGCGATGGAATCTGCAACACCCGCTGCAGGTTGTTTGCCCCGGTCAGCAGGCTGCCGAACAGGAATGCCGAGGGGATGGTCCACAGTGGATGCAGGGCGCCGAACAGCGCAGCGACAATCCCGTTGAACCCGGCTGCGCCGGTGAAGCCAGCGGTGGAACCGTCGGTGACCATGCGCAGGCTCTCGCTACCGAAGACCAAAATCGATCCGGCCAGGCCGGACAGCGCACCGCTAATGGTCATGGCGGTCACGATGCTCCGCTCCACCGAGATGCCGGACGCACGAGCGGCGTCGGGGTTGTGGCCGACCGCTCGCAGCCGGAAGCCGAGCGGTGTTCGCCACAGCACGACATAGGCCGCGACCGCAGCGAGGACTGCAATCAGCACACCGAGGTGCAGCCGGGTGCCTGGCAACAGAGTAGGTAGAGCGGCGTTGTCGGTCATGCGCTCGGTCTGTGGGATCCGGCTTCCGTCCAGTTCTGCCGGGTCGATGAGCGGGCCCCGGAGCATGTAGTTCATGATCTGCACCGCCACCAGGTTCAACATGATGGTGCTGAGGATTTCGTTGACCGAGGCGTAGGCCTTCAGCGCTCCGGGAATTGCCCCCCAAAAGCCGCCACCGATCATCCCGACAATCAAGACGAGCGGTAGGAGAATGATCTTCGGCGTGTCCGGGATCGCCAGGGCGACCGATGACGCCATGAGGGCGCCGATGACGATCTGCCCCTCACCACCGATGTTGATCACCCGAGACCGGAAGGCCACGGTGATACCGGTGCCGACCAAAAGGAGCGGCGTGGCCCGGACCGCGGTGGTGGCGATGCGCTCCCTGGTGCCGAACGCACCGTCGAGCATGGCGACCAGGCCGTCGATCGGGTTGGCGCCAAGAACGAGGATCATGATGGCGCCGAGAAAGAACGCCACGAGCGCCGCTCCAATGGGAACGACACCACCGATCAGCCGCTTTAACACGGACGCAATCGATGCATCCGACTCTCCACCTGAACCACCGCCGCAACCTCCGCTGGGCAATCTAATACCGCACCCGCCTGCGCACGCTAGACCAAAAGGCAGCTGTAACAAACGTTAACGGAACGGCGATGGGGTCTCGTGTCCCGAAAACCCCGGCTACTCAGCTGCGGTCTATGGCATTCAGATAGTTGTAGATCGTGATGCGGCTGACGCCCATTATCCGCGCCATGTCGTCGACTGCGCCTCGAAGCAGAAACGCCCCGCGCTCGTCCAACATTCTGACGACCTGCTGCTTCTCCGCTCGGGACCACTGGTCCGAATTTGCCCCGAGATCTCGCTCCGCAGCCCGGATCATGTTGCCGAGCGCATCGTGGAGCGGAGCGACGTTCAGCATCTCGATATCTGGCCCGACGTGGATTCTGATCGAGCTGGCTCCGGCGGCCATGGAACTGCGGATCATGTCACCAACAGCGTCGGCAATGGCGTCCGGGTCGCCGGTGGCCACCGAGGCGAACGGGCCAAGGTCGACCGTCAAACCCCGCTTACCGAAGGCATCTACGGCGGCCGTCACGTGGTCTCCGGGCATCCCCTCCGCGAACGGCTCGATAAGAAATTCCGCAGCCATCGTTATGGGTTCTTCTCCGGAGGACATGGCCGATACGGTAGACCGAGCGGGCGGCCCTAACCAGGCCGGCAGAAGATCGGAGCGCAGTGATGTGCTTCCGATTTTGATGTGGCGGCGGTAGCTCTCGGAGCGGACCAGGACGCACAGACCATGCAATTCAGCCATTTTACAGTTTGTAAAAGACTGGTACGGTAGCTCGGTGACCCAGCTCGCACTCGCTTCTTCTCAGGCTGCCTCCGATGAGGTCGGCGAGACCCCTCCGCTTACGCCGATGGGGCTCGGACCGCTCCTGGACCGGGTCTCACATGAGTTCGCAACCCGCAACCGGATCTTCGACCTGCCGACCGGCCGGTTCTGGGCCCCGTCCCCCGATGTGGATCTCGGGTTCGAGTTCCTCGGTCGGCCGGTGGCCAGCCCGATCGGTCCTGCGGCCGGGCCCCACAGTCAGTTGGCCCAGAACATCGTCCTGTCGTGGCTCGGCGGCTCCCGCCTGTTCGAGCTGAAGACCGTGCAGATCCTCGATGAGTTGGAAATCGCCCGACCTTGCATAGATATGCAAACGATCGGATACAACATTGAGTGGAGTCAGGAGCTGACACTGGCTCAGAGCCTGACCGAATACGTGAAGGCCTCGATGATGCTGGAGGTGCTCCAGCGGTGGGAGCCGCTCACCCCCCACGTCGGCTCGGCCCCAGGGCCCTACGTGTTTGACATGTCCGTCGGTTATGACCTGGCCGGTATCTCCGATCCCCGGGTGGCGGCGTTCATTTCCGGCATGCGAAACGCCCAGGCCGAGGTCGACGCGCTGCGGCCACAGATCCCCGACTCGTTCGCGGCGTTCAGAGATCTGGACTTCACCACCACCCTTTCGGACACGCTGACGCTGTCGACCTTCCACGGCTGTCCGCCGGAGGAGATCTCCCAGATCACCAAACACCTCATCGACGTCCATGACCTGGATGTCATCGTGAAACTCAATCCAACGTTGCTCGGCTACGAGACCGTGGCAGGCATCGTCAACGACACGCTCGGGTATGGCGACGTCGATGTGAAAGAGGCGGCCTTTGACGAGGACCTCCAGTTCGATCGCGGCATCGAGCTGATCGGCGAGCTGAACCAGTACGCCAAGGATCGAGGACGCCGGTTTGGCATCAAGCTGACCAACACCCTCGTCGTCAACAACGCAAAGCAGTGGATGCCAGAGGACACGATGTACCTCTCTGGCCCGCCGCTCCATGTCCTGGCCATGTCCCTGCTCGACAAGCTGTCCACTGCGCTTCCCGGGGTATTCGACATTCCCGGACATGACGGCGAGATCATGGTGAGCTTCTCCGCCGGGGTCACCAAGGAGAACCTGGCGGACACCATCGCCACCGGGGTCAACCCGGCGACGGTGTGCTCGGACCTTTTGAAGCCCGGCGGCTACGGCAGGCTGGCGCCAATGTTGAAGGCGCTCACGAAAGAGATGACCGAGGCCGGCTGTTCGGATCTCGCCCAGTGGCGCAACCACAGACAACACCTGGCCGCGGCGTCCGGCGCACCATCGGTCGCGGCGGCCCACGTTGCAAAGATCACGGGGGACGACGTCCAGCGGTACCACCTGGACGGCAACGCCAAACTGCCCCGTGAAGTCGACAACAAGCTGGAGATGTTCGGCTGTGTCGCCTGCAACTTCTGCATCACCGTTTGCCCAAATGACGCCTTCTTCTCCATTCCGTCGCCGGAGGGCCTGGCAGGCCGCCAGCAGTACCTGCTGTTCGCCGAACTCTGCAACGAATGCGGGAACTGCATGACCTTCTGCCCCGAAGACGGCGATCCGGCAAAGATCAAGCCCCGCATCTTCACCGATCGTTCGGTGTTCGAAGGACGGACCGGGCAGGGCTTCCTGCTCGACGGAACCGGGCTCGAAGCGGCTGTGCTGGAATCAAGGCCGGGTGACGAGGATGCGGCCGAGATCGTCGCCAACATGTTGTCCTCGACCGCCGGCAACCCGCTTGCACCTACCGAGAACGTGACTGGGAGACAATGACGCAACAGCGAACCCTGCGAGTGGGCGCGGCCCAACTCGGCCCCATCGCACGCGACGAATCGCGGACCGAGGTGGTCAAGCGGCTCGTCACACTCATGGACGAAGCGGCCGAGCGTGGCACCGAGCTGGTGGTCTTTCCCGAGCTTGCGCTCACCACGTTCTTTCCCCGCTGGTACACCGATGACATCGCCGGTCATGACCACTACTTCGAGACCGAAATGCCCGGCCCGGAGACCCAACCACTGTTCGATGCGGCGGCCGCCAACGCCATCGGCTTCTCGCTTGGTTATGCAGAGCTGACCCCGGAAGGTCGACGTTTCAACACCACCGTCCTGGTCGAGCGGGACGGCACCATCGTCGCCAAGTTCCGCAAGGTCCACATCCCCGGACACGAAGCCGACGAGCCGTGGCGTCCGTTCCAACATTTGGAGCGCCGGTACTTCGAAGAGTCCGACGAAGGTTTCCCCGTATGGCGAGCCTTTGACAGCATCGTCGGCATGGCCACCTGCAACGACCGGCGCTGGCCCGAGACCTACCGGGAGATGGGCCTGCAGGGCGTCGAGATGATTCTGATCGGCTACAACACGCCGATCCACTACGCCCCCGACCCCGGGCAGAACCCGCTGCAGGGGTTCCACAATCACCTCTGCATGCAGGCCGGGGCGTACCAGAACGGCACCTGGGTGGTCGGCGTTGCCAAGGGCGGCAATGAAGAGGGCGTCGAGTCACTGGCCCAGTCCGCCATCATCGCTCCCTCGGGTCAGATCGTCGCTCAGGCGGTCAGCACCGGCGACGAACTGATCGTCGCCGACTGCAACCTCGACTGGTGCAAGCACTACAAGGAAACTCTGTTCGACTTCAACCGGTACCGGCGGCCCGAGGTCTACAGCCGCATCACCGCCCAGAAAGGCGTCATCGAACCATGACCGACACCACGGATTCGATCTCGTCAGCGGGACCGCCGGAATCGCCCGATGCTGCCAACCCGTGCGCCTTCTCGTTGAACGGCAGCCCGGTCACCGTCGCTGGCACCCATGAGCATCTGCTTGCGGCGCTGCGCGATGAGCTCGGGGTGATGTCTCCCAAGGACGGCTGTGCGCCGTCCGGACAGTGCGGCTGCTGCACCGTTCTGGTCGACGGCAAAGCCAGGGTCTCCTGCCAAACCTCGATGGAGAAGACCGACGGCTGTGAGGTGATCACCCTTGAGGGTGTCGCCCCGGAAGAGGCCGACGCGATGGCTGGCGCCTTTGCCGCCCACGGTGCGCTGCAGTGCGGGTTCTGCACCCCCGGCATCATCATGCGCACCAAGGCAATGGTGGACAAGAAAGGTTCGGCGTTGCAGCGCGAGGACGCCGCCCGACTGCTCGGCGCCCACCTCTGTCGTTGCACCGGCTACGTGAAAATTCTGGACGCCATCGAAGACATCGCGGCGGGCGAAGTGCGGGTGTCCATCTCCACCGTCGACACCACCGAAGCGGCGCCTACCGAAGGTGGAGTCGGCGCTCGGCTCGCCAAGTACGAGGCCAACGAGCTCAGCCTTGGCTCTCGTCCGTTCATCGATGACATGACGCCCACCGGCCTGGCCCACGGGGCGTTTCACCTGACCGACCACGCCAGAGCGGACATCGTCAGCATCGACACCTCTGCGGCCGAGGCCGTTCCCGGGGTTGTCCGGGTGCTGACCGCCGCCGATGCTGTGGGCGAACTTCGGTCCGGCCTCATCCACAAAGACTGGCCCATCTTCATCCCGGTCGGCGGCCGCACCAGCTACCTCGGCGATGTGCTCGCCATGGTGGTCGCCGAGGACCGGCCGACCGCCCGTCGAGCCGCCGAGCTGATCGAGGTTGACTACGGGGTGCACGAGCCAATGACCGACCCCGGCCTCGCCGTGGTCTCCGAGACCGATGCCGTTTGGGAACTCGACGGCAACGTGCTCTCCCGCTCCACCTACGCGCGGGGCGATGTCGCCGAGGCGTTGGCGTCGGCCGCGCACGTGGTGAGTGAGACGTTCCAGACCCAGCGGATAGACCATGCCTTCGTCGAACCGGAATCGACCCTGGCGTTGCCCGTCGCCGCAGGCGAACAACTCCCGGTGACCGCAGGCGTCGGTGACGTTGCCGACTTCGACCGGTTGATGGTCTACAGCGGCGGCCAGGGCATCTGGGATGACAGAAACGACATCGCCAGAATCCTGGACGTCGATACCGACAAGATCGTCACCGAACTCGTGTCGAACGGTGGCGCGTTCGGCGGCAAAGAAGACATGTCGAATCAGGGCCAGACGGCGCTGGCCGCATGGCTGCTCAACCGACCGGTCAAGACCACGTTCTCCCGTGAAGAGTCGCTGCTGGTTCACACCAAGCGCCACCCAATCCGCATGGCATACGAGGCGGGCTGTGACGACAACGGCACGCTGACCGCCCTGCGGGTCCGCATGCTTGGAGACTCCGGGCCCTACGCCTCGGTTGGCATGAAGGTGCTTGAGCGGGCCGCCGGGCACGCGTCCGGCCCGTACGTCGTGGCGAACATCGACGTTGAAGCGGTCGCCGCCAGAACCAACAACTCGGTCTGCGGCGCGTTCCGCGGCTTTGGAGCAAATCAGGCCCAGTTCGCCATGGAAGGCGTGATGGACCGGCTGGCCGAGAAGGCCGGTATCTCCGGTTGGGAAATCCGCAACCGCAATGTCGTCACCCCCGGTGACGTCTGGGGACCTGGCCAGATCATGAACGACGGTTGTCTCGGCGCCCGAGCCTGCCTCGACGCGGTGAAACCCGCCTACGACGCAGCGGTGGCCGACGGTCGAGCGGTCGGGGTTGGCCTCGGCCTCAAGAACTCCGGTCTCGGCAACGGCTTCAAAGAGATTGCGAAGGCAGTCGTGCACTTCCGGCCACCGACCAACGGTGACAAGCCAGAAGACCAAATCGTCGAGGTTCGTCACTGCTGGACCGAGATGGGCCAGGGGGTGCACACCGTTGCCCTTCAGGTCGCGGTCGAGGAGCTCGGGGTACGACCGGATCAGGTGGAAGTCATCGTCGACTCGACACGAGAACTCGGCGCAGGCCAGACCACCGGCAGCCGCGGCACCCTCATGGGGGCGGGCTCGGTGGCAGATGCCTGCCGCACGGCCGTGGCCGACGGGTGTCGCTCCGGTGTCGACTACGAGGGTGAGTACCGGGTCGACTGGACCAATTCGCTCAGTGAAGGTCTTGAGAATCCCATCATTCACTCCACCTTCGGTTACGCCGCCCAGCTGATCATCATGGACCCGGACACCAAGCTCGTCGATCGAGTGGTCGCCGCTCACGACGTCGGCCGGGCCGTCAATCCTCTGCTGTGCGAAGGCCAGGTTGAGGGCGCGGTCCACATGGGCCTCGGGTACGCGCTGTCAGAGGGGTTCCCCTGCGACCCCGACGGCCGTCCGCTGAACACCACGCTGCGCAGCCTCGACATCATCCGCCCCAAGGACATGCCGGAGGTCGACGTGATTCTGGTGGAGTCGCCGGAGCCGGACGCACCCTACGGCATCAAGGGTGTCGGCGAGATCGGTCTTGTGCCCACCGCTGGAGCGGTCGCCGCTGCGATGCACGCGGCAGACGGCAGCTGGCGAAACGAGCTGCCGCTCATAAACGAATCAAACCGGGAGCGGGCCACCGAAGCGCCAGCCATCGGTGAGGTCTTGACCGAGCTGAACCCCGAAGGTCGATAAGTGGACCACAACGATCACGTGCAACCCGACAGCCAACCCGGCAATCAAACTGCGGGGCTGGTGTGTGCCCACCATCACCTTTATTCGGCACTTGCCAGGGGCATGCCGGCACCGCCAAGAACGCCGACCGAGTTCTCAGAAATCCTGGAGCTGATTTGGTGGCGGCTCGACACCGCGCTCGACCTTGACCTGATCTACTGGTCGGCGAAACTCGGCGCGCTCGACGCGCTGAGCGCGGGCTGCACCGCCATCGTCGACCACCACGAGTCGCCAAATGCCATCGACGGGTCGCTCACCGTCATCGCCGATGCCTGTGCCGAGGTTGGCGTCCGGGTCAACTGCGCCTATGGCGTCACCGACCGCCACGGGCCTGCGGGAGCAGCCGCCGGCTTGGCCGAAAACGATCGCTTTCTCGGCGCTGGCGGCCGGGGCATGGTGGGACTGCACGCGGCGTTCACCTGTACCGACGAGACCATCGCCGCGGCGGCGGCGCTAGCTCGCAACCATGGTGTTGGGGTTCACGTCCACGTCGCCGAGGGTCCCGCCGACACCTGGCAACAGCTCCAGGGCCACACCGCGGACGACTGGTGGCTGATCCACGGTGTGCACCTGCCAGCTGACCACAACTTGCGGGGGACCATCGTTCACAATCCGCGGTCAAACATGAATAACGGCGTCGGGTACGCCAACCCACGCCGCTTCGCTCCCGCCGCTCACGCTGATACGGGCGCTGGCAATCCGATTGCGCTCGGGACCGACGGCATCGGCGCCGACATGCTGGACGAGTTTCGAGTCGCCTTTGTGCGAGCCCGTGAGCACGATGTGACCACCACCCCGGACCTGATGTGGGAGTGGCTTGAGGCCGGTCGCACCCTGTTCCCCGAAGCCGCCGATGATCGGGTCACCTGGACCTACGACGTCATGGATCCGTGGCGGCTCGCCTACACCACCCAGGTGGCCCCGGTGACCATCGACGTAGACGGCGAGACCGTGTGGGCCGACGGCCAACCGACCAAGGTCGACGCAAACGAAATCAGGGCCAAAGCGGCCGAGGCAGCACAGAAGCTCTTCTCCCGGCTGTAGCCGGAACCATCCCCCCTACCGAACACATGAAGGACTGGCATCAGTGAGCACCACATCGACCAACACCTCGGACCTCGCGGTCTTCGGTGAGTTCGCCCCCGGCGGCGAACAGGCCTACCAGAACGCGGTCACCCGGTTCCGGGAAAACAACATCGTCCTGCCGACCTTCGCCCAGTTGCGTGACCCGGCGACCATTCCCGAGCCGATCGTTGCCTCGTTGGCCGAGGTTGAAAAGGATGCCCCCGACGCCAGAAACCTCTTCCGGGTCCACTGGTACAACGAGCACGCCGACTCGCCCGGCGGCGGGAACTATCCCGGCTTCGTCGACGTGCCAAACCACATCGAGCTCCCATCCGAGCTGACCGGCGTCGACGCCAGGATCGTGCTGGCGTTCGGCAACCGGTTCCCGATGATTCGAGCCCACAAGGTCCTCGCCGCCTACTCCACGCTGGTGGCCCGGCTTGTGACCGGCCGCTTCGACCCGACGGCCAACCGAGCCATCTGGCCATCGACCGGCAACTACGCCCGGGGCGGTATCGCCATCTCCAAGATCATGAACTGCCGCGGCGTTGCGGTCCTGCCCGAGGGGATGAGCCGAGAACGATTTGAGTGGCTCGACCGCTGGATCGACCATCCCGATGACGTCATTCGGACCTATGGCACCGAGAGCAACGTCAAGGAGATCTACGACGAGTGCAACCGGCTGGCCACCGATCCCGAGAACGTCATCCTCAACCAGTTCAGTGAGTTCTCCAACCACCTCGGCCACTACTCGGTCACCGGCCCATCGCTGGAGCGGGTCTACCAGCACGTCACCGCAGACCGACCGGGGCGGCTTGCCGCATTTGTGTCGGCTTCGGGTTCGGCGGGGACGTTGGGTGCCGGCGATTACCTCAAGGACAGCCAGGGGGCGAAGATCGTTGCGGTAGAGGCGCTGCAGGTGCCGACCATGCTCTACAACGGCTTTGGCGACCACAACATTCAGGGCATCGGCGACAAGCACATTCCGCTGATCCACAACGTGACAAACACCGACCTTGTGGTTGCGGTGAGCGACCAGTCCACCGACCAGTTGGACGTGTTGTTCAACACCCCGGCGGGCAAACGTCTCCTCGGCGAGCGGGGCGTCGCAATCGCCGAGCTGCTCGTCGACATGGGCTACTCGTCTATCTGCAACACCCTCGCCGCCATCACCGCCGCGAAGCGGTGGAATCTTGGCCCCGACGATGTCATTGTCAGCGTCGCCACCGACGGTTCCGAGCTGTACAACTCCGAGCGGGAGAAGGTCATGTCCACCCACTTCAGCGGTGGGTTTGAAGACGCCGAGGCCCAGGCGGTGTTTGCGGAACACCTTGAAAACGTCACCACCACCCATTCGATGGAGATGGGCGAGGTCGAGCGGGACCGGGTCTTCAACCTCGGCTATTTCACCTGGGTGGAGCAGCAGGGCGTCGCCATTCCGGACTTCGAGGTCCGTCGTAGCCAGGACTGGTGGGACGGGCTCCGGCCCCACACCGCAGCGTGGGACACGATGATCGACCAGTTCAACGCCGAGACCGGCGCCTCCCACGGTTGATTCAGCCATGGCCGAGACCAGCAACACCGACAACCCGTTTCTGAAGTACCGGGAACGGCTCGACTCCTACCAGGCGGTTCGTTCCGGAGCGCTGAGCGACGAGCAGTTCGTGGCCATCGTGTCGGAGCTGGACGCGGCAGTGGCCGAGGTTGAGGGTCACGGGTTCATCATCACCCCACTGGTCGAGGCGACCGAGCTTGCGGCCGCAATCGGTCCTGACGTGTCGCTGCTCGTCAAGGCCGAACCGGGCAACGTCGGCGGCTCCCACAAGGCCCGGCATCTATTCGGGGTTGCCATCCAGATGTTGGTCGACGAAGCGCTTGGCGCCCCACAGGCAGATCACTTGGCGATAGCGAGCTGTGGCAACGCGGCGATGGGGGCCGGCGTCGTGGCCGCGGCCCTTAAGCGACGACTCGACGTGTTCGTGCCCACCTGGGCCGACGAGGCAATCGTCGCCAGACTCACCGACCTTGGGGCCGAGGTCAATCGTTGCCCCCGACGCGACGGTGAGTCCGGGGACCCCGCATACCTGCGGTTCCGCGAGGCGGTCGCCGGAGGCGTGCACTCATTCAGCGTGCAGGGCACCGACACCCCGGCAACCTTCGACGGTGGCAGAACCCTCGGGTGGGAGCTTGCCGACCAGGCCCCCGGCGGCCTGACCGAGAATGACTCGCTGTACATCCAGGTCGGCGGCGGCGCCCTGGCAACCGCCGTTTCCATGGCAGTCCCCCACGTTTCCCTCTACCCGGTACAGACCGAGGGATGCGCGCCGCTGCGCCGGGCCTGGGATCTGCTCGCCCCCGACTTCGATTTCGCCAAGGCTGAACGGTCTCCCGGCGATTACATGTGGGCCTGGGAGCAGGAACCTCACAGCCTCGCCACCGGTATTCTCGACGACGTGACCTATGACTGGCTGCCGCTGCTGCGCCGCACAAAGCAGAGCGGCGGCGAGCCACTCGTCGTTGCGGAATCCTTCGTTGAACAGGCCTACGCCATGGCCCACGCGTACACCACAATCCCGGTGTGCAGCACCGGTTCCGCCGGGCTGGCAGGCGTCCTCCAGGTGCACAAAGAAGCAGCGCCGGCCACCGACGGCGGCCGAATAATCGTGCTGTTCACCGGTATCGATGAGCGCTAGTAGGCCCGACCACACCGCCACCGTGTCCAACGCGGACGAATCCCCGTTTGGGTTCGCGCGGGCACTCGATGCCATAGTCGAAAGGTGACGTCAACCGATTCTGCCCGGGACATCGCCGACGACGGCGACAGTTCCCAGAGTTCGATGTTCGCCTCGTTTTCGATTCTGCCGTTCCGGATCATCTGGATCGGGACGTTTCTGTACTACCTGTCCATTTTCACCGGCATCATCGCCCGCGGCGCGCTGGCCAAGGAGCTTGGCGGCACCAACACGGCGCTCGGCATCGTGACGTTGGCATTCGGGGCAACATCGCTGATCTTCACCCCGATCGGTGGAGTGGTGGCAGACCGGTTCCCGAAGCGTGTGGTCATGATCGCTTCCACAAGCCAACTGGCCTTCTCCTCGGCCTGGCTTGCGGTCACCGAGTATCTCGACATCACCGAGTTCTGGATGCTGATCGTGGTGTCGGCCCTCCAAGCGGTGGCCTTTGCGCTGCTTGTGCCGGCCCGCATGGCCTACACGGTGGAGCTGGTCGGTCCAAGCCTGATTCCAAACGCAGTGGCGCTGTCCCAGGTGTCGCTCAACTGCAACCGAGTGCTCGGACCCGCTGTAGCGGGCGCCATGCTGGGCGTCGCATGGCTGAGCTACCAGGCGATCTACCTGACCGCAGCAATTCTGAGCGTGCTGTCGGTGATCTGCTTCTCGTTCCTCGGGCCCGGCAATCCGGACCCCAACAGACCGAAGCGGGCGCCGCTGGCCGAAATGGTGGAAGGTCTGGCCTACGCCCGTGGCCACGCCACCATTCGCCCGGTACTGGTACTGGCCATCGCCATCACGATGATCGGCTTTCCCTACGTTGCGTTTCTCCCGAGTGTTTCTGAGGACTTCTTCAATGCCGGCGCCGCCGGATACGCCAGGTTGTCCCTGGTCGGCGCGCTCGGCGGATTGGTTGCCGGGCTGGCGATCGCCCGGTCGTCTCTGGCCCAGGGGCGATCCATTCAGTTCTGGTCGGCCATCGGCATTGGCCTCAGCCTCATCTTTCTCGGCTGGGCCCCGTCGTTCCTCTTGGCCGGGGTGGCAACCACGCTGCTCGGCGCGGCCACCGCGGGCTTCCAATCCATGAACGGCACGTTGGCGCTCAGCGCCGCCGATCCGGCGCTTCACGGCCGGGTGCAATCGTTGCTCGGGCTGGGGTTCAGCGCATTCGGCTTGGCCTCATTACCGCTCGGCATGTTGGCCGATCAAATCGGGTTGGAGCTGACCCTTGGTCTGATGGGCGTGGCGGTCATGCTCATCGCCGTCTACGTCCAGTCCATCTGGTCCCGGGACGAACCGACCGGGGCCGAAGCTGGCGAGGCACCACTCACTCCCTGAGTGACGGTCCGGCTGTTGACGGACTAGCCGTCGACGCCGTACTCGGCCAGGTAGGCCAGCATTGCGGACTCGACCGAGGGGTCAAGATCCATGATGGCCATGATTTCGTGCACGGTGACAATGGCGAACGTCGGCATCTGGAATTCCTCGGCCAGGGCCTGCAGAGCGGACCGCTCATCGAGGCCACGCTCTCGCCGATCGACCGAGACCACCAGGCCTGCCAGTGAGATGTCCGCCGCGACCCGCAGCAACGGCACCGAGTCTCTGATGGCGGTCCCGGCGGTGGTGATGTCTTCGACGATGAGCACTCGATCGCCGTCTTGGAGACTGTGGCCGACCATGACTCCGCCCTCGCCGTGGTCCTTTTCTTCTTTGCGGTTGAAGCAGTACGCAACGTCATGTCCCAGCTCTGACAGCGCCACCGCGGTGGAGACCGCAAGAGGAATGCCCTTGTACGCCGGGCCGAAGAGCACGTCGAAGTTGGGGCCGATCTCGGAGAGGATGGCCTTTGCGTAGTACTCACCGAGCCGCCGGATGTGCTCGCCGGTTCGGTACAGCCCGGTGTTGATGAAGTACGGCGTCGAGCGGCCGCTCTTTGTGACAAAGTCACCGAAGGTCAGCACCCCCGCATCCGTCATCAGCTGAATGAACTCGTCCTTGTGGCCAGTGATCGCATCGGTGTCACTCATCGGCCGCAACTTTACCCCCGCTGGCCCCCACGCGCCGCGCTCCATACACTCATGCGGTGACTACAGCGAATGAGAAGACCATTCTGATCACCGGTGCGGGTTCCGGGTTTGGGCGAGGAGCGGCGAAGGCGCTTGCGGCGCAGGGCCACAACGTCATCGGCGGCACCATGACCGATGCTGAATCGGAGTCTCTGGCTGCAGACGGGGTCCAGCCCCAGCGGTTGGACATCACCGACCCCGATGACCTGGCCGCCGCGTCGGCCCTGGAGGTTGACGTCCTGCTCAACAACGCCGGGATGGGCCAACTCGGCCCGCTGGCGTCGGTGCCGATGGAGCGAGTGCGGGCGGTGTTCGAAGTGAACGTCTTCGGCACGCTGCAGGTCACGCAGGCCGTTCTACCGAAGATGATGGAGCGAGGCTCGGGGCGGATCATCATCGTCTCATCGATTGCCGGGGTTTCCTCCGGTGCGCTGTCTGGGCCGTACGCCATGACGAAGCACGCCCTTGAGGCCATGACCAAGTCGTTGCGGGTGGAGATGGAGCCATACGGCATCGAGGTCGTAAAACTGAATCCGGGGCCATACGCCACCGGTTTCAACGATGAGATGGTCGACGGCGTTCAGGAACTGGTGTCTCCGGGCACCGCCGAAGGCGATTTGGCGGAGTCCACCAGGGTCCGGATGCTCGGCAATCAGCTTGATCCGGCCGAAATCATCGACGCGATGGTCGAACTGTGCCTGGCGGACGAGGTCCCGTTCGAGACGTTCAAGCCGGACAACATCTTGGAGCGTTACAACCTCCCACCCCGCCCCTAGCCGACCTGCAACACATTTGGCGCATGTGCTGACCGTGTTCGGTCGTATTGAACTACCTGATGGCATTTGTGGGCGAGGCGGCGCCGTGCCCCAGAGTGCTGGGGCGGCGACCCGG
>CAZSTV010000023.1:0-31980 GCA_964609665.1 uncultured Acidimicrobiaceae bacterium
GCGCTGGAGACCGCTCGGGCCGCGGGCCACGACGCCGAACTCCTGGCCATGCTCAACGACTGGCAGTTCTTCGCAACGTTCATCTCGAACGTTGAGATGACGCTGGCCAAAACCGACCTTGCCATCTCCCGCCATTACGTGAACCGGTTGGTGGACCCATCGCTGCATCACGTGTTTGACCGCGTGGTCGAAGAGCACGACAAGACGGTGGCCGAGGTGACGCGGCTGAAGGGCCACGGACTCCTCGATGACCTGCCCATCCTCAAACGCACGCTCGCCGTTCGAGACACCTACCTCGACCCGATCAACGTGTTGCAGGTGGAGCTGCTCGCCAGGTCCAGAGCGGCGGCGGACGCCGACGCAACAGACAAGGACGCCAGCCGACTCCAGCGGGCGTTGCTGCTGACGGTCAACGGCGTTGCCGCCGGCCTGCGCAACACCGGCTGAGGCACGCTCAAGCTCGAGCGCAATTTTTGTACGACCTGACGCCGCAACGAGTCCGCGGCACGCCAGACTGCTCGGATGGCTGATCGCGATATTGAAAAGAACGTTCCTACTTCGCAGTTCGTCGAGACCCTTCGACGCCTTGCCGACGCGCTCGAAGCGGGCGAGTCGTTCCGCATTCAGGTGCAGAACAAGCGCTTCACCGTGCCACCGGACGCCGAGATCATCATCGAACACGAGATCGAGGACGGCAACGAAGAATTGGCCCTCGAAATGCAGTGGACCTCCACCGGCGACTGAGCCTACGGCCGCCAACCACCGGCCGGTGTCGGCCGGTGCGTTAGCCCGCTAACCGATGCAACCGGCGCGTGCGATCTGTTGGCGGTCTTCGTTCTTGGCAAGGATCGTGTAGCGGTAGCCCTCTCGGACATCGACGCTTATCTCCGCACCGACCTGGTCGACTCCCTTGACCGTAGTCTGGCGTGAGCCGTCGGTTTTGAAGATGTAGTACGCGGCGCCGGTGTTGTTCACCGTGACCGTAGCGGTGCCGTCGGGCCGCTCGACAACCGAGCACTTCAGCTCGACATCACCCGGCCGAGGCTTGGGGATCCAGTCCAGCGTCTCGGTACATCCCGAGGCATCAACCTTGTTGTGAAAGCCCTGCCCGCTGAAGACGATGATCCGCGTGTTCCACGCGATATTGAGCGGGTCATTGTCCATCTCATAAATGACCCGGTCGCCCGCGTCGCCCTCGTCGCCATAGAAGGCATGGACGACGTTGCTGCCCGCCGCAACCTTGTGAATGGCGTAGCCGGTGTGGGTAAACGAGATGCGTAGCTTGTCGCCGACTATTCGGTAGGAGCACGAAATGCCGCTGGTCGGTCCCGGTTGACTCGGTCGCTCAACGCACCGCACCCGTTCGACCTGCTGGTTGGCGTCGTTAAAGGACGCAACCACGTACCGCGTGCCTGGCTGGGCATAGGCGAGTTGCGGACCCATGTAGTCGCCCGCGTTGCCGCGGCGGAGCTTCGTGACCAATGCGCCATTCACGAACACCCTGTGCTCGGCATTTCCGGAGTGGACAAAGCGAAGGCTGACCGGTCCATCGTTCAACCAAAACTCGCAACTCAACGGCGCCGCTGCATCGGCTGGCGGAGCCGCCACCGTCGTCAGCACTCCCAACGTCAGGAGTGCGACCACGTGCGCTGCCATGATCCTCAATCGAACTCTCATACTCTTCGCCCTTTCCGCCAAATCGGTTACCCGATTGCCCTAGCTGCAAGCTGCGTGAGGATAACAGGCCCCACAAAAGCAAATCAACTGGCTCGCGCCCGGCGCTGCCAGGCAATGATCGCAGACCGGTCAGCTGGCTACAGCGCCTTACGCACCTACGGCGCTGACCGCGCCATAGTTCTGCGCCGAACTAGCCCTGCGTGCCGACCTTCAGTTCTTTGAACGGAACGTCCCGGTCGACCGAAATATCCCGTGGTAGACCAAGGACTCGATCACCGATGATGTTCTTCTGAATCTCGTCGGTGCCACCGGCAATGTTTGCGCTGAAGCTCCGCAGCGTTGACTGCGAAAGCCGATCGGCGTCCGCTGCGTCATCCCACGCCGCGCCGGCCGGGCCGGCAAGGTTCATCATCAACGCCCGGGACATTCTGGCAATCTTCGCTCCGTGCAACTTGCCGAGCGAGCCGCCGGGTCCCGGCGTGTTGCCCGCCTTCAGTTCCGCTCTTGTCCGCAGCGACACCAGGCTTTTTGTTGTCTCCTCGAGGTAGATCTTCATGAGTTCCTGCCGGGTGACGGTGTCGGAGAGCTTGCCGTAACTGCGGGCGGTCTTGATCAGAAAGTCCGAGGTGGGCGTCTTGATGCCCGAGCTCGACCCGGTGCCGATGGCGACACGTTCGTACATCAACATGGCGGTGGCAAGACGCCAACCGGCGTTCAGCTCACCGATGAGCGCAGTGGCGGGCAGGCGAACGTCAGTGAAGAAGATCTCGTTGAAATGCTTGCCACCGTCGATCTGGTGGATGGCCCGAATCTCAACCCCCGGGGCATCCATCGGGACGATGAACATGGAGATGCCAGCGTGCTTCGGCGCGTCGGGGTTGGTCCTGGCAACGATGATGCCGTAGTCCGAAACGTGGGCGAGGGTGGTCCACACCTTCTGGCCGTTGAGGGTCCACTCTTCGCCGTCGAGTTCGGCCTTGGTCTGGAGGCTGGCGACGTCGGATCCGGCGCCCGGCTCGGAGAACATCTGGCACCACACGGTCCGTCCGGCGATGGCATCTGGCAGATACTCGGCCTTCTGCTCGTGGGAGCCGTACTCGGCCAGCATCGGCACGCACATGCCGTGGCTGATGGTCAGCTGCCCGGTCATGTCGTGGTGCTTGGCGTACTCCTCACGCCAAATCCGGTCGTAGCTCTTCGGCAGACCAAGGCCCCCGTACTCGCTGGGATAGGTCACCCCGGCAAGGTTCGCGTCCGCCACCTTTTGCTGAAAGACTTTGCAGGCCTCAAGCTCTGCGGCACTGCGAGGGTCCGGCACCTCAAAGGTCAATCCGGTTGCGTGCTCGGTCAGAAATGCTTGGCAGCGGGTCCGAAACTCGTCCTCGGTTTCGGCTGGCGTGCTCGTGGTGTCCGTCGCGGTCATGCCCCTAGTAATACCGCACGTTTGGGGCGGTTGGCGAAGCGGCAGCCGGAGCCGGTCTACCCCTCGGGCTGGTAGCGCAGCATACGGCCGGAGCCCACACCGGTGTGGGCTCCCGAACGATAGGCGACCTCGCCATTCACAATGACCGCTTCAATTCCGAGCGGTTCCTGCTTCGGGTCGTCGTAGGTTGCGGTGTCGGCCACCCGCTCCGGGTCAAAGAGGACGAGGTCGGCGAACATCCCCTCGGCAATCACACCACGGTCGACAAGCCCAAACCGCTGACATGACAGCTGGGTCATGCGGCGGACGGCTTCCTCAAGCGTGAGCACACCACGGTCCCGCACGTAATGTGCAAGCACCCGGGGGAACGTACCGAAAAGGCGGGGGTGCGGTTGACCACGGAGGTCGACCACGCCATCGGACCCGACCATCATCAGCGGGTGCTGGAGGTTGGTCTCAATGTCGTTCTCGTCGATGATGAACTGGATGCAGATAGTTCGGTCGCCTTCGGGGGCGGTGAGCACCTGGCGGATCACATCGACCGGTTCCACCCCCTGCTCCTCGGCAACGTCAACCGCCATGCGGCCTTCGTAGGAGCGGAACGCCGGGCAGCTCGCAAAGCGAATGACGGCGGCCAGTCCAGGGTCGAGCCGGTCCAGGTTGAAGTACTGCGCCATCGGTCCGCTGCCAGCGGTGTAGGGGTAGACGTCCAGCGTGATGTCGGCCCCGTTCCCGTTGGCCTCGTCCACCCTGGCCAACGACTCGGTGACCTTGCCCCAGTTGGCGGGACCGGCGGCCTTGTGATGGGAAAGCTGGACCGGCAGCCCGGCTTCCTGGCCAATGAAGATGGCCTCGTCAACCGCTTCGATAAGTCGGTCGCCCTCGTTGCGAATGTGGCTGGCGTAAATCCCGCCCCGGGTCGCGGCCTCTCGGGCCAGCTCGACCACTTCTTCTGTTGCGCAGTAGCGGCCGGGTTCATAGATCAGACCTGTCGAGAAACCGCACGCCCCCTGCTCCATTGCCAGGGCGACATGGCGCTTCATCTCTTCCAGCTCTGCATCGGTCGGTTCCCGACGCTCGTTACCCATGACCAGGCGGCGGATGCTGTTGTGACCGATGAGCGCAACGGCGTTGACGGCCGGCTTTGCCTCGGTCGCGGCATCGAAGAAACCGGCGAGGTCGGTCCAGGTTGGTCGAAGGCCGATCAACCCGCTCGGTTCGGTCTCGCCCTCGACGGCGGGAGCCGCGCTGAAGCCGCAGTTGCCGATGACCACGCTGGTGCAGCCCTGGGCCAACTTGAACTCCATGCCGGGGTGGCGGATGAGAGCGCCGTCGTCATGGGTGTGGACGTCGACGAAGCCGGGGCTGAGACACAGCCCTTCACCGTCCAGTTCCACCGGAGCAGTGTCCGCGTCGGAACCAGCGCCGGTGCGGGTGCCGGTCTCGTCATCGACCGCAACAATGCGATCTCCGGACACGGTCACGTCGCCAAGTCGAGAAGGGCCGCCCGTGCCATCGAGAATGCGAACGTTGCGAATCGCCAGATCTATGGTCACCGGAACGAGCTTAGTAACAGGTGTCAGCCACGTTGACATCGGGGACGGGGACGGGGAGGGTGGTGAGGATGCAACCGGCAGTCGATGTACTCATCGTTGGGGGTGGCGCCGCCGGGGCGGTGGTCGCGGCGAGGGCCAGCGAGAACCCACACTTGAACGTCCTGTTGGTTGAGGCCGGGCCAGATTATGAAGCGGCCTCCACCCTTCCCGATGACCTGATCAACGGTCACCAGAACTCGCTGACCGATCACGACTGGTCTCTCGACTACCAGCCGGTGCCAGACCGCACGCCGGTGCACTTTCCTCGAGGCCGGGTGACCGGTGGCTCAACGGCGGTCAACACCACCATTGCGCTGCGCGGCACCCCGGCCGACTACGACGGATGGGCCGCTCTCGGCAACGACCAGTGGGCCTGGGACAAGGTCCTGCCCGCCTTCAACCGCCTGGAGCGTGACCTTGACTACGGCTCGCTCCCCCACCACGGCGACGCCGGTCCCATCACCGTCAGGCGTTGGCAACCAGATGAGCTGGTTCCCACACAGGCCGCGTTCATCGAGGCAGCCCGAGCGCACGGCCACCCCCACTGCGATGACGTGAACGCGCCGGACGCCGTCGGTGTTGGCGTGATGGCCATGAACAAGCTGGGCCGGGTCAGGGTCTCCACCGCCATCGGTTACCTGGCCGCCGCCCGGGTCCGGGACAACCTGACCATTCAGTCGGACACCACCGTGGTGCGGGTGCTCACCGAGGGCGGCCGAGCGGTGGGGGTAGAGGTGGAAGCCACCGACGGTTCTCGTGAGACCATCGGGGCGACGGTGGTGGTGCTGTCTGCGGGGGCGGTGCACAGTCCGGGGATTTTGGTGCGGTCCGGCATCGGCTCAGCCGAAGAACTGGCGGCGCTCGACGTCGACCCGGTAGCGACGGTGCCGGGCGTCGGCGCCAACCTGAGCGACCATCCGGCACTGCTGGTTGCCATGACCTGCCGGGTCCCGGAGTTCTGTGCCGCAGACCTGCCGCTGGTGCAGACCATCTCCCGCTACACCACCGACGGCAGCGACCAACCCCTCGACGTCAACATCGAACTCATCACCCGGGTGCCGCGCCGCGACGGGCGGGCCGCCTTCGGCCTTGCCGCAAGCCTTGAATGGGTGGAGGGCAGGGGCCGGGTCCGACAGCGGTCGCTCGATCCGCACGCCATGCCGTTCATCGACACCAACTTCGGCACGAACCACAACGACGTGGCCCGCAACGTGGCAGCGTTGGAGGACGCGCTGGCGTTGACGAAACAACCGGCGTTGGCAGACCTGATCGACGAGGTGATCTACCCCGACCCGGCCCGCTGCACCACCGAGGATCTATCCAAGCTGGCGACGCGGGCCAGCGGCTCGGGATACCACCCGGTTGGCACCGCAAAGATGGGGCCGAGCGACGATGCCGATGCCGTCGTTGACCAGTTCGGCCGATGCCACGCCATCGACGGGCTCGTTGTTGCCGACGCGTCGATCATGCCAACCGTGCCCAGGGCCAACACCAACCTCACCTCGATCATGATCGGTGAACGCATCGGTGAATGGGTCAGAACCGACCCCCACCGGTACGGCCTCTAGGCCAGAGCGCTAGGGTTGCACGGCGTATCGCTATGGCTGCGCCAGGATGTAGTCGACGAACATGGTGACCGGGGCGTCCAGCACCGGTTGTAGATCGGGCGCGTCTGGCGATGGGAAGGCGTCAAGCTGCAACGCCGGTTCCATTGGCCAGTCGGCAATCTGGGTCGGGTCCGTTGACAGGATCACCGGCTCGCCACCGTCGACGCTGACCGACACCAGATCTTCTCGCCACTCGAGCTGATAGACATGCCACAGCGTTCCGTCCACGCCGGGGTGGGTTGCAAGCTGCTTGGCATCGTCGCTGCGTTCGAACGGTTCGGTCGCCGCGGGGTTCAGCCAGTGCAGGTTTGACTCGACCGGCGTACGGGAGACCCGGTTGGCCCAGGTTTCCATGATGTCGATCTCGCCATCCCTCGGCCACTCGTTGGATTCGGGCCACAGGAGTGCAACACCGGAGGTCACCTCGGACGGGTCCGACTCGACTCGGATCCGCATGGTGTAGCGACCGTAGGTCTGGGGCATCACCAGCTTCAGCCCGCCGGACACCAGTTGGCCCTCCTCGTCGTCAACACCCATCGCCGCGGTGATGGTCAGCACCGATTCACCGGCGGCGGTCACGTCTTCTTGAAACCCGATAGCGGACGGGCGACGCAGCCCCCAGCCGGCGTGGCCGATCGAGTCATAGGCAACCCACTCCGGACCGAGCGGCTCACTGAAGTCATTGAAGTACTCGTCTTCGCCGAGCACGCCAAGGCCGTCCGGCAGCTCAATGCCAGCTGGCGCACCCTCCGGGTCGACGAGGTCTTCGGGTGTTGCCGTCACGCTGGCCGGGTCGGGCAGCGCCCGTTGCTCGGCCCCGGGGTCGAACCCGACGAGCACCGTCGGCTCTACGGACAGGTACCCGGCGACGCCCGCAATCCCCATCGCCATCACCGCCAGAATCCACCACCGCACCGCTCTCACTATGAACCCAACCGGCCCTCTGGTGATCGGCAGGGAGCAAGGTTACTCATGGCCGCGAGTCCTGCCATTGGGCGAGTCCTACCATTGCAGGAGTCTTACCATTGAGCTGTGCCTGTCCCGCCGACCCGCTACCGATCTCATGACGAGGACAGCGCCCGTTGGTTGAACTTTGAGTACCGGCCCGGTGACATAGTCATCAGTACGCGTTCGAAGAGCGGCACCACATGGATGCAAATGATCTGCGCACTGCTGGTCTTTCGCACCGCCACCCTTCCTCGACCGCTCGCCGAACTATCGCCGTGGCTGGACTGGCTCGGCGTCGCCAACGACGAAATGCTTCGGCAACTCGATGCCCAAACCCACCGCCGTTTCATCAAAACCCACACTCCCCTCGATGGCATTCAACTACATCCCGAGGCCTTCTACATTGTGGTTGCTCGACACCCGCTGGACGCAGCCGTTTCGCTCTACCACCAGGGTGAGAACCTGGACCGAGAGCGCCTGGCCGAACTCACCGGAAATCCGTCAGGCGCCAACAGCGTGCCGACGCCACCGCTGGAGCAGTGGCTCAACGACTGGATTGACTGGGACGGACCGGTGACCGAGCGCCTCGATTCACTTCCTGGCGTCATGTGGCACCTGAGCGACGCGTGGGCCCGCCGCACCCAAGCGAACGTCATCCTGGTGCGATACGAAGATCTGCTGGCAGATCTTGAAACCCAGATGAGCGAACTGGCCGCAGCGCTCGGGATGACTAGCGACAGCGACACGGCGTCGATTGCCGAGCTGGCCAAGGCGGCCACGTTCGAGCAGATGAAACGTCGCAGCGATGGACTGGCTCCAGACCCGGGCCAGATCCTCAAGAGCCGGGCCGCGTTCTTTCGTCAAGGCCGCGCCGGATCCGCAGCCGAAGTACTCAGCAGCGGCGACCTGGCGCGCTACCGCGCACGACTGTCCGACCTGGCCCCGCAGACCCTCATCGGCTGGTTACACCCAGAGGAACATCCCTAGGAGATATCGCGACGCTGGAAGACGCCGGCAGCCAGCAACGCCGGCACCACGGCCCACACCGCCACGATTGCGCCCGCAACCCAGTACCCGTGAGAGTACGCCAGGGTCTCGGTGCTGCCGGAGCCGACATACTTTGAGACTTCGCCCTGACCGATGAACGAGCTGGCATTGCTGAACAGCTCGTAGTGCCGGAACCATCGGGCCAGCAGCTCAATGAGGATGTTGCTGACCACAAACCAACCGAGCAGCGCAACAACGGCAGCGGTGGTGTTCTTGGCAAGCGTGGCAATGGCCATGGCCAAGACGAAGAACAGCGCCGCCATCAGAGCGGCCCGGCCAACGGTGGCCACCCAGTCAACCCAGAACGTGCCGTCAATGCCGGCGAACGACCCGCGGAACTGGGCAAGCCCGACAAGGAGCAGCGTCAGCCAGGCGGTCAGGACTGCCATGACGGCTCCGGCCGAGACCATCCCGGCCAAACACTTGGTGGCGTACACCTTGAGCCGTCGAGGTTCCCACAGCAGCAGGTTTTCTACGGTGCCGAAGCGATACTCGGCGCCGACAAAGGACCCGCCGAGCACCACAGCGATGATCAACAGGAAGGTGCTGATGCCCGGCACAAGGCCGAGAAGTCCGATCCTGGCGTCGCGATACTCCTCGCCGTCAACGTCAAAGTTGTTCACCGGTTGCTCGATGGCGCGTGTGGCACTCCAGTCCTCGGTCTGCTCATCCAGAATGAAGGTGGCGAAGAATCGGCGGTCGCCATCGGAGCTTGCGCAGAACTGCTCGCCCAGCTCGTCGTCGGAGAGGCCCTGCAGCTCCGGGTCGCCCGCATCCCGAAAACCGACGAACGCTTCCTGGCACTGCAGGTCGATGAAGACACTGGACTCGTCGGGCGGTTCCGAGCTGGCCTGGGTGAATCCAATGCCAACGCCGATCAACATCAACGCCGCGATGACCGCGATGGTGACCCAGGTGATTCGCCGACCCCAAAATCGTCTGAGCTCAATGACGAAGAGTCTCATAGCGAGCCCTCCCCTCGGGTCAGTTCCAAGAAGACCGACTCAAGCGAAGCCTCGCTCGGGCGAAGACCGCTGAGGAACCTGCCGCTGGCTGCCAACGCCTGGGTGATCTCCGGCGAGCGCTCCAGAGGTATCTGCACCAGCAGCGTGTTTGGCTCATTGCCCGGCTGCACCGGAAAGCCCGCTTGCTGCAGCACCGCCATCGCCTCGGGCACCCCGTCGATGGTCACGATTTGATGCTGGCCGACCCCGAGCGAGGCAATCTCGGTTACCGACCCCTTCCGCACAAGCCGACCCTTGGAGATGATCATCACCTCGTCGCAGGTTTGCTGCACTTCGCCGAGCTGGTGGCTTGAGACGAAGATGGTCTTGCCGTTCTCGCCGAGCTGACGGATGAGCTGTCGGATTTCGACGATGCCCGCCGGGTCAAGGCCGTTGGCAGGCTCATCCAAGATGATGAGGTCCGGGTCTTTCAGCAGCGTCGCTGCGACGGCGAGACGCTGCTTCATACCAAGGGAGTAGGTGCTGAATCGGTCGCCGGCGCGCTCGGTCAACCCGACGGTCTCCAGGCACCGGTCGACCTGAGCGTTGGGAACACCGATGACGCCGGCCAGGAGGCGCAAGTTCTTGCGGCCACCGAAGGTCGGGAAGAACTTTGGTGTTTCGACCAGGGCGCCGATGCGGTCGACGACGGAGTGAAGCGAGCGGGTGGTGTCGGTCCCCAGGATCTTCACGTCACCGGCGGTCGGCTTGATCAGGCCAAGCAAACAGCGAATGGTGGTGGTCTTTCCCGACCCATTCGGTCCAAGGAAGCCATGCACCCCTCCGCCCTCGATGGTGATGTCGAGGTCGTCGACGGCCACCACCCCGTTTCGGTATTCCTTGCGGAGTCCGCTGACATCTATGACGGTCACAATCGCACCTGTTCACCCATCGCTACCCATTCGCGCACAGGCGCACCATAGCGGCCACACCTACCCCCATCAGGTCGGGGTCTGGCCGCGGGTCGATGGTTCCAACTCGCCGATGTCGACGGTCAGGGCGTCAACGAAACGCCGGAAGGATGCCCTCGGCGATGGCCAGGGTGTTCTCCTCCACATAGTCAGGGGGACAGCCCTGACTGAAGATCACCGTCTCGGCTCCGGCGTCGAGATATTCCTGGACCCTGGCGATGCAATCCTCTGGCGACCCGGCGATCGTGTACTTGCTGACCAGCTTTGAGAAGTCCTGGTTGTATTGCTTGCTCAACTGCTGGTTTGCCAACTCGAGCGCCCGCTCCCGGCTCTCGTGGACGCAGGCGAAAATGTAGAGCCCGCCGGTGACCGAACCTGGCGGCCGTCCCGCCTCTTCGGTGAACGTGGCAACCTTGTCCATGCTCTCAGCCAACATCTGCGGGGTGTACATGTAGGGCATCCAGCCCTCGGCGTAGCGAGCGGCCCGCTGCATGGCGACGTCTTTGCGGCCCGCCACCCAGATGGGGACCCGAGGCTGTTGAATCCCGCGGGGCGCAATGGTCACCTCGTCAAGGGTGGTGAAACGGCCGTTGAAACTCACGTCGGTTTCGGTGAGCAGCTTGTCGATCACTTCAAGCGCTTCGTTGGTTCGCGCCCCTCGTTCCTCGACCGGCACGTTGACCGCTTGAAATTCCTTTGGGTACTCCCCACCGACACCAATACCAAGGTGGAAGCGGCCGTCGGACACCACGTCGAGCACGGCGACCTGTTTTGCGAGGAGCGCCGGCGGATACAGCGGCACCAGCACAATGCCGCTCATCAACTTGATGCGCTCGGTCGCCCCTGCGGCAGCGGCCAACGACACCATGTTGTTGGCTGTCGGGCCGTGGAACATGATGTGTTCGCCGGTCGACAAAAAGTCGAAGCCCAACGACTCGGCCCGCTGCGCTTCCTGCTTTGCTCCCTCGAGCAGACGCAGCGCAAGACCAAATTCAGGTGTGTCGCTCACGATGGATCCCCCTGGACCATCAGGCCAACTTAGACCCCGCTGGGACCGGCGGACACTTCGACCTCGAACTCCAGCAGCGTGGCTCCCATCGAGACGGGACGCTGCGGGGCCTCGCCTTCGGGCGCGGCGTGGCTGTTGCGAGCACCGTCACCGTCTCGCCATCCCTCATAGGCGGTCTGGTCGGCCCAGCGGGTGTACACGAACCAGCGGGTCTCGGCATCGCCGGTGGGGCGCAGTAGTTCAAATCCCTCGAATCCTGGGACGTCTGCCAGGCTTTCCATCCGGGCGGTGAATCTTTTTACGATCTCTTCCCCGGCCTGAGGCGGTATTTCCAGCGCGTTGATCTTTACGACTGTCATGGTTGCCATCTAACCAGACGGACCCGCCAAAGTCGGGCCTGACACCACTAAAACCGGGCCCTGTGGAAGAATTTTCGCCCAATGACAGCTTCTTCCACTAGCATGAGCCGTGCGGGTGGAGCCGTCGAACCTAAGTCCCGACCCCCAAAATACGGGTGTCGCTGGAGGCAACTATGCCGATTCCCAAATGGCTTCCCACGGCAGCATTCCTTTTCGTGCTGTTCTTGATTTATCAAGAACCGAGCAGCGCGGGCGACACCGCCGGCAACTTCGCCGGTTTTGTGGTGGAGCTGCTTAGCGCTGTTGGTGAATTCCTCACCGGTTTGTTCGACGGCACCAGTGAGACCGTCGGCAACACAGGAGCGGACGCCAGCCCAGAGCCAAGCGTCGCCCCCTCGACCGAGGGTGTTGAGGACACGTTCACCCACACCCATGATGGCATCACCCACAGCCACACTGGAACAGAGAACTGATTGGCCGATAGAAAGGCCTGACCATGGAACACAGACAAACGCATACCCCCGACGAGAATCGCTCGGTGCTGCGTGACCTGTTCGCTCCGGTCAACGAAGACAAAGTCCTCATCCAGGGCGAGACCACCATCTACGACGAGCGTCTGCACTGGGCCAGCCTGCTGCAACCGCTGATTGAAACCGTTGCAGTGCTTCTTCTTGTCACCGCCCTTTCGGGCGGTCGTAACGCGGACGGGCCCGTGTTGGCCATCCTCGGCGTCTGCGCCTTCGGGCTTGTGGCCTACCGGGTCAACGCCGGAGACTGGAGCAAGCGGGCCACCTTCGCAGTAGTCGGTTTATTGATCCTCGGCGTCATCCAATTCGGGGAGTTCGGGGTTGCGTTCATCGCCATCGTCGTGGCCGTGCTCCGCTTCTGGTTCAAGGTCCTGTTCTGGCTCTCCTACGAGAAGCTGTACATCACCAACCGCCGCATCATCATTGCCAAAGCGTTTCTGGGCTCGGAAATCAACACCATGCCCCTCACCCGCGTCACCGACATCTCCTACAAGACCACCATCACCGCAGACCTGCTCCGCTACGGCATCCTCCGTGTCGAGACCGCCGGTCAGGACCAAGCCCTCAGCTTCATCCGCTTCGTCGAGAAGCCCGAGGAGTTCTACGACACCCTCATCGCCCGGACCACCGCCGCCGTTGGTTCGGTGACCGATCCCTTGGACGAGGACGACGGCAGCGGCACCCTAGAGGCATAGACCGGCCTACAAGCCCAAAACCCCAGGCCAAAACGGGGGCTACACCCCACCAGTCGGCGTACCGATGGCAGCTATGGTGGCTCTATTACCTGCGGGCGCTAACCATTCGCCCGGTTTTTTGACCATGATGGGGTGGTGACAACGGTGAGTAGTGGACGGCGGCTTGCAGGTTTGCTGGCAATCCCCTGTTTCCTCATCGTTCTGGCTCTCGTCGGGATGGCACTGTCCACCGAGTCCCGTGAGGACTTCGAGGAGCGGGCCGAGCAGTCGGGTTCTGGTGATCAGTCCGACCAGAGCGGCAACGGTCAGGACCAAGCCAACGGCGACCAGCAACAGGGTGACGGTTCCCAGAGCCAAAGCCAGCAAGGCCAAAGCCAGGGCCAAGACTCTGAGAGTGGCTCGCAGAACGAAGGCCAGTCTGGCAGCCAGGGCAACTCGGGTAACCAGGGTGGCGAAGGCCAACGGCCCGTCATCATTCAGACCGAGAACGGCGAGATTGTCATTGAGCTCGACGAGAACGGGCAACCGGTGCGGGTCTCCCCCGGCGACTCCTTCATCCCCGCCGACCCTGGCCGGACCCTCACCCCCGACCCCGACGGCAACCTCATCGGGTTCCGGGTATCCGACGACGGTCTGCTTGAACCGGTCGAGCGAGATGACGTGCAGGCCGGAGACTTCCTCCTTGAACCCGCCGACGGCGGTGTTCGCATCACCGAGCCCAGCGGTGACCAGATCAATCTGAGTCCTTCCGATGACGGGGAACTGACCGGGCGAGAATTCACCACGACCGGAACCGAGAACCCGCTGGTCCCCGATGAGGACGGTGACATCACCATTCAGTCGGCCGATGATCTCGCTCCCGGCATCGAGGTTGATCCCAACACCCAGCCCCTGGTCATCACCAGCGACGAGGGTCCCATCCGCATTGAGCTTGAACCGACCGGTGACATCGTCGCCGACCAACCGACCGGTCAACCGATCGAGGTTGATCCGGACGACCTCTCGGCCATACGGGTGAACGAGGACGGGCAGCTTGAGCTTGTCCCGCTCGACGAGGTCCAACCCGATGACACCCTCCTGGTGCCGACCGACGACGGGTTCGACTTGGTGCGGCCCGACGGCAGCCGGGTGGAGTTCCGACCGGACGGTGAGAACGACGGGGTGACCGCCACAGAAATCGGCCCGGACGGTCAAGAGACCGAACTGACGCCAAACCCCGATGGTTCGGTGACCCTGTCAGACGGCACCACTGTGGGCCCGATAGACATCGCAGAAGACGGCGGCACGTTTGAACAGATCGTGGACCGGGCCAGCAGCCTGCCGTGGCCGTGGGTGTTCGGCGGCATCGCGCTGCTCGCACTATTGAGCATCGGCACGGCGGTGTACCTGCACCGCAACCGGCCCGATGACCCCTTCGACTACAGCCAGTTCGCCACCACCGGTGTTCCCGAAGATCAGTTCGAGAAGTTCCTGGCCGTCCTCATCGCAGACCCCGACCCCGCCAGAGCGGTCCGGCTTGCGTTCTACGCCACCGAGCGTGGGCTTGGCGGGGTCCCACCTCGACGGGCCGACGAAACCCCGTTCGAATGGCACGCCAGGGTTGAGCAGCGCCGGCCCGAGTTGGCGGTACCGCTCGCCCCGATCTGCGACATGTTCGCTAGGGCCCGCTTTGCCCCCGGCGATGCGTCCGGCGCCGACCGTGACCTCATGGTTGAGCATCTTCGAGAGCTGAACGCAGTGGCAAACCACAGCACCGAGAAATTCGCAGGGGTCTGATGCAAGCACTCGCCGGGGCATTTCCCCTCCTGGTCACCCTGGCAACCTTCGCGCTTGCGTTCTTTGCGTTTCGCCTCGACCGACGACTCAGCCGCGGCTCCCAGAACGCCGGCCCGCGAGAGATCGTCCGACCGGACCAGGTCGGCCTGCAGCGAACGCCGTGGGAACTCAAAGCCCTCGATGACCAGGTGTTGGCCGGAGGGAACCGGCAGGCACGACAGGACCTGATCCAAACCGTCAACCGTTTGACCGCGGCGGCCGGTATCACCGATCCTGCGTACACCCTGACCTCGAACGCAAACGACCACATGATCGCAAACGTGATCAGCCTGCTCGAACAACGTCTTGAGCTGGCGCCACTTGAGCCGATGCTAGGATCTCCGCACCGATGAGCCACGCTGATGTACAACAAGCCGCCAATGCCCTGCTCGATGAGTTGGAGCGTGCCATTGTCGGCAAGCGGCAGGTGCTTGAGCTCGTCGTCACGGCGCTGCTGGCCGACGGCCACGTCCTGCTCGAAGATGTGCCCGGCGTCGCCAAGACCGCCATCGCACGCGCCGTTGCCGAAGCGGGCGGGCTCCAGTTCTCCCGGGTCCAGTTCACCCCTGACCTGATCCCGGCCGACATCACCGGCGCCACCATTTTGGCCGGCGCAAACGCCCAACCCGAGTTTCGGCCGGGGCCGGTGTTCGCCAACCTGGTACTCGGTGACGAGATCAACCGGGCCCCGCCGAAGACTCAGTCGGCTCTCCTGGAAGCCATGGAGGAGCGGCAGGTCACCGCAGACGCGGTCACCCGCCCGCTGCCGAAACCGTTCCTGGTGATCGGCACGCAGAACCCCATCGAACAAGAGGGCACCTACCCGCTGCCCGAGGCCCAGCTCGACCGGTTCCTGATCCGGACCGACATCGGTTACCCCGGTCGGGATTTCGAGGTGCAGCTGATCATGCGGCGGGCCACTCGCAAGACGGACCGCACCGTGCTCAACCCGGTGCTGAGCGGCGACGACGTGCTGCATCTGCAGCGACGGGTGGAAGAGGTGCACATCAGCGAGCCGGTCGCCCAATATGTGGTGGACCTGGTCGAAGCCACCCGGACCAGCACCCGGACCGAGGCTGGCGCAAGCCCTCGCGGTTCACTCGCGCTGCTCAAGACCAGCCGGGCCAGAGCCGCCATGGCCGGACGGTCCCACGTCCTGCCGGACGACGTAAAGGCCGTCGCCGTTTCCTGCCTTGCGCACCGACTACTGCTCCAGCCAGACCAATGGGTTCGTGGCGTTCGGGCCGATCAGGTCATCAACGAGATTGTCAGCCAGGTCCCTGCGCCCCGGGCGATCGAGCCGGGCGATCGGACCGCTGGCCAACAGCCACAACAGGTGGTCCAACAGCAGCCGGCGCAACAGGTCCGACAGCAGCCGGTGCAACAAGTCCCGCAACAGCAGGGCATGGCACCGCAGGGCGTGCCCGTCCAACAGGGCGCGCCACCTCAGGGCTATCCCCAACAGCCCGGCAACGGGATGCCGCAACCCGGTGGGTATGTGCCGGGGGCACAGCCCGCTCAACCGAACACGCAGGACCACCCTCGGGGCAACGCCGCTCCCGGCAACGCCCCGCAAGGGACTCAGCAGGGTCTTGGGCCGCCGACGGCGCCCAGGCCTGAACATCAGCCTCCGCCCCAGGTGCCGCCGGCCAACCGATGAGCCGGCACCTCACCCACCGGTTTTGGATTTGCTTCTTTGTCGGCTGGGGCGGACTTGCGGTAGCGCTCCTGTATCGATCGTTGGAGCCCGCGGCGCTCGCAGCGCCGTTCCTCGGCGCACTGGCCTTTTCGCTGGCCGACGGCTGGTGGCCGGAAGCGCAGGTTGAGGAGCCGTGGGTGTCCTCACCCCGACTGGTCGAAGGCGACACCTTGGAGTTCGGGTTGGAGGTTGTGTCATCACGGCCGACCTGGACCGAGCTGGAGGTGCAGCTTCCTGCGGCCCTTGTTCCGCTCAGCCCGACGCGGCTGGTGACCATGGTTGACGGTCGGCAACAGTTCTCGGTCAACATGCAGGCCAACCGGTGGGGTGCGGCAGGCCCCGAGTGGGCGGTCATCACCACCCGGGACCGGCTGGGTGTGTCGGAACGGGTGGCCAGGTACCCCATCCACCTGCCCGTCAGGGTTCACCCTCCGGCCGAGCGGTTGAACAGCCTTATCCCGCTGTATCGGGAGCGCCCGGTCACCGGCGAGCACCGGGCAAAGAGCAAGGGTCCCGGCAGTGAGTTGGCGGAGGTCCGCCCGTACCGCTTCGGAGATCCGGTCCGGATGATTCACCCTCGTCTTACCGCTCGGCGGGGTACGCCGATGGTGGTCGAGCGGCACCCGGACCGCTCGTCGGACGTGGTGCTCATGGTTGACTCCGCCCAGGACCTTGGCGTCGACCTCAACACCACCCTGCGTTGGACGGTCACCGCGGCAATGGCCCTCGGCGAACGTCACCTTCGGGCTCAGGACCGCGTCGGCCTGGTCGACGTTGGGCGTGGCGTCCGCTGGCTCCCGGCTCGACTCGGTCGGCGGCATCTGCACACCGTCGTTGATGCGCTACTCGCCACCGAGGTGTTGCCCCGGCGCCAGACCGAAGCGGGCTACGTACCGCCAAGCAAGATGCCGAAGTCCGCGACGATCGTCGCCATCTCGCCGCTGCTGAGTGAAAGCACACTCGCCGCGCTGGTCGACCTTCGCAGTCGCGGCCATGAGATCCTCGTCATCAAACCAACCATTCCCGAACCGGAGCCGAACATCGGCATGCTGGCACGACGGATTTTTCGAGTTGGCAATGAGCTGAACGAGCGGTGGCTTCAGGAACGTGGTGCCATCGTCATCCCGTGGCACACCGGTGACTCGCTTGAGCACGTCATGCGTCGGGTGGTCCGCAACCTCGGTCGATCACGGCAGCCGGCATAGCCATGACCACCGCCTCCACCCGCATGCAGCGATTCAACGATCGGCTCATCGAGTTCCTGATCCATCACGTCAACCAGCTCAAGGACCCGGAGTCCATGATTGCGTTGTTCATCGCCACGCTGTGGGCGGTCTTCGCCGGCGCCTGGGGTGGGTGGGTCGCCATTTTGATCTTCGCAATCATCATCTGGACGCTGCACGTGCTCTCGGTCGAGAGTGGCAGTCACGTCGTGCTGTGGCTCACCACGTCGGCAATGCTCATCCTGATCATCATCGGCTCGGAGGCGACGTTCGGCGGCCTGTCACCGGTGCTGTTGGCGGCGGGCGGAGCGACTGCGCTGGCCTACCACGAGCTGGTGCGCCTCAACTACACCCGGCGACGAAACGCTGTTGTCGACGAATCGGTGTTTCTGGCCTCCGCGCTTGGCCTTGGCGCTGCCGCGGGCATCGGGGTGATTGGCGTGGCACTGGCCCAAGCGTTCGCCGACGGCCAGGATCGGCCGTGGTACTGGATGCCGGGCGCAGTCGGGGCGTTGATGGTGGTGGGGTTCGGGTTCGCCATCGGGCCGCTGAGGCGTGCCAACGAAGCCAGCAAGCAACGCTGGCAGCCAGGCGAACGCATCCCACCCCAACCGCTAGGCAAAGACGACCTAGAGCAGTTCTAGCCCCCTCCTGCGGAACCCGTCAGCGTTGCCAGCGAGGGTTCCCCGCGAATATTGCGCCCTGCGCAATATTCGACGCAACGCGAAGCGTGCCAGCGAGTTTTCGCCCCCTGGCGGAAACTCGGCGGAACCCGTAAGGGTTCCCGATAGCATAAATTAGTCCGATACGGCGCTATTCATGGGCCACTTTCTGTGGAACATCCTCCAGCGCCAAGTTTTCAGCTGTAGAGGTTCCCACGATGTCGAAAATCTGCCAAGTGACCGGTCGGAAGCCGTCATTCGGTAACAACGTTTCCCACTCACACCGGGTCACGAGCCGTCGATGGAACCCGAATATTCAGCGTCAGCGCTTCTGGCTCCCCAGCGAGAAGCGGTGGGTGACCCTTACCGTCAGCGCCAAGGGCATCAAGACGATCAACAAGAAGGGCATCGAGTCTGTCGTTGCCGACATTCGTCGCCGTGGGGAGAAGATCTGATGGCAAAGTCCGGTGATAAGCGTCCCATCATCAAGCTCCGGTCCACTGCGGGCACGGGCTACATGTACGTGACCAAGAAGAACAAGGTCAACAGTCGGGAGCGGATCGAGCTCAAGAAGTACGATCCCGTCGTCCGCAAGCACGTCCTCTTCAAAGAAGAGCGCTAGACCTTCTTCAGTCCGGCGGGAATCGGTAGTGGCTGAGCGGGCCCTCTTCCGTCGTACGATCTCTATCTCCGCGGTCCTGATCGGCTTGCCGGTCTGGCTTTTGCTGTCACCACTTTGGGTTGTGGTATCGCTGGCTGTCGACGCTGTCGGCAAGCTGTGGCGTTTTCCGACGCTGCGGCTGTGCACGTACTTCATTGCCTACCTGTGCCATGAATGGGTCGGGATCGTGATGGCAACCTGGTTGTGGTTGACCGGGTCGTTTGGGCGCAACCTGAACCTTGACGCTCACCGCAAGGTGCAGGCGTGGTGGGCCACGTCGCTACTGCGGTGGGCCGGGCGGCTGCTCGGCGTCCAGTTGGACTTTGACGATGCCGCTGAGTTCCCGGCCGAGAACTTCATCATCTTGAGCCGCCACGCCAGCATGGTCGACGCCATCATCCCGGCCGCGATCGTTGCCGACAAGTTGGAGCGCTTCGTGCACTACGCGCTGAAGCGGGAACTGCGGTGGGATCCCAGCCTTGACCTTTTCGGCACCCGGCTGCGCAATCACTTCGTCGCTCGGGGTAATGACACCGAGGTGGAAGAGGCCGCCATCTATCAGATGGCGGTGTCGGCCGAACCGGGGTCGGCCCTGGTCATCTTTCCGGAGGGCACCTACTCGACGCCGGAGACCCGCACCCGAGTGCTCAACTCGCTGCGAAAGCAAGGCAACCCCGAGGTGGTGGAGCGAGCGGAGAAGCTGCAAGCCCTCCTACCTCCGAAGCCGGCGGGCACCCTTGCGCTGCTTCGGGGGCAGCCCGAAGCGGACGTCGTTGTCGTTGGCCACGTCGGCCTTGAAGGTGTGGCCGAACTGCGCGGACTCAGAAGACGCCTACCGCTGGTCGAGCCGGTGATCATCCGCTGGTGGACTCATGCTCGCAGTGAGCTTCCAACCTCCGAGGAGGAGCTGGCGGAGTGGCTCGGGCTTCGTTGGATGGAGCTTGACCGTTGGATCCTCGACAACAAGCAGGCCGGCATATAGCTGCAGAGCGGTGGTTCTTTGTCGCCTCGCCCGACCGAACCGGCCAACAGGATAGATTTGGCTGGTGACGAATCTCAGCAGCTCCGACTACCAGCACCTGCTTCAGGTGGAAGCCGCTCGGCTCTCGCAGGCTGCGGCAGCCCATCTTGACCTCGAACTCCCCCACATCGAGGGGTGGACCGTCCGTTCTGTCGTTGGTCACACCGGTTGGGTGTTCCGTTTCGCTCAGCTTGCCCTTGAGGCTGATCCGGAGAATCCACCGTCTCGTTCGTCGGTTCCCGAGCCGCCACCAGGTGATGAGGTCATCGACTGGTTCAACGACGGCTCCCGGGAGTTGCTGACAGCGCTGGAACGCACCGATCTTGACGCCATCCGCCCCACCTTCACCGGTCCGCAGCCGGCGTCGTGGTGGGTTCGGCGGTTGAGTCACGAGGTATCGATTCACCGTTGGGATGCCGAGTCCGCGTTTGGCAGCCCATCACCGATCGAGGCTCGTCAGGCCAGGGACGGCATCGACGAGGTCCTGCAGGTCTTCACCCCGAACCGCATGCAGTTTGCAACGCTCGACGGGCAGGGCGAAACAGTCCACCTACACGCCACCGATATCGATGACGGCGAGTGGCTCATGACCTACGGTTCCGATGCTATTGAATGGAACCATTCCCATGCCAAGGGTGACGTTGCAGCGCGTGGTCCGGTGTCGGACTTGCTGCTGCTGCTGTGGAGCCGTATCCCAGCGAGTCGCCTTGAGATTTTTGGCGATGCGACGCTGTTGGATCGGTGGCAGCAGGCGGCGACGTTCTAGTCGCTCAGGCGGCGGTACTTCCTGGTGGTGCGGTGTTCGGCGGTGTTGGGTTCTCCTCGTCAGACGCTTCTGATGATGCTGTCTAGTTGTGGGTCGGGGCCGGGATCCGTCGGATCGGGAGCAGCGGCTCTTCCGGCACGTCGTACTCGTTGTCCCAGCGGCTGAGGCGATTCTTCCATTCGGATGCATCGCCGATCTGGTCGACGTATGCGGCCTGACGCTTGGCGACCCGGCCGACTGGTGCACCGTCGGTTTCGACGTCGTACTGCGCTTCGATGCCGAGCTTGAGGTTGCGTAGCGCCTCGCTGCGGAGCTGCGACACACGGGACTCGGTAACACCGAGGAAGCGTGCCAGGTCCTGTGAGGTCTTACCCTCGAGGAAGTAGCCGACGATCACAAACCGTTGCCGTTCCGGCAGCAGCTTGACGGCGTCCCGGAGGTAGGTGTGCAGCTCCCGGCTCTCCAACTCTTCGGAGGGCTCGACTGCCGACTGGTCCCGGAGGACGTCAACCAGTGTGAGGTCTTCATCGGAATCGTCGCTGGTCTCGTGGTCGAGGGCCAGTACGACGGAGCGGAACAGGCGGTCCCGGAGCCGAGCGAGTTCATCGTGGGATACGCCGAGGGCTTCTGCCATCTCGTCGACGTTCGGTACCCGGCCCAGTTCGCTTGCGAGCTGTTGCTCGGTGCTTTCGAGCCGGCGGGCCAGCAGTCGGACCGAGCGGGGCGCCCAGTCGGCGGCCCTGACCGAGTCCAGGATCGCTCCTCGGATTCGCTGAGCGGCGAACCGTTCGAACGGTACGCCTCTGCTTTCGTCGTAGCGGCGGGCCGCTTCGACCAGGCCGAGCGCTCCGGCCCTGGCAAGTTCTTCCCGGTCCACGTGGCGGGGGAAGTGCACCGCTACCTGAAACACGACGTGTTTCACGAGCGGCAGGTTCGCTTCGATCCGAGCATTTAGTTCGCTCTGTGTTGCATCCATTTTCCTAGCACCCTTCGAGTAATCCTCCATGACAGAAGAAGTTCTCGACACGATGTGCTCGGAACTTGAGGAAAAATCTCAGAGAAATTCCTCAACGTTAGATTCGACCTCGAACCGTGGGAACTTGAGGCCATTCGTGGCGAAGGGGCCACATGAACTACGGCAAACGACAAACGACCCGGTACGGGCTGAGCAGAGTTACCGGCACGCAACGTTGAGCAGTGTTGTTGCCGCAACACGGCGGGCCACACGCTAGAGCGAGCTTGGATCCAGCTGTCCGCTGAAGGCCGCAATCTTCACGCCTCGGGCGTACAGGTCTCCGAGGAGGTCACCCGGATTGTCCCAGGCCACAAGTCCGTGAGCGCCGACGGGTCCGTCACCTCGTACCGCTCGAATCGCAACGACGGCGGCGACGGTTGCCGCCGCCACCGACGGATGATCCATCACCCCGTACACCAGGGTCTCGACGCCGCCGTTGACCCGACCGCGAACCTCAACCCGAATTGCACCCGGGCCACCGTCTCTGTGGGGCGGGCGCAACATCGGGAGTTTGCTGGTGAAACGGTCTCGTCTGGTCGCCGCCATCCTTGCGGAGATGCGGGTGGCATCCGGAAAGCGTCGCTGCAGTAGCAGTGGGCTGGCCAGCGCGGCCCGGTAGCAGTCCCTGGCGCCGATCGGCTCTGGGAACCAGGCCAGGTCCCGGCCGGACCCACCGCGCCGCAACTCCCATGCCCCGTCACGCCAATCTCGGCCGCTGCGCTTCAACGCCCGATGCAGCTGTCGTGCACACGCGGGTCCGGCGGTGCCGGCCTTGGCAACGCTGATGGCGTCAACCTCGTCCAGCTGCCCTTCGGCAAAGCGGGCGAGCACGCCGGTCAAACCGGGACAGAACCCGGACCCGACCGCCATCACCACTCCCTTTGAGACGGCAAGATCGTGAAGGTCGAGCAGCGCTTCCACTTCGTCGGGGTCATCTGCCAGCGACACGACGTGGCTTCCCGCCGCGAGCATGGTCTTGGCCCGAGCAACATGGGTGCCGGTTGGCGTTGCCAGAACGGTGACGTCCGGCGGGTCGGCCGGGTTCGGCGCGGCCGACACAACATCGACCCGACGGTCGAGCGCGCCGCGCACCGGGCCGATGCGCTGCTGGTCAATGTCAAAGAGTTGAAGCGAGGAAACGTCGGGCGGTCGCAGCTGTCGTGCCAGGTGCGAACCGGTGGTGCCGAGACCGGCCAGCGCCACCCTCATCGCTGAAGTTCGGATTCCGGAACTTCGCGCCAACCACCGGACTGGGGCGGCACGCCACCTTTGCCCCGCAACCTGAACAGGGTGGCGATGAGCCCCGCCATGCCAAGTGCAGCCGAAACCCGGCGGACCAAAGTCAACATGGATTCATCGTAGTGGCTTGAACGGTCCCCGGTTCTGCGCACCGAATGATGCCAGGGGCTCGATGCTGGCGGTGAACTTCCTCATCAGCCACGGCCCGGCTTGCACCGGCTCATAGCGAATGGGGTTTTCGGGGCCGTGGCAGGTGTCCAGACACGCGATCGTCGCATCCCAGTTTGCGGTGTGGAAGAACGCCATCGACTGTCGGCGCTCGGCGCTGACGGTGGTGACTCGATGCAGTGTGGACCGCCAACGGTCATTGGTCCACTGGGCGATGGAGTCGCCGAGGTTGACCACGTAGGTGTCGGGAACGTGAGCCACCGATTGCCAAGTCCCGTCGCGATGTTGCACCTCGAGACCGGGTACGTCGTCGGTGATGAGGATGGTGACCGTGCCGTAGTCGGAGTGGGCGCCCGCCCGCAGCGCCGCCGTCTCGGACAGGATGCCGGGCACAGCATCGGCAGCATCGGCTGCATCGGCCGCAAGGCCAGGCGGCCCGTCGAGCGCCGGGTAGTTGAGTGCCCGCATTGCGCTACAGGGCCGGTCGATGAGCGGCACGAAATAGTTCGGGTCCAGGTCGAGCGCCACCGCCATCACCGACAGCAGATCTTCCGACACCTCGGACAGCGCCCGAAAGCAGTCAACCCACGCTTGCCGAAAGCCCTCCGGGGTGTCCGGCCACTGCGACGGCGAGCGAAGCAGCACCTCATCGTCAGAGGTTGGCGTTGGAAAGGCGATGTCCAGACAGTCCGGGCCGACCGAGAACGACTCCTTCAGGTCCGGGGCGGACTGAACATCACCGAGGGGTGCGGCCAGGTTCTCGAACTTGAACGGCGAATAGCCGTAGGGGTGTCCGGGCACCGGAAAGCCGTACCGGTCCTTGGCCGAGACCGGTTGGTCGAAGAACGCTGTTGCGGCCTCCGATGCCCGTTTGACGATCCCGTCGGCCACAAGGTCGGCCGGGATCCGAAAGAAGCCAAGCTCTCGACATGCGCTGTCCATCCGAGCCGGTGCGTCGGCGGCGGTTGGGTCGATCACGTCGAGTGAAAGCACGGCTCCCTATCCAGTGGTAAGCGGCAGTCCCGCCTCGCCCCAGGCCAGAATGCCACCATCGACGTCTGCGACGTCAATGAAGCCAAGCTGTTCCATGATGGCCGTGGTTTGACCGCTCCGGTTTCCGGACCGGCAGTAGAGCAGATAGGGGACGTCGGGGTCCAGTTCGGCCAGCTGCTCAGCGAAGTCCGGGTCGTAGAAGTCGACCAGCACCGCACCATCGATGTGGGCCTCGTCAAACTCTTCGGGAGTGCGAACGTCCAGGACCACCAGGTTGTCCGGTGGGTCCGCCTGGATTGCCGCTCCGTCGGTGGCCGACACCAACCGAATGCCGGCTGCCGCCTCGGCGGGCCCAGCGGTTTCATCTGTTTCTGTGGCTGTTTCGGTTGCGGTTTCGGTTTCGGTTTCGGTCTCAGTGTCCGCGACCTGAGGCTCCGAGTTCGAGTCATCGCTGCAGCTGGCGATGAGGAAAAGGGTGCCGCAGAGACCGGCGGCAATTCGCTTTGGGACTGACATCAGGGTGATTCGCTTTCTGCTAGGGGTGGAGGCGCGGTCGGCGTTGGCGCCGAACCGACCTGGTTTGAGTCAGCGAGGGTGAACAAATAGACCAGTGGGGGCACGACGAGCACCGCGGCCAAGCCGGCAGCGATCAGTAGACCGATGAGGGCGGCCCGGTGTCCGGCGCCATCGGCGATAGAGACCTCGTCAACGAGCACCCAGGGGTACTGTGCAGCACCCCACCCGGCGACCACGGTGGCCACCGCGAGCCCGGCCCCGAACCGTGCGGCCCGGTACCGGCGGTGCCACAGGTAGTACATCGTCGCGGTTCCAGCAATGCCCGAGATCAACACCAGCGGTAGAGCTCGGCCAAGCAGGCCGTCGACCAAGGTCTGGTCGTCAACGATCAGGATGGGAATCCCAGCAAGCACGATCACGCCGGTGATCACGCCGCCGAGAAGCGTCTTGCTGCGAAGTTCGGCGGCGAGGCCGTCGTCGCCCAAACCGTCGGCATCCGCGGTGAGCAGCACGCCCGCCAGAAACGTGCAGGTGGCAACAGCGAGCGTTCCTCCGAGCAGCGATGTGGGGTTCAGCCATGGTTCCCACAGCCCGGCCCGACCGTCGGCCGGGACCCGCCCGGACGCGATGGACCCGGCGATGGCGCCGAGAACGAAGGGAGTGATCAGCGACGCCGTGGCAAACACCACCCCAGCGACCTCAGCCCACCGCAACGTTGGAGAGTATTTGCGGAACGCGAATCCGGCGCCCCTGGCGACAATGCCAAGTCCCGCAAGCCAGAACGGGATGGCGAGTGTTCGCATCAGCGCTGCGAACGGGCTGGGGAAGCCGGTCCACAGCAGGACGAGTATGAAGATCAACCAGACATGGTTGGCCTCCCACACCGGGCCGACGGCGTGGTCGATCAGGCGCCGGGTTGACGCGCCGCGCCCGGCCCGGCCCGCGGTCAGGTCCCAGATGCCAGAGCCGAAGTCGGCCCCGGCGAAGACGGCGTACAGAATGACCGCGGCAAACATCACTGCGGCAACGGCATCGGCCACGCTCATGTCGTCACCTCCGCCTCGATCTCCGCTTCGATCTCGGGCGCGAAGCCCGGCGACGGGCCGTAGGGGCTGGCCAGGTTGCTCTCCCCTGCTCGCCACCGGGCGGACATGGACCGAAGCACTGCCACCGCACCGATGGTCATGCCGAAGTAGACGATGGCGAGGACCGTCAGCGTCACCCAGATGTAGCCGGCGTCGGTGACCGCATCTTCGGTCCGCATGAGGCCGTGAACGATCCAGGGTTGGCGTCCAACTTCGGTGGTTATCCACCCGGTTTCCATCGCCACAACTGCAGCGGGCCCGGCAACGACAAGGGCACGCAGAAACCACCGAGAACCAAACGGGTCATCCCGGTGGCGCTTCCACCGCCAGACGAACCAGGCGATCAATCCGACCAGGGCGGAACCGATGGCCACCATGGTTTGGAACGCGATGTGGACGATGCCGACCGGCGGCTGGTCCTCCTCGGGAACGGTGTCGAGTCCGATGACCGTTGCATCGAAGTCATTGGTGGCGATGAACGAGAGCAGCCCGTCGACCGGCACCTCAACCGCGCCGACCAGTTCCTCACCGTTCCAGTAGCCGCCGAGTTCAAGGCGGGCCTCGGCGGTGCTGGTGGCCAACCCTTCCATGGCCGCCAGCTTGATCGGCTGTTCGTCGGCAAGTCGCTGTCCTGCGAAGTGTCCGACCAGTGGTTGCAGCGGCGTCACCACCGCCGCGAACGTCAGTGGCACCAGAATGCCGAGGCGATGGATGCGATCTGTCCTGCCCCGCAGCCAGCCGGTGGCATACACCGCGCTCACCGAGAAGCCGACCACCATGACCGCCGCCAGGTACATGTGCAGAAACTGCAGCCCCGCGGCCGAGTTCAAGATTGCGGCCACCGGATCAATGTTGGTCGGCACACCGTCGACCAGGTCGAACCCGGTTGGCGCGTTCATCCAAGCGTTGACCGAGATGACCAGGAATGATCCAGTCACTCCAGCGGCCATGATTGGCACGAGCATCAGCGAGTGCCACCGACCGGGGAGTCGGCCCCACCCGTAGACGTAGATGCCGAGGAAGATGGCCTCGACAAAGAAGGAGATGCCTTCCAGAGCGAAGGCCAGGCCGACGACGTCACCGTAGGTTTCCATGAGACCGGGCCACAGCAGGCCGAGTTCAAACGAGAGCACCGTGCCCGAGACCGCCCCGATGGCGAAGAGCACACCGGCTACCTTCGACCACCGTTTTGCCAGTTCCAGCGCGTCGGCGTCACCCTTGAGACCGCGGCGGTGCAGTACGAAAATCATGGCGGGAAACGACATGCCGAAGCAGGCGAGGATGATGTGCCAGCCGAGCGACAGTGCCATCTGGTTCCGGGCCGGGAGGAGGGCATCAGATGCCAACAACCACTGCATCTCATCGGCTCCTTTCACATGCCACTTCACATGTCACCATGGGTCTCGGATCTCTATACCTTCACCGATATACGTTCACTGATCTGTCGCCCGGCTCCAGCATAGGCCAGATTGTACGGACATTTTGGATCAGGGGGCCTGATTGCCAGTCATATCCGTCACGAACCAAACGGATAGTGTCTGGCCATGCGGATTGAGCCCTTCGGTGTCGAACTTTGGATGAACGAGTTCGAGACTACCTGTGACTACAACCTGGCCGAGACCTGCGTGGACTCTCTGACGATTGAGGAGTTGCTTTCGGTGGCGGACACCACACCGGAGCAACTCATGGCGGAGTTGCTGCCGATGCGGTTGAGCTATGGCGAGATCATCGGATCGGCCCGGCTACGATCCGCCATCGCCGAGCAGTACGAGTCCCGCACGGCCGACCATGTGATCGTCGCTCACGGCGCCATCGGGGCCAACGCGCTGGTGCACCACGGCCTGGTCGAGGCGGGTGACCGGGTCATATCGCTGGTTCCCAACTACCAGCAGCACTACTCGATCCCCGAAGCCATCGGAGCGGACGTGGTGCGGTTGGAGCTCCGGGCCGAGAACGGGTACCTGGTCGACCTTGACGAATTGGCCGCGGCGGCGACGCCCGGCACCAAGCTCATCGCCATGAGCAACCCGAACAACCCGACCGGCTCGCTTATGGACCGTGAAATGTTGACCGCTGTTGCAACCATCGCCGAGCGATGTGGTGCCTATGTTTTGAGCGACGAGGTGTACCGCGGGCTTGATCAGGAAGGCAGCGGCACCACCGTGTCCATGGCCGACCTGTACGAGCGGGGCATCTCGACCGGCAGCATGTCAAAGGCCTTTTCGCTCGCAGGGCTTCGCCTCGGTTGGGTTGCAGGTCCCGATGACGTGCTCGAACTGGTGTCGACCCACCGTGACTACAACACCATCAGCGTTGGCATGGTCGACGACAGGTTGGCGGCGCTGGCGCTCGAAAACGCCGAGCCGATCCTGGCTCGCAGTCGGGCCATCACCAGACGGAACCTTGCGGTGCTCGACGCCTGGGTCCAGGCCGAGCCGCTGGTCAGTTGGACCCGACCGGCGTCGGGGACAACCGGCATCGTGCACTATGACATCGTGCAAGACGGCCTGCCGCTCCCCGCTCGCGACTTTTGCGTCCAACTCCTGGACGAGACCGGCGTCATGTTCACCCCCGGTTCAGTCATGGGAATGGACGGCGCCGTCAGAGTGGGATTCGCCAACGACACCGAGGTGATGACCGCGGGACTGGAGCGGGTCACCGTCTTCCTGGCCGCGTTCGAGCCAAGGAACTAGCCGACCTAGACTGCGCCAATGGAATCGCCAGGCGACGAGCCCATTCGGCTGCGGCTTAACGCGGACAAGATCGTCGAGACCGTTGGCAAACTCCAGGCTCGCATCGGCGAGCGGTTCGAGGATCGTGGCATAAACGAGCGGGCCGACGATCTGCTTCGGATCTCCATACGGGCCAGGATGATGGCATCCACCATCGACAGGCCGATCCGTTGGGTGCGGGTCTGCCTGGCCCTGCTGTTCCTTCTGTTCTTCGGCGCCCTGTTCCTCATTCCGTTTGACCTCTCCAGCGAGGCCTCGCAGGGGCGGGACGCGTTTGAGTGGTTGCAGGTTTTGGAGGCCGGGCTGAACGATGTTGTGCTGCTCGGTGCGGGCGCGTTCTTCCTGATCACCGTCGAGAACAGGATCAAACGGCACCGATGTTTGCAGGAGCTACACGAACTGCGCTCCTACGCCCATGTGGTCGACATGATGCAGCTCACGAAGGACCCGCAGCGATCTCTCGACGGCAGCGATGACACCGCTGCATCGCCAGACCGTGACCTCACCAACTTCGAGCTGAGCCGCTACCTCGACTACTGCTCAGAGCTGCTCTCACTGACCGGCAAGTTGGCTGCGCTGTACGTACAGGATTTCGATGATCCGGTGGCGCTCGGCGCCGTCAAAGAGATTGAGGATCTGACCACCGGTCTCAGTCGCAAGATCTGGCAGAAGCTCATGGTGCTGTCCTCATATACCGAAGGCGACTCGTAGCTCCGGCATCCGAAATTCAATGTCGGTCGAAAATCTGCCGATCACTGCTAGATGTCGCTTGGTCCAGTTCCAGCGGCGGGCCAGGCCACCGAGGCATCGGTAGCCTCATGGTCCGCCATGCTCAGCGTGTTGCCGATTCCGGCCGCGCTTGTGGATGCGGACGGCTTTGTTATTGCCACCAACCGTTGGATCGACGCGAAGCCGGGCGATGCGCTCATCGCCCCGGCCGACGAGGCGGTGGCCCCGGGACTTGCGTTCGGTGTCGACTCGACCAGCCGGTGGCGGGTCAGACCACTCGACGAAGCGGCAACGGTGCTCGTCGCCACCGGCGAACGTGAGGATGCGGGCGATCACCTGCTCCGCAAATTCTTCTCCTCCGGCGATGCGCTGTTCGTTGTCTATGACCAGGCGGGGCGGATCATCGAGTCAAACGCCGCCTGGGAGAACCTGCTGGGCTATGACCACCAGGAGATGTTCGGCTTTGACTCGTGGACGCTGCTACGACCCGGGGACAAGCGAACCCGCATTGACGTCGAAGCCGAACTGCGCAGGCATGGCCGATGCGAACCGGCATTTGAAATGCGGGCCGCCGACGGCAGCTACCGAATGGTGCAGTGGGCGCTGCACTTTGACACCACGGTCGGGCGGTGCTTCGGCATCGGTCGTGATGTGACCGAGGAAGATAAGCAGACCGCAGAGCTTGAACGCCGGGCCTACACCGACGAACTGACCGGCCTTGCCAACCGAGCCCGGTTCATCGACGAACTGCACAGCTGGTTCACCGCGTCCAACACGCCTGCGGTGCTGTTTTGCGACCTCGACCACTTCAAGGTCATCAACGACTCGCTCGGTCATCAAGCCGGAGACCAATTGCTGTCGCAGTTGGCTGGCCGGTTGAGCAAACTGGCAATCTCGAAGGACTCGCTGGTGGCCCGCCTCGGCGGCGACGAGTTTGTCATCCTGCTCGGCAACGCCGACCAGGACCGCGCGGTGTGCGCGGCCAAGGAGGTGCTGGCCACGATGAGCATGCCCTTCGAGATTGGCGGCCGTCCGGTGCACGGCAGCATGAGCATCGGGATTGCCGTCGCAGATCGTTCCCGGGCGGGCACCGCGGATGAGTTGTTGAGTGAAGCCGACACCGCGGCCTACAAGGCAAAGGGCCTCGGGCGCAGCCGCTTCGTCGTTTTCGATCGAGAGCTGCGGGCCGCGGTGGATCGCCGCTTCAACGTGGAAGAGGGCCTGCACTACGCCATCGAGAACGACAAGCTCGAAGTGTTCTACCAACCCATCGTGACCCTACCGAGCGGTGGGGTTGTTGGCGTTGAGGCGTTGATCCGATGGCGCAACGAAGACGGCGAGCTGATCGGCCCCGGCGGGTTCCTCGACGTTGCTGAAGAAGCGGGACTGATGCCACAGATCAGTCGGATCGTCCTGCGGTCTGCCGCCGAGGTCGGCGCCGAGTTTGCCAGAGCCGGTCGCGACCTCGTGGTCTCGGTCAACGTGGACGGGCAAGATCTTGCCGACACCGGCTTCGTGGAGCGGACCCTGCAGACCCTGACCGACACCGGCATGTCGCCCCACAAACTGCTGCTGGAGATCACCGAGTCGGCCGTCTACAACACCGAGTCCTCCCTGCCGCTGCTGCGAGACCTTCGCTCGCACGGCATCCGCATTGGTCTTGATGACTTCGGGACCGGCTTCTCCTCGCTTGCCCACCTGCGGGAACTGCCGATTGACGTGGTCAAGGTGGACCGGTCCTTTGTTGCGGACCTGGTCAATGACGACGTGACGCGAGCGGTAACCGCGTCGCTGGTAAGCCTCTGCGGTGCGCTTGGGCTGAAGGTGGTCCTGGAGGGCATTGAGACTACCGAGCACGCCTCCGCCGTTGAGCAGATCGGTGGCACGATGGCCCAGGGCTACCTGTTTCACCGGCCGATGCCCATCGATCAACTGCGACAGTTGCTCGGTCTGCGGCTGGGTGCCACACGCCAACGCGTTGTCTCGTAGTGTCTGAGCCGTGAGTAAAGACCAGACATGGATCGTCGGGACGATTGTCAGCGTTGTGCTCGGCGCGCTCCTTGCGGTGGCGGGTAGCAGCGGTAGTGCCAGGGCTGGTTCGCTGGCGGTGTTTGCCGTCTGTGTCGCCGTTGCGTACATCATCAACTGGGTGGTGTTCGTCCCGTCCTTTGCGGCTCGGACGGAGAAATACTTCGATCTGACCGGGTCGATCACCTACATCAGCGTCACCGTGCTTGCGCTGCTGCTCTCAAGTGACGTGGACCTCCGGGCCGTCCTTGCCGCCGCCATGGTTGCGGTCTGGGCGCTACGGCTTGGCAGCTTCCTCTTTGCCAGAATCCGTCGGGATGGCAAGGACGGCCGCTTCGACACCATGAAGCACGACTTCCTGCAGTTCCTCATGACCTGGACCATTCAGGGTCTGTGGGTCTCGCTCACCCTCGCCGCAGCCCTGGCGATCATCACCTCGTCCGACCGGCAGGACTTCGGTGTGCTCGGCGTCATCGGCTTTCTCGTGTGGCTCATCGGGTTTGCCATCGAGGTGATCTCGGATCAACAGAAGAGCGCGTTCAAGGCCGACCCGGCAAACGACGGCCGGTTCATCACCTCGGGTCTGTGGTCGTGGTCACGACACCCGAACTACTTCGGCGAGATCACCCTCTGGACGGGTATGGCCATCATGGCCATCCCGGTGCTGTCCGGATGGCGCTGGGTGGTGTTGATCTCACCGATCTTCGTGTTCCTGTTGCTGACAAGAATCAGCGGTCTGCCAATGCTGGAGCGGCGAGCCCAAAAGCGCTGGGGCGACGAGCCCGAGTTTCAGGCCTACACAAAGGCCACTTCGGTACTGGTCCCG
>CAZSTV010000023.1:31990-41189 GCA_964609665.1 uncultured Acidimicrobiaceae bacterium
CCATAGCGGAGCGGACGCTCGCCCCCGGTACCACCGGCCTAGCTGTCCAGCACACCTGCCAGTTCGAGCAGGCGATATGGCGGCAGGTACTGCTCGGTGATCTGCACGCCGAGGGCATCAGACACGGCGTTCGTCAGCGCAGCCGGCGCGCCGATCATGCCGCCCTCACCAACACCGCGGGCATCGTTCTCGCCGTCGGTCAGGGTCTCCATGTGTTCAATCTCGATGTTCGGGATTTCCATGGCGGTCGGGATCAGATAGTCCATGTAGGTGGACGTGAGCAGGTTGGCGCTGTCGTCGTAGACCTGGCGTTCATAGAAGACCGCACCGATGCCCTGGGCCACGCCGCCACGAACCTGACCGTCGACGATGGCGGGATTGATGATTGGTCCGCAGTCCTCAACCACGAGGTAGCGGGGAATCTCCACCAGGCCGGTCTCCAGGTCAATGTCGACCCAGGCGACGTGGGTGGCGACAGACCAGCCACCGTTGCCAACGCCTTCGTACTTCATCGACTCGGAGAACACCGGACCTTCCGTCACCCGTTGGTCGGTTGCCACCTTGGCGGCAACATCCGCGTAGGTGATGCCTCGGGCGGGAACGCCTGCAACGTGGATGTTGCCGTCGATGATCTCGATATCACCTGAGGATGCCTCCAGCATGTTGGCCGCCACCTCAACAACCTGGGTCCGTAGCTCCCTGGCGGTCATGCGCATGACGCCACCACCGAGCGGGCCACCGCGGCTTCCCCCGGTGCCGAGAAAGCTGAACTGGGTGCGGTCGGTGTTGCCCCACACAATCTCGATGTCTTCCATCGGCACGCCGAACTCATCGGCGGCGATCTGGGTGTAGGTGGTCTGATGGCTCTGGCCGTGCGGGCTCTGCGAGGTGTACATGGTGATCCGGCCGTCGGCCTGAATCTCCGCTCTGCCGTCCTCGTAGAGGAACATGTCGGTTCCGGGCTGGATGGAGGATGCGAAATTCGGCGGTCCGGGCGCAGCCTCGTGATAGGAGGCGATGCCAAGACCGAGGCGGTGGCCGCGGGCCTCTGCCGCCGCCTTGTCGCGGGACAACTGCTCATGGTCGATCAGTTCCAGCGCCCGCTCGAGAGTCTTCTTGACCGACATGGTGGCGTCCATATCCGGACCGGTGACCATTGGCATGGGGAGCTTGTCCTCGCCAATCATGTTCTTGCGGCGAAGCTCCCCCGGGTCCATTCCCAGCTCCTCGGCAACGACGTCGACCATGCGTTCCCGCATCCACGTCTCGTTTGCCCACGGACCGCGGTACGGAACCACCTTGCCCTTGTTTGTGGCGAGGATCTTCGTTTCAAGCTTGAAGGCCTTGAAGTCATAGGACCCCGGCATGTACACCTTCCAGAGCAGCGCGGTGATGGCGCTGCTGACGGGGAAGGCGGGGTAGGCCCCGTTGTCGAGGAATGCCTTGACGTCCAGGCCCTGGAATGTGCCGTCGTCGTCAACGGCCACCGACACGACGAAGCGTTCTTCTCTGGCCTGACCGCCGTCGGTCAGGTTCTCCACCCGGTCTTCAATCCACTGCACCGAGCGACCAAGCTGGGTTGCTGCGGCCGCGATCGCTACGTCTTCGCGGTTCACCGCGCCCTTCGAACCAAAGGCACCGCCAATATCGACGGCCTTGACGGTCGGGTAATCCTTGCTCGCCAACAGACCGGTCGCCATGCGGCCCATGTGTCGCAGCATCGAGCGGTCCTTCTTCAACTGTGACTTCATGCCCGCGTTGTCTTGCGCGGCCAACTTCTCTTTGTTGATGGAGCGAAAATCCTTAGCCGCCGCGGCAAAGGCCTTTCGGCGGCTGGAGTTGGTCAGGAACTGGCGAAGCGAACGGAATCCGCCCTGGTCGACCAGGAGTGCGGCGATGGCCCACTTCAGAAAGTGGGGTGCCTGAGAGGTGTTGTGAATCTCCAGGTGGCCGGTCTTCGGGTCGATGATGACGACCGTTCCCCGCGTCTCCATCGGCTGGTTGGTCTGGCGCGGGCAGTCAAAGGTCCGGGTGATGACCCGGTCAGCGTTGGCAAAGACCTTGTCCGGATCGCCGAAGCTGTTGTGGAGCTCGCCGAGCACGTTGCCATCGGCCTTCTCCCACAGCTTGGCCCGGCGCGGTTCTAGTGCCTCATCGATGGAGCTGACCGGCGTAAGGTCCTGGTAGTCGACCGTGATCAGCTCAAGGGCGTCTTCGGCGACGTAGCGGGATTCCGCAATGACCAGCGCAACCGGATCTCCGACGTGACGGACCTTGTCCTCACTCATGCAGGTGTGCAGTGGGGTGTAGAGGCCCTCGGCCATGAAGAACGGCGGGAACGGGTTGGTGACCTCGTTGAGTTCCGCGCCGGTGAAGACCCGGACGACGCCGGGCAGCTTGGCCGCTTGACTCACGTCAATGGCGGTGATGTTGGCATGGGGGAACGGACTGCGGAGGAACGCCGCGTGGAGAACGCCCTCGATGTTGAGGTCGGCGACGAAGGTGCCGTTGCCGGTGAGGAACCGTTCGTCCTCGACTCGCTTTACCGACTGCCCGACGAAGCCGAGGCCAGACGTTTGAGTGTCGTCCTTGGTATCACTCATTTCCGGCTCCCATCAGCTTCACTGCGGTTTCGACGCCCGCCACAATCGATTGGTAGCCGGTACAGCGGCAGAGGTTGCCGCTCAGCTCCTCACGAATCTCGGCTTCGGTTGGATTGGGGTTGTCGGCGAGTAACGCCACTGTGCTCATCAGAAACCCTGGCGAGCAGAAAGCGCATTGAAAGCTCATCGCCTCAAACATGGCCTTTTGCACCGGATGGAGTTCGCCGCCTTTTGCCAGGCCTTCAATGGTGGTGACCGCCGCTCCATCGGCCTGGGCGGCCAGCATCAGGCAAGCCCGGGACGGTTCGCCGTCGATCAGGACCGTGCAGGCACCGCAGACGCCATGCTCACAACCCAGGTGGGTGCCGGTGAGACCAATGTCTTCACGGATGACGTCTGCCAGTGTTCGGCGAGGGTCGATGGAGACCGAGCGGGCGGTGCCGTTTACCGTCATGTCAACGGTCAACGACTGTCCGATTGAGACCGACGTTCCGTTGGACGGGGTGTTTGAGCCGGTGTTGGTGTCGGTCATGCCGGGACTCCGATGCGGTTGACGGCCTCGGCGAGGCCCTTTCTGGTCAGAACCCCCGCAATGTGTTTGCGGTAGGCGGCGGTGGCGTGAATATCGCTCGATGGGTCGAGGCTGCTTGCAACCGAATCCGCTGCGGCCGCGAATGCTTCGGCGTCGGGCACCCGGCCGATGAGGGCCGCCTCGGCGGCGCTCACCCTGGTGGGCGTTCCGGCCACCCCGAAGAACGAAAGTGCCGCTCGGGAGATGACCCCATCGGACACATCCACCATGCAGGCCAGGCCGACCATGGCGTAGTCGCCGTGGCGGCGGCTGATCTCCACTACCGACCCTCCTGCCGTTGGGCTCCACGCCGGGAACGTCACCTGCGTGAGCAGTTCATCGGTTTGGAGCGCCGTGCTGAAGTACCCCTCGAAGAAATCTGCGGCAGCGACGTTGCGGGCGCCGGACGCCGACGCGATGTGCATGGTGGCGTCCGTCGCCAGACAGACCGCAGGCAGTTCGGCCGCCGGGTCGGCGTGGGCGATGCTGCCAACGACAGTGCCCCGGTTCCTGATGGCCCGGTGGCCAACGTGGGGCAGCGCAGCGGCGACCAGCGGGGCGTTGGTTGCCACCGCCGGGGACTTCTCGGCCACGGCGTGACGAACCATGGCGCCAATGGTGATGCCATCACCGACCGCAATATTGTCGAGGCCGGGCACGGCACCGATGTCTATAACGTCGGCCGGCCGACCGAGCCGCAACGCCATGATGGGCAACAGGCTCTGACCACCAGCCAGAACCTTGGCGTCATCACCCCGTTCGGCCAAAAGATTCAGGGCCTCTTCAAGCGTTGCCGGACGGTGGTAGTTGAACGGAGGGTTTTTCACCAGCGGTGACCTTCCCATTGAGACGACGGGATCTGCCTCCCGACGCAGTGCTGGAATGTTAGTAACCGTGCAACGGCGCTGCCAACGGTCCGGTGTGTATTGCGGCGTCGCCTTAGATGCCGAGCTGGCGTGACGCGAGGTCTCGCATGATCTCCTCGGAGCCGCCGCCGATGGCCTGGACCCGCACCTCTCGGTAGAGGCGCTCGACGGTGTCGCCCCGGAGGTAGCTGGCGCCGCCAAGAATCTGAGCGGCTTCGCGGGCGCACATCTCAAACGTGACGGTGGCCCCCACCTTGGCCTCGGCAATTTCGGCCACGGGGTCGTCGCCCTGGTTGAGGCGCCACGACAGCAGTTCGAGCCAGGCCAGGTGGGCGTTGATCGCCCGGTCCATCTCCACCAGCTTGTGGCGGATCACCTGATGTTGGGCCAACCGCTTGCCGAACGTCTCCCGCTCTCGGGCCCAGGCCAGCGCCTCGTCGTAGCAGACCCTCGCAAAGGCGATCGACTGGACGGCCAGGTCCATCCGCTCGGCGTTGAAGTTGTTGACGATCATCGAGAACCCGGCATTCTCTTCCCCGAGCAGGTACTTGGCCGGGACCCGCACATCGTCGAAGTAGAGGGTGGCGGTGTCCGAGGCCAGCCAACCCATCTTCTCAAGCTTGGTCCGCCCGACACCCGGTAGATCGCCGGGGATCACCAGCATGGAGATACCGGCCGGTCCTTCGCCACCGGTGCGGACCGCGGCGGTGAAGTAGTCGGCCCGCATGCCGGAAGTGATGAAGGTCTTTGAGCCGTTGACTATGTAGTGGTCGCCGTCGCGCTTTGCCGTGGTTTTGATGCGGGCAACGTCGGAGCCGCCCGACGGTTCGGTGATTGCCAGCGCGGCAATCGCCTCACCGCTCTGGCACGGGCCGATCACCTCGGCCTTTACTTCATCGCTGGCGAAACGCTGCACCGGTGGTAGGCCGATGTAGTTGGAGAACAGCGCGGCTACCACGCCGCCGGAGCCGGCCATGCACAGCTCCCACATGAGCACCAGCCGCATCAAGGCATCGCGTTGACCGTGACCGCCGTACTCGGCATCAAACCCGTCGCCGAACAGCCCGATTGCGCCTGCGGACTTGTAGAGGTCTCGGGGCACCTCACCGTCGAGATCCCACTGGTGGGTGTTGGGGGCAATCTCCTTCTCGGTGAATTGGCGGACCACATCGCGGTAGGCGTCGTGGTCATCGGTGTAGAACGGGGAGGATTGCTGGGTCATGGGTTCCTCAAATAGCGGGAAGAGCGACGGTGCATTGATTGTCGCGGCTGCGGCCCGCCACCGCCAGAGTGCCTGGCGCTATTCCCAAGTGCCTCGCGGTGTCGACGACTTACAGGTCGAGAAGTGGTAGGGGTAGCCGTATCAAATGGACGAAATCGGGCGGTTTCATATCCGGAGCGGACGAAGCGAACCATCGGTCGGGGCGGTGGGAGTCGAGAACTCGTACCGGCCGAGGAAATTCACGTGCCGGTGACCTGTCGGCGATAGGCGAGCGACGAGATCCTCGCCATCCGGTTGGTCGTTAGCGGATCGGACGTGAGCGAGCGCTGCCTGGGTGTAGACGGTGTTCCAGCAGATGACGGCGTTGGTGATCAGGGTGAGGCATTCACCTTCGAGGTCTTGGTCGTCGTTGTCTCGGCGGCGGATCTGGCCGTGGTTGGCATAGTGGATCTCGCCTCGGAGGGCGTACGCGAACCCCGTGACGAGACCAAGGCCATCGCCTACGACGATCTCGACGCACTCTGGGCCCGACGCATGTACGAACATCGAGGCTGGCGGCACGTACCCGGCCCCACGCTGCCCAACGACGACCCAACCATCGTCGACGTCCTCTACGAACGCACCATTCGATGATGACCAGCGAACGACACGCTACGTCACCGACAGTGGCCCACCCGCCATTCGAAGGGCATCGAGCGAGCGGGATTTGTCCGCACGCAAGAAGTGCCGCACTGTTGTGATTGGTTGGCCCTTGCTCATCGGAATGCTGAGGCCGCTAGGTGGATCTCAGGATGGCGTCGAGAGCCGGGAGCCAGGAGCGCCTCACCTGTGACTCGGTTCGGTCGTGTGTTTCGTGCAAGATCCGGAATGCCTCGATCGACGTCATCGAATCGAGGAGGGCGATCAGGTCGGCTCGGCGCGCCGGGGTGACGCGCGCCAGCTCGGACTCGAAGTGAGTCTCTATCTGAGTGGCGAGGATGGCCCGGAATCTGGTCTGAATCGGGATCAGTGCTGGTTCGTCGAACACCCGACCTTGCATTCGTCGGTTCACGGGCCCGAGGGTGCTGCCGGCACGGATTCTGAGGTCGACGAAGAGTCGGAGTCGTTCTTGGTAGTCGGCTCCGTCCGGGGGGTGGGGTTCGAGGACATCCTGGTGCTCTTCCATGTATCGCTCGGCTACCTGGGCTCGGAGGTCGTCGATGCTAGAGAAGTAGCGGAAGAGGGAAGACGTGGAGACGCCGGCTCGCCGCGCTATCTCCGTTGCAGTCGGTCGCTCGTTGCCGTCCATGAATATCTCGAGGGCAGTTTCGAGAACTGCGTTCACGCCCCGTTCGCGTCGAGCGTGCCGGAGGTCGTGTGTGGTTTCGGTCTCGGTCACGTCTGCCAGTTTAGCAACTCGATTCGAAACTATTGGGACTTTAACTTCCACTTCATGACTTTTGGGAGTACGATCCCAATAGTTCAGGTCGAGCGCACAGCGCTCGTGTGAGGGAGGCCCGATGTCCAGACTGTTTGCAGCTTTCGCCGGATTGGTGACAAGGAGGCCCGGCATCGCTCTTGGCGTTCTGGCCGTTGTTGCTCTTGCGCTTGGGTCGGGCATGGGCATCCTGGGCGAACAGGCCGACAACACGGTCTTCCTGCCCGACGACAGCGAGGTGGCCGGAGCCACCGCCCGGCTCACGGAGCTGTTTCCCGACTCGGCCGGCCTGACCGGCATCACGATTCTCCATCGGGGTGACACGCTGACACCGGACGGGCTGACCCAGATCGACGCAGTCATGACCCGAACGATCTCCGACCCATCGATCACGGAGCGGTTGGCCCTCACCGATCCTGTGGTCTCGCTGGCCGGGGTCTACAAACAAGCGCTCAACGTCGATGATCTGTCGAAAGTGTCTCAAGCCCAGATCGACCAGGCCACCGCAGCCTTGTCGACGGACGAGACAGCGGGCGCGGCCTTGGCCGCCCTGAGCGGCGAGGTCGACGGACGGGGGCTGGCCATCTCCCAGGTCAACCTGCGTGAACTCGGCGACCCGGAAGGTCTGGAGCGGGCCGAACTGCTGATCGCAGAACTGGTCGAGGAGGTCGATGGCCCGCTCGACGTCCGGAGCCTGTCAGGCGCCACCATCGACGAAGAATCGGCCGAGTCGTCCTCATCGTCGATGTCGGTCCTGATGTTCGTCGCCTTCGCTGTCATCGTCGTACTCCTCCTCATCTTCTTCCGGTCGGGATCGGACGTCGCCCTGTCGTTGGCCGGGCTCGGCATCACCGTGCTCGGCACGATCGGCTTCCAGGGCCTGGCCGGTCCAGATGGCCTCGGTCTGATCGGTCTTCCGAACTCGATCACGACGATGGTGCCGATCATGTTGATCGGATTAGTCGTCGACTACGCGATCCAGTCGGTTGCCCACTACCGGGAGATCCGAGCCGGAGGCGCAACCGTCGCCGTCGCGGCCAAGCGGGGCCTGTTCGGCGTCATGCTCCCACTGGGCCTGGCCGCCGGGACGACCATCATCAGCTTCCTCACCAACCTCACCTCGCCGATCCCGGCCAACCAGGATTTCGGCATCGTGGCCGCCTTCGGCGTCTTCTTCGGACTCCTCACGATGCTGACCTTGATCCCAGCGGCCCGAACGATCCTCGATCAACGGTCCGAGGCCAAAGGGTCGCTGACCGAGCCTCGGCCCCTGAGCGACGCCATCCCCGGTGCCGGGACCGTCGTTGCTCGGATCGGCGAGTTCGTGGCCCGCCAGCCGATGGTGGCGTTGGGCGGAGCAGCGGTGCTCACCCTCGTATTGGGAGCCTCAGCCACCCAGATCAGCACCGAGTTCAACTCGAACGACTTCCTCCCCGGTGACGGCGACTCGCTCACCGACATCAACGCCCTCGACGAAGCACTCGGCGGTCAGACCGAGGTCGTCACGGTCCTGGTCGAGGCCGAGCTCACCGACGACCGAACGCTGCGCAACCTGCTCACCATCTCCGAGGCGTTCACCGATGAACTCTCCCGGCCAACCGGCGTCGCCAGCGGGATCACCGCCTCGCTCGGCACGTTGTACCTCGACTGGAACAACGACAGCGGCGAACCCGGTGACAACTACGACCCCGAACTGGCGGAACTCGCCGCCACCATCGACCAGGGCCTCACCCTCGACCCGGACGGCGTCCAGCGCATCCTCGACCGGCTTGCAACCGACGATCCTGTCGGCTTCTCGCAAGTCGCGGTCAGCGATCTCGACGGCATCGACCAAATGCTGATCCAATTCAACGCCCTGACCGGAGATCAGGACCGCACCTCGCAAATGGTCGAGGACATCGAGGGCCTCTGGTTCGGCGACCGTGAACAGATCGTCTCCACGTCAGGTGAGATCGTCGCCCTCGAAGTCACATCGGCCATGACAGACAGCCAGTCAACGTCGATCGCCATCACCATGCTCGCCGCCCTCATCGTGCTGATGTTGTTCTTCTGGGCCACCGAGTTCAAACCAATGCTGGCCGTCATCGCGGTGCTGCCGATCCTGCTGGTCCTGCTCTGGGTGCTCGGGACCATGACCCTCCTCGGCATTCCCTACAACGTCATCACCGCCCTCATCACCGCACTATCCATCGGCATCGGGGTCGACTACACCATTCACATCATCCACCGCTTCACCGAGGAGTTGGACCACGGCCGGACCCTTCATGAAGCCACCAAGACAACCCTGACCACGACCGGATCCGCTCTGGCCGGATCGGCCTTGACCACAGCACTGGCATTCGCTGTCCTGCTGTTCAGCCCGCTCGTCCCCTTTCAGCAGTTCGGGCTCGTGACCGGCATCACGATCCTCTACGCCCTCATCGTGTCAATCGTCGTCGTGCCACCGATGCTCATCGTCTGGGCCGCCTACCACCAATGGCGAGCCACGCCGGACCAACCAACCATTTGCACAGCGACAAC
>CAZSTV010000024.1:0-20901 GCA_964609665.1 uncultured Acidimicrobiaceae bacterium
GACATGGGCTGCCGTTGCCGCTGGCGATGAGCTGCTGATGGTCCTCGACGAGGACTTCGGCTACGAGGTCGGTGAGACGTACCAGTTCCGGGGCGCTGATGGCGCCACGACCACCTTCACCCTCGCTGGCACCACCCAGCAGAACTGGCTGGTCGGCGCGGGGGTGTTGCTCGCAGATCAGCACCTCGCCACGCTGCTCGATGACAACCGTCCCAAAACCCGGTTCTACCTATCGGTCGACGACGGCGCAGAGGCGGCCATCGTCGCCGAGCGGCTCACCAACGGTGGAGTCGAACAAGGCATCGACGGTCAAACCTTCCTGCAGGCCGCGAAAGCGGAGACCAACGAACAGGAGGGCTTCATCAACATCTTGCAGGCCTACCTGGGACTTGGGCTGTTGATCGGGATTGCCGGACTCGGGGTTGTCCTCGTACGGGCGGTCAGGGAACGGCGTCGTCAGTTCGGGGTCATGCGGGCGCTCGGCATCGCCGCTCCGGTGATCCGCCGAGCGTTCATCATCGAAGCCTCGTTCGTTGCCTTTCAAGGTGTGATGCTGGGCATCGGACTTGGGTTGTTGAGCTCGTGGCAACTGCTCACCCAGTCGACGGCGTTCGAGGAGAACCTGTCGTTCGCCATTCCGGCCCCGATCCTCACGGCGCTCGGCGTTTCGTGTCTCGTCGCCTCACTGTTGATGGCGGCGGTCCCCGCCTTCCGAGCCGGTCGGGTCACCCCGGCCGAGGCGCTTCGCCTCACCACCTAAGCGTGGCCCACCCCTGATCAGGTCCTCTGGACGTCGCTCGATCTTGACGCCGGAGCCTGGTCAGGGGTTTGCCAGTGCCGCCACTTCTGCTGCGCTCAACGCCCGCTGAACAATCCGCACATCGTCGATGAGTCCATCGAAGAAGCGGCTACCAGCGCCGGTCGGCTGGCTGCCGATGAAGACATCGACCGTTGGGTCAACGTCGATGGTGCCGCTCAGAGGTGTCGAGCCAACCTCGACGCCGTCCAGGTACAACCGGACCGTCGACCCGTCGTAGGTCATGGCGGCGTGATGCCACTGGCCGGTCGAGATGTCACCGCTGGATGCGACGAGTGTCGTGGTCGCACCACCGATTCTGATTCGACCGCGAAGCCGTGGGGCGTCGTTGACGCCGATGGTACTCAGCAGGAACAGGTGGTCGGCGCCGGGAAGTCCTGTGGCTTTCGAGACCAGCCGTGGGTCAAGGTTGGCACCGGTGAAGGCGTCGGCATTGAACCAAGCGGCAATGGTGAGTTGATCCCCCACCACGTCCAGGCCACCGAGCGAGATACCGTCATCGACGCCATCGAAGCGCACCGCAGAGGGGCTGCCGTCGCCGCTGGTCGCCTCGAACTGCGCACCGTTCAGGAGTGTGCCGTCGTTTCCGTTTGGCCCCTGGTCGGCCGCCGTGATCCCGCTGCCCTCGTCCAGCGGGAGTGACGCCAGAACGTCGCTCCCACAGACACTGGTAGTGAACGTCTGATCACCGGATGATGCCGTATTGGCCGACGCATCGCTTGAGCTGACCTGGAAGTGGTAGGTCGTCGCACAGCTCAGCCCGGCAATACCAATGCCGTGGATGATGCGGCGTGGCGACTCCGAGACCGTGTCCGTGTAGCTGCTCGTCAGACCAAAGTCGACGGTGGCATCGGCGGATTCGCTTGTGGCCCACGAAATGGTCGCGCTCGTCTCGGTGGCGGTCGCCGCGATGTTTGAGATTGTCGGCGGAGTCGTGTCGACTTGGTTGAGTTCGGCGGGACCGGCGGATCCGGTCAGCGGCAGACGGGCCGAATCGATGACCGGGGCTGCGGTCGCGGCGGTGGTCGCATCGACCAGTCCAACGGTGAAGCCATCCGGGGTCGCCGACATTAATTTGCTCAGGCCCGTGTCACGGCCAAACGTCATAACGGTCATGACCCCATCGAGCGCCCGGTAGCTGTCGGCAAAACCGTCGTCGGTGTCATGGGCGGCAAAGAAGGCCCGGCCGACCGCAGGGTCGGCGGCCATCGCCCACTCGGGCCCGGCAATGTCGCTGGCCACCGTGTCGGTCAGCGCGTTTACCGAAGACCCGTCGCTGCGGATGTAGAGGTCGCCGGCATCCAGCGTTCCGCCGGGCGTACCCTCATAGAGGAACCAGAAGTCGTGAGCGACGGCGGACAGTTCAAAGCGGGCGAACGTCGGGTAGATCTGCCACTGCCCGGTCCAGCTGCCACCATCGGCGGTGACGTCCATGGTGGTCCGCAGCGGCCCATCGCCCACCACGGTTGTGGTCACCCCGGTACCGCCGGGACGGAACTGTGCTTCGGGATGAATCATGTTCGGAAACCCGCGGAAGGTACCGGCGCTGCCCGCCACGTTGGCGTCGTAGCCAACCCAGTCGGCTCCGTCCACGTCGTTGAGGCTGGAGAACCCACCGCCGGCCGGATCGAACTCGTAGGTTCCTATCTCTGTGGCAACCGCGTACGTGGACGAGATGCCGGCGTCGGACGAGTTCTGGTCGAGCGAGACCTTCGGCGAGACCGCTATGGGCGAGTAGCCGCCGCCGGCCACGTCAAAGTAGAGCTCAAACGTTCTGGTTTGGCCCGCAGGCAACGTGCCATCGATCTGGACGAGCACGGTTCCCGAGTCAGCGCCAGGGCTGGCCGGGTCGAACTGAACGGGCACCGCGGTAGCTACCACCGAGGTGCCGGAGCGCTGGACGAGATGCAGCGAATCGGCGGCAAACGAACCGGCGGCGCCAACATTGCTGAGTGCCTGACCGAAGTCGACGGCTACGACAGCCGGGCGGTCGATCCGATCGACCGGTCCCGCATCGACGGTGATGGGGATGCGATAGGGGCGCTCGCCATCAACCCAGGCGCCGGTTGTACCGCCCGTGGTCTCGACCGTGCCGACCAAGACGGTGTCCGTCGCTCCCAGGTCATCGGTGACGGTGAGATTGACGGGGAACGTTCCCGCTCCGGTGTAGATATGGCTTGCGGTCTCGGTGGTTGCGCTCGCACCATCGCCGAAGTCCCACAGATACGACGTAATCGTGCCGTCGCCATCAACGCTGCTCGATGCGTCGACGTTGACCAGCAGTGGCACCGAGCCCGAGGTGACGTCGATGGTGCCACTGGCGGTTGGGGGAACCAGGTTCACCGCGGTCAGCGTGACCGTGTCGGTCCCAATGGCGAGTCCGTCGTCTACCGACAAGGTCAGCTCGAAGATGCCGGGCCCCGGCACCGTCACGGTGGTGTCCAGAGACTGCGGCGACCCGAAGACAACGCCGGCGGGACCGCTCCACTGCGGCGTCCGCTGGCTGTCGGTCGGGAGCTGATCGTCGGTGAAGGTACCGCTCAGGTTGCTTGTGATCGACGCATCGACGGTCATGTCGGGCCCCGCGTCAACGACCGGGGCGCTGTTGGTGCTCGCTGTGGCCCAGAGGAGGGTGTTAACCAACAACTGCTCACCAACCGCATTCAACAAACCATCAGACGCAGGCGCCAAAAACACACCCGCCCGACGACCAGCAGCAACCCCACCAGACGCCAACACATCACCAGACTCATACGTAAACAACACCGCACGATCCGCCCGATTCAACTGCGACGCCACCACCACCGCATCACCAGACGGCACACCCCACGTCACCTTCGAAAACTTCCGAAACACCTCCGTCGAACCCGAAAACGCACCACCAACAATCGGATGCGACGACCCCACAACATCAATCGCCTTAAACGTCCCCTGCTCACCCCGATTCGACGACCCCCCAGCCGTCAAACCCAAATCATCATGCAACAACCGCTCATAATTCACCACAGGCACCGACACACCCGTAAACGCCGACCCCACCTTCCCCGGAGCAGCCGACCCCGAAATCAACACCACATCAAAACCACCAGCAGAACCCGCCGACACCACATCATCATCAACAACCGACACCACAAACCCAGCATCAACCAACACCCCAACAACCAAACGATCATCCACCGTCCCCACACCAGACGCCGCAACAAACAACACCTCAGGCGGATCCGCGTGAGCTGCGCTGGTGGTGACAAGCAGTGAAGCGACGACGGTGATGACCACCGCAGCACTCCAAGCACGCCACGATTTACGTACCGCCGATGCAGTCATGTAGCCCCTCCGCTCATGCTGACGTGCCGTCTGCAGGCACTCACCTTCTACGGAGGTGAGGCTAGATCAGCCCACGCACACAAGAAAACGAGCAGATGTGCCAGTTCGTAAGATCTCGATGGCGCTAGCCGAAGACGTTCATGTGGGAGTCCTCGGGGACCACCCGGTTCCTTGTAAAGGTGCCCATGTCGATCTCAAAGCCGGTGTACTGGCCGACGACGACCACCGGGTCCGCATCGTGATCGTGGCCGCCTTCCACCGCCGCGATCAGCTCCGCCATCGCTCGACCGGCGATGGGCGCATTCTTGAACTGGTTCCCGCTGGTACCGATGGCCACGTAGAACCCATCGAGGTCGGTCCGGTCATAGATCGGCGTCCAGTCCGGCGTCGCGTCATACATCGACACCAACCCGCGCTTGGTCGGCGGGATCGGAAGGTTTGAGATCCGGCGGGACACTCGCAGGGCGTGCAGCTCAAACCCCTCCTGGCTGAGGACGTCGCCGCAGCTGTCGGGGTCCTCCACCCATTCCAGCTCGTCGCACTCGGGCTCGGCGTTGCCGATAAGCACGTTGTTACCTCGCTCGGGCCGGAAGTACACGCCGGTGTCACTATCACCGATGAGCACACCGTCGTTGTCGTAGTCGACAGCGGCCGGAGCCGGAACGATGTACACCTCGCGCCGCAGGGCTCGCGAGGTCCGGTTCATCGTGTCGAGTACGCCCGCCATGTCACACAGGATCCGAGCATGGGGGCCACCGACGTTGACGACGACCGGGGCCAGCAGCTGCTCACCCCCAGTGGTGGTCACGCCGGTGACCTGGTTGTCCGAGCGGTCGATCGAGACCACCTCGGTGTTGAATCGGTATTCGGCGCCAGCGGCAACCGCGGCCGCGGCCAGATTTGCCGCCGCGAGTTGAGGGTCGCTGATGTATCCGGCCTCCGGCATGGAGATGACGCCGTCGTGCATGGCGGTCGGCTCGCCCCAAAACGGTGACTCGACGTCGTCGAGGCAGGCAGGCGGTCCAAAGATTCGCATGTCGAGATATGGCCAGCGGGCCGCCGTCTCCTCGGCGTTGAGGTCCTCGTGGGGAATGCCGAGCGCGTCGAAGTGCGGCAGCACGTTCTCGTGGTGACCGCCCGGCGTTTTCGGCATGAGCATTGGGGCGCTGACGTACTCGGCGTGCGGCTGATCGCCGATCGGGCCGATGTGATCCGTCCAGTTCTGCCAGTACCGGTACCCCTCATAGGCCATGGCGACACCAGATCGGGTCGAGTAGCTGAACCGCACAACAGCGCTCGACGAACTGGTCGACCCGTACCCGGCCGCTGGCAGTTTGTCGATACACATCACCCGCCGCCCTGCCCGGGCGAGCTCCATTGTGACCGCGCTTCCGATGACGCCTGCGCCAATGACGATGGCGTCGAGTCGGTCCGTATTCGAGGTTGTCATCGTTTGATTCCAGCACCTTCGACGTCCCGGGTCGAGTCATCGGTCGACATGGCAGAGACAGAGCGTCGCTGCCACGTGAAAAACGAGGCGCAGCGGCGATAATGACCTCTCGCTTCGTCGTCGACGGACGACTAGGGTCCCCCGGTAGTGGAGATTGTCTCCACTACCGGTGTGAAAAGGACGGATCGAAAATGGCGAGAATTCGACGGGTCCCCAAGACCCTGTCGGCCCTTGTGGCATTGCTAATGATGGCCTCGGTATTCGCAGTGCCGACGTCAGCAAGTGGTGCAGTTGGAACCGATGGGCTTGCGCAGGCCGCAATCGACGGGCAAGAGCGGAACAGCGATTCCGTGCAGCTGCAGATCTTGGCGATCAATGACTTCCACGGCAACATCGCAACCTCATCCGGCTCCTTCGGTGGAGTTGGCCGAGCCGACTACCTGGCGGCCAACATCGCGGCAGCCGAGGAAGGCGTACGCAACTCGATCATGGTCTCCGCAGGTGACCTTGTCGGCGCGTCGCCGCTCGTCTCCGCGCTGTTCCACGACGAGCCGACCATTGAGGCAATGAACCTCATCGGCCTCGACGTCAACGCCGTTGGCAACCACGAGTTTGACGAGGGTGTCCAGGAGCTGCGCCGCCTCCAGACCGGTGGCAGCCACCCGGTCGACGGTGACCTCGACGGCACGCCGTTCGAAGGCGCTGACTTCCAGTTCCTCGCCGCAAACGTGAAGTACCAGAACGGTCGGACCATCTTCCCCGCCACCTATGTTCGCCGCTACCAGGGCGTCAAGGTTGCCTTCATCGGCATGACCCTCGAGGGAACCCCCTCCATCGTCACGCCGTCCGGTGTGGCCGGGTTGGACTTCCTCGACGAGGTTCGGGTTGTCAACAACGCAGTCCCTCGCCTGCAGAGCCGTGGCATTGAAGCCATCGTCGTACTGTTGCACGAGGGCGGCTTCTCCGATGGTGGACAGAACGACTGCGGCAGCGGGCTCGAGGGCCCCATCGCCGAGATCGTCCCGCAGCTCGATGATGCGGTCGACCTTGTCATCGCCGGCCACACCAACGACGAGTTCATCTGTGAACTCGACGGCAAGTGGGTCACCATGGCCGACAACCGTGGCCGCCTGTTCACCGACATCGACGTCTCCCTGGACCGCACGACCAAGGACATGACGATCGAGTCGATCAACAACCTGCCAAACGCCCAGGCTGGCGTGACGCCTGTCAAAGAGGTCACCGACCTGATCGACCGGTACACCGAGCTTGTCGCTCCGCTGGCCGAGGCTGTCATCGGTACGACCACCACCGATATCACCGAGGATGAGACACCAGCGGGCGAGTCCGCACTGGGTGACATCATCGCCGATGCCCAACTGGCATCGACCTCGGCCCCTGGGTTTGGCGACGCCGACGTGGCGTTCATGAACCCTGGCGGTATCCGGGCAGACATTCTGTTCGACCCGACCGGCACCGAAGGTCCCGGCGAGTTCACCTTTGGCGAGGCGTTCGGCGTCCAGCCGTTCGGCAACAGCCTGGTGACCATGACCCTGACCGGTGCGCAGATCGACACCCTGCTCGAACAGCAGTGGGTCGGCCAGCCAGGTGGTCCGAGGATCCTCCAGGTCTCTGAAGGCTTCTCCTACACCTGGGACGCCGCAGCTGCGGACGGGTCCCGAGTTGATCCCGCAACCATCCAGATCGACGGCGTGACCGTGGATCCGGCCGGCGAATACCGCGTCACCGTCAACAGCTTCCTCGCTGACGGCGGCGACGAGTTCGGCGTGTTGGTGGATGGCACGGACCGCCTCGGCGGCGAGGTAGACCTGGACGCGCTGGTCACCTACTTCGGAGCGAACTCACCTGTGGCCCCCGGACCGCAAGACAGGATCTCCGTCATCAACAGCTAGTTGGTTAGCGGCCGCACCCCGAGTGGTGACCCATAGCGGGCCACCACTCGGGGCCGGTCAGAGAAAGTAACCAAATTACGCACAAATACCACCCTGGTTCGACAAGGTTATTGCATCAATGGCAGTCGGGTTTCCAGAGCGATACACAAAGTTGTCAGCTCCCCGAATTGCAGGTTTGAATCAATCAGAACCTTCGAAATGAGCCTTTACAGGCGGCGAACGCATCGCTAGGGTACCAATTGGTTTCACGGCGATGGATTGGCCAGCTGCGGGCTAGGTGCTAGAAGGCGAATCAATCCGGCGGAACCTTTTATAGCCTTTTCACTCTTTTTCAGAGTGGGAATTTAGAAGCGTCCTGGATGAACCCGGCCGCTGACCCACCGCCGCCATAGGTCAGCTCTTCGTCGATTCGTCACGTATATGAGTACTTGCGTTGCCGAGGTCACGGGGCCTCGGGCGGTGGCCGAGCGGGCATGCGAAGGAGCCGTACGTTGACCGATGACAACGACCAAGCAGGGTATTTCGACGATGATCGAGTTCGGGACGAGTTCCCCGGCCTGATCGCCAGGCATGACCACCTGGTTCGCGCACTACAGGGAACGAGCGACGCAGCGATGCGGGCCGACCTCGCCAACGAACTCCGACGGGTAAGCGAGCAGATCGCCGACCTGACCAGCCCTCCGGTCGAGGCGGCACAGCATCAGCCCGAGTTCAGCGAACCGCCGGTCAGCGACGACCCGATAGACCTCGACGATGCCGACCGGCACTTCACGGCCGTGACCACGACCTTTGTCCCGCCACCACCCCCGGAAGAGATTCACCCAGCGTTTTCGTCTCACAGCGCTCCTGTCGCCCACGACGACGAACCGATCTTCGAGCCGCTGGAAGCGGCCGAGCACGGGCACCACGCTGAGGAGCAGCGGGGTATCGAGGAGCAGCACCAGCCCCAGTTCGAACAAGAGCCCCAGTTCGAAGACAGTCCCCAATTTGAAGAGCCTGTGTTCGAGGACCCTGTGTTCGAGGACCCTGTGTTCGAACAGCCTGGATCCGAACAGCCCGAGCAGTACCAGCACGAGTTTCACGATCCGGACCACGACCCGGTGTACGAGTCGACGAATGCGGAGGAGCACCCGCCGGTAAATCACGGCGACTCGTTCAGCACGGACTCCTACGAGCCGGACTCCTTTGAGCCGGACCCCCACGTGGAGGCTGCCGGGGACGACCACACGCCCCACGACCAGTCGTTCGAGCCGCACGACGCTCAGCTCCATGAGCCCCAACAGGACGAGTCCCAACACCAAGTTCAACATCAAGCTCAACATCAAGCTCAACATCAAGCTCAACATGAGGTCACCATCTACGAGGCGGACCCGTTCGACGAGGTGCAACAGGGCGGCGAGTTCATCCCGCAGAACCAGCAACACCCTCAGAGCGATCAGGACCTCCCGCCACAACTGGCCCGGCCACAGTCGGTGAGGAAGCCCCAGGCTGCAGAGGCAGCAAAGGACTCGGCCGGGAACTCGTTGATGGATCAGTATCAGACAATCAAGCCCTCTGGCATGGTGCTTGCCGTTGTCGGCGTCTCGTTGGCGCTGATGGCCGGACTGCTGTGGTTCGGCGGCAACGACCAACCCGCCGAAACTGCGGTCGAAGCGGTCGAACCGGCATCGCCGACGTCTCTCCTCCCCCAGGTGTCAGGCACGAACGTGAGCGCCGTCTTGGAGAACGTCAGGGTCGTCCTGGCGGGACTCGGACTGTCAAGCGTCGTGGTGGATCATCGAGACGGTGTCATCCACGTCGGTGGCCCCGTTCCCACCCAGGCCGACTACGACGCCGCTGCCAGCGCCGCAACAGCGGTCGCCGAAGGCTTTCCCGTCGACACCTCTGCCCTGATCGCCATGGCGGCTGAAGATCAGGCCCCCGCTCCGACCGACGGCGCAGGCAGGCCAGCAGCGCTGCAGTCCGAGTTGAACCGGATCTTGGCCGGAACACCGCTGATCTTCTCCAGCGGACAGGCCTCCATCTCCGAACTTCATCAGCGCATCCTCAACAACGTGGTGTTGGCCCTGTCGGCCTACCCGGGGTTCAGCCTCACCATCGCCGGGTTCACCGATGAGCTCGGAGACAACTCCTCAAACGAGGGTCTCTCGCTGGCCAGAGCCGAGAGTGTCCGCGACTATCTCGTCGGCCAGGGCCTACCGGCCGAGGCATTCGAAGTGCAGGCCCGAGGCGAAGATGCCGCCACTGGGTCGGCCGGGCTGGCCGGATTGGAGCGGCGGGTCGAGTTTGTCGTGAACGGTGCCGCTGAGCCCGTCGCTGATCAGGCGACATTGCGGGTGGGGATCGTTGCCCCGAGCGCCAGCAATGACCTCGCATTCACCCAGAGCATGGTCGATGCCGTTTCGCTGCTGTCCACCGAAACACCGATCGAGGTGTCGGTCACCGACAACACCTTTGTCCCAGAGGAGGCCGCCGCTGCGGTGCGAAGCTACGCGGAACAGGACTTTGACCTTGTCATCGCCCACGGCTCCCAGTTCGGCGCATCACTGATCGACATTGCACCCCAGTTTCCGGAAACCGCATTCGCCTGGGGAACGGCAAGTGACACCTTCGGCCTGCCGAATGTCTACGCCTATGATGCAGCCGCCCAGCAGGGCGGGTACCTGCTCGGCGTCGTGGCCGCAATGATGAGTGCCAACGATGTTGTCGGCGTGGTCGGCCCAATCGAGGTTGGCGATGCTGCACTGTACGTCAATGGATTCGAGGCCGGAGCAAAAGCTCAGAAACCGGGGGGCGGGGTGCTCGTGTCATACACCGGCTCGTTCTCCGACATCGGTCTTGCAACCGAGACTGCACAATCCCACATTGCGGTCGGCGCCGACGTGCTCACCGGGTCAGCTCAGATGGTGGTCGGTGCGGTCGCCGCGGCCGAACAGGCGGGGGCACTGTGGTTTGGCACACAGTCGAACCAGGCCTCGCTTGCCCCCGGCTCGGTGGTGGCCTCGCAGGTCTATCGCTGGGAAGTTGCACTCCGCCCGATCATCGAAGACATCCGAGCCGGCACGCTGCAGGGCACCACCTACACCGCAGACTTGGCAAACGGTGGCCTCGTCATTGAATACAACGACGCCGTGCCGCTGTCACCCGAGGTCAGGGGCCGAGCCGATCAGGTCTTCGCAGAGATCGTTGACGGCAGAATTGTCCCGCCGACGGAGTGAGCGTGGCGTTATGCCTCGCCGGTGACCTCGAACCCGAAGTTCAGCTCGTCTTCGGAGAGCACCTGGTCGGCGGGAGGAGGCACGATGTTCAGATCCGCTCCGTGGTCCCACATCTCGAAGGTGAAGGTGGCGCTCTCAATGTCTGCGTCATCTTCGCCGATGATGCCCGGTCCGGAGAGATCAATCACGTAGCGGTGAATGAGCTCGTTCGGTCCGAGCCAGAAGTCCAGTGGGAACTCTTCGGCTGGGACGGCCCCAAAGTCTGACGTGAAGTCATCGACATCACCTTCGGACATCGACGCCATGAGCGTTTGCGGGTTGACCAGCGCCCGATAGTGGGTGGTCTCCACTCCACGTATGTCCTCGGTCCCAATCTCTTCGACGACCACATCGGCGTCGGCAAAGACCTCGAGCATTTCCATGGGTGATCCGCCGCCACCGAGGCCGGAGATGTCGACCGATTCGCCAAGCTCGCTCGCTTCACCTTCGAGCCAGGTATCGCCACCGCCGGTGAACATAGAGAAGAGGCCCCACTTCATCCAGGACTGGTCACCGATGGTGATGGTCTGGAGCGGCTCGGTAAAGAACCCGGCCATGAACGCCATATCGGCACTGCCGCTGCCTTCGCTGGCGGCCATCGCATCGAGCAGTCCGCTCATGTCGATGGACAGCTCGCTGGAGTCGTTCGCAAGGTCATAGGCACCGGCAAAGCTGAGGGTCATCTCTCCGGGCAGCTCGGATTCTGCGCTGCCGACCATCGTGAAATGCCCCTCAAACCGGGCGGACGCGAGCTCGTTGGCCGGGTCCAGCGCCTCTTTCAACAGCACTGAGCGCAGATCACCGGAGACCGGGGCAACGTTTGCAACGTCGGCCGGAACAGCGGCTCCCGACTCGACCGAGTCATCGAGGCTGGTCGATGCCAGCGTCTCGTTCGGTCCGCCAGACCCACAGGCACTAAGCACCAAGGCCGATCCCGCCAGCACTGCACCAATGCGCTTTTTCATCACATCTCCCTTGGGCCCGTGAGTCAGGCCGCGTCTCCAAAGGAACCTCGGTAAAAGCGGCTAGAACCTTGAACTCGACGCCGGCACGGCTCTGGCAACACGCCGTCGGCGACCCATCGAGTGGAGTCGGCCCGCTGATGTGCTGTAGAACGGGGATTGACCACAGCAACAAAGGGGGCCCAATGGCTGTTGAGAAATTTGCGGTCGAAGCAAGTCACATCATGATGTTCGCCCGGGCGGTCGGAGACCCGAACCCGGTGTACTACGACGAGTCCTATGCGGCGACCACCGAGGCGGAGGGCATCATCGCCCCGCCGACGTTCGCCCAGGCGAGCGCACAGTTCGACCCGGACTATCGGTTGCGACCAAAGATCGGCGAACCGTGGATGGGGTCCGGAAAGGATGCCACCGGCATCAAGCCTGACGACAAAGGCGGAGCCGGTGGAGATGCTCCCGTTGGGATGGGGGCACGAGGGCTCCACGCCGAGCAGCACTTCGAGTACCACCGACCAATGCGCCCAGGGGACGTATTGAGCACCACGGTGAAGCCAGGCGAGACCTGGGAGAAGCAGTCAAAGCGGGCGGGGACGCTGAAGTTCTCCGAGACCGTGACCGAGTATCGGGATCAAACCGGCGAACTGGTGATCACCGCCCGCAGCGTCGGCGTCACCACCGAAAAAGCCGTCGAGAACTAAGGGGAGCACCATGGCACTCAGCGCAGCAGCAATCACCGTCGGCGACACCCACACCGAGGTGCTGGTCGAGGATCTGAAACGGACCCAGCTGGTCCAGTACGCCGGGGCCTCCGGCGACTACAACCCGGTCCACACCGACGAGAAGTTCGTCACCGAAGTGGCCGGTTATCCCACCGTCTTTGCCCACGGAATGCTCACGATGGGCATGACCGGGGTCTTGGTGACAAACTTCGTCGGCGATGCCCGCCTGACAAACTACGGCGTTCGCTTCGTCAACCAGGTCTGGCCCGGTGACACGTTGACCGGGACGGCCGAAGTTGCGGCGGTCCGAGAAGATGACGGGCAACACCTGGTGGACTTGACCATCACCACGGTCAATCAAGATGGCGTTGCGGTGTTGACCGGGACCGCCACAGCGGTCATCGACGCCTAGAGCTGGCCCAGAAACCCGGACGCGCCGACAACCGGAGAATCCGGCGCGCGCCGGGAGCTACGCCACGGCGATGACGTTGTGTCCTAAGATGGCGCATGGCTCGATTCCTGCTGATTCCAGGCCTGCTGGGCGGCTTTCTTTTCCTGTTTTGGCTCTGGGCAATCGTTGATGTCATCCTCACTGATTCGCTTCGGATCAGAGGCATGTCGAAGGGCACGTGGCTGTTCATCGTCCTGTTGGTCCCAATCCTTGGCGCCGTCGCCTGGGTGTTCTTCGGCCGCCCCGAAGTTCCGGCCGATGGCCAGGCCGACGATGGGGCACGTCGATACCTCTCAGAGTCGGGGCCAATCGGTCCTGAGGATTCCCCCAACTGGTCTCGCCCCCTGTCGACGCCGTCTCGCCCGGTGAAACGAGATGACGGTGACCACGGCGGATCCAGAGACAAAGGTGACCCACCAGCCCCCTAATTGTCGGCGTTGCGGGCACTGTTACGAATGGCGCAGTCCCGGATTTTTCGTGTATCAGCAGACCCCCAAGTTCGTCTTATCTGTTAAGCGAACTGAGGGGGATCCATGCCCAATGGATTGCAACTGCTGCAGAATCTAACCGACGGGGTTGCCGAGGCAGACTCGAGCGGGGCGTTGCCACCGCAGACCCTTCGCTTCGTCTTGGAGTACGGCGAGCTGCCCGATCTCAATGAAGAGCGGGACCGAATCGCGGAGCTGCTCGGGACCGAGAGCTTCGAATTGGAGTTCCTGTTCGACGAACCGGTCCTTGACGACGATGACGATGACGGCGTGTTCGTCATCATGCAGATCCCGGGGCTGGAGCGAACGACGAGCAGGCCGGGGCTCTTCTCGATCAGCTATGCCCTGGCCGACGAGCTCGGCCTGCGGTCGGTGGAGCCGGATCTCGGCACCGACCTCTTCACCGAAGACCACATCGAAACGGGACCGGACGGCGAGGGTGCGGTGGGCGGCGCTATCGCCGGTCTCTGTTTTTTGCAGAACACACCGGCACCGGCAGACCACCGTTGGGCGCTCAAGACCATCAAGGCGGACAGGGCGTGGGACATTGCGACCACGCGCGGCGCGGGCATTCTGATCGGCCAGCCGGACACCGGCGTCGCCACGCACGATGAGCTAGAGGCTGGTTCACTTGATCTGGCCAGGGGCATTGACATCGTCGACGGGGACAGCGATCCCACCGACCCCCGAACCAACGGAAACGCAGGACATGGCACCGGCACTGCCAGCGTGGTCATCAGTCGCGATACCAATCCGCTGAGCGGTTCGGCGCCTGCAGCCACGGTCGTGCCCATCCGCTGCATCGAACGGGTAGCGGTCTTCAACGCGTCGCCGGTGGCAAGAGCCATCGATCACGCCAGGTCCAGCGGCTGCCACATTGTCACCATGAGCCTCGGTGGGTTGCCGTCCTGGGGCCTCTACCGGGCGGTGAAGCGAGCGGTCCGCAACGACATGATCGTGCTTGCGGCTGCCGGCAACTGTGTAAAGACCGTCGTCTGGCCTGCCCGGTTTGATGACGTGATCGCCGTCGCCGGTTGCAACGAGCGACTGGAGCCCTGGCGTGGAACCTGTCGCGGCGACGCTGTGGACGTCACCGCTCCCGCCGAGTTGGTGTGGCGAGCGCAGTTTGACGGGCAGACCGGCGCCCCGGAAATCGCGGGCGGTCAGGGAACCTCGTTTGCCGTCGCGCTGACCGCCGGTGTAGCGGCACTGTGGTTGGGTCACCACGGCATACAGCACGTCATCGACGAGGCCGCCAGGCAGGGCCTTTCAGTCCAGGAGCTTTTCCGGCGCCTCCTTCGAGAAACCACCCACACCCCGAACGGCTGGGACACCGATGAGCTCGGTACCGGCATCGTCGACGCAGAAGCGCTCCTGCAGGCCCCGCTCGACGGTTCACGGAGCGAGCAACGTACCGCCGGCACCCTCGTACCTGAGTCGGTGAACGAACGGCTTGGCACCGACATCGACGCTGACGATGCATCGATCGACTGGCGACGGTTCAACTTGGAGGTGGCTTCGACGGTGACCGAGGACCTTCGCCGAGGTGCCGGACCGGGTGTGGAAACCAGCAGTCAGCGCGTCACCGCCGAGCTACGCAACGCGCTCGACAACGCTGGCTCAGAGGAGTTACGTCGGCTTGGTCAGCGCTCCACCGGGGTCCGCCAGCCCACCGGGCCAACATCGGGCCGACGACCCGATGCGCTACCGCTGGTCGCCACCAGCGACAGTGGCGGCCTCGAATCGGCGCTGAAAATGTCAACTGCGCAGGCCAGAGCATCATTCGATGACAACCAGATCGAGGCCAAGGTCAAGGCGTTGAAGAGCCGGTTCGATGCGGCCGCCCGCATCGCCCCGGGCGCCGGCCTGGATGCGGGACGACGGGCCGTGTTGGACGACGCCGTCCGGGTCATGCAGGACATGCGAGACGGCAAAGAGATTGCCCCGGACGACATCGGCGGCCGCACCAGCGTTGAAGCCCTCGTGAAGTTGGAGGGACGGCCGGTGATCCCGCTCCTGAACGACCACATAGACCTGAACGACCCGCAGCTTGGCGCTTGGCAGGAACAGGTTGCCATACTTGCACCCGCCCTTGAGACGGCCCGAGCATCGGTCGGCCGGATCGACGTCAACGGTGTCCACTCCGGCACTGGCTTCGTTGTTGGTCCGGCCCATGTGCTCACCAACCGCCACGTCGTTGAGACGATGGCCTCGGCTGTCCCCGGTCACCAGAACCCCGACCGGTGGGTGCTGGACGGCGATGCCACCATCAACTTTGACCCTCTGGCAGTCGACCCTGACCGACAGTTCCGCATCAAAGACATCATCTTTGCCGGCCCGGACCGGATCCTCGGTAGCCCGATCAGCTTCTCCAAACTCGACCTCGCCCTGCTGGAAGTCGAGGAGACCAACACCGCTGGCTCACCACTCCCCCCGGCGCTGAACATCTCTACCGATGCGAAGAAAACCGAGGCAGCGGACAAACTCCTCGTGCTCGGCTACCCGGCGGCCCCGACCGATCTCCCCGAGAACGAAGAGGGCAAGCTCCGGATGGATGTGGTCAACCGACTCAACGAGCTGTTCGGCTTGACCTACAGCGTGCAGTACCTGAGCCCGGGAACGGTCCTGGAGGACGTGGCGGAGGTTACCAACAGCCCCCGCAACTGGGTTTTCTCCCACGACGCCACCTCGCTTGGCGGCAACTCCGGATCGTGCATCTTCACCTTTGACCGGGCCTTCACCGTGTCCGGGCTCCACTTCGCGGGCGACTGGCTCCGCGCCAACTTCGCCCATGACTTTGCGGCCCTCAACGCCGATGCCGCAGCGTTACCGGACGCGGTTCGGGCGGTCCTGTTTGGAGGAGCGAACCCATGAGCCAAGCATCCGACCTTGCCAAACTGTTGAACGTCGATCGGCCGACCCTCAAACGCATCTACGAAAAGACGAGACTGGACGCCCATCCCGAGTCGCCCAACTTCTTACTCCTCGGTCGGGACTTGCAACCGAACCAGGACCTGACAGAGGTGGCCTTCCAGGTCGCGGAGGACAAGGGTTGGCTCCCGGCTCTGGCCCTGGCGCTGCTGGTTAGCCAGCCGGACAACGTCTCGATCCGGGCCCAGACCAAGCTGCAGAGTCTGATCAACCCGAAGCTTGGTTTTGATGACGTGGGCGATATCACAAACGGGCTGCTGCGCTGCCTCCGCCAGGTGTGCTTGGTCAATGTGGAGGGCCCTCGCGGAAACGGGACCGGTACGGGGTTCTTGGTCGGTCCCGATGTCGTGATGACCTCGTGGCACGTCATCGAGCCGCTGCTCGACCCGAACGGGAAGCCAGCCGCCGGTTCCGGTGCATCGCTGTCTGTTGAGTTCGACAAGTTCTCCGGCCAGGGCCCGACCTCGGTCCATCACGCGGTTGGCGATGATTGGCTGATCGCATCGTCGCCGTGCCTGCCCGGTGAGTTGGCGAACATCAACAACGCGGAGGTGTTGCCAGAGGACACCTCGATGAAGGACCACCTCGACTATGCGATCGTCAGCCTGCAGGACGCCCCTGGTCACGAGCGGAGCTGGGTGGAACTTGGGGCCGCGGTAATACCTCGGACCGACAGCTTTCCCTCGCTGCACATCCTGCAGCACCCGAGCGCCATGGACCAGCAGCGGGGAACGGGAACCTTCACCGGTTGGCGCCCAGATAGCGACGAACAACGGCTGCTCTACACCAACAACACCGGTTCTGGATCGTCCGGTGGACTCATCGTCGATCACCAGTTCCGGTTTGTCGGAATTCATCAGGGTGAGGTGCTCGACTCCGACACCCGCTCGAACACCGGAATCAGCGGCAAGGCGATTGCAGATCACGTTACGAGCACCATCGGGATTGAGAAGCTTGAAGAGCTGGACTCCGACAAGGCTCAGCTGCACCGCCTGCTCCGCAACACCGGTCCCATCATTGGACGACGCAGCTGCCAGGAAACGCTGACCAAGTGCCGAAAGGGCGAGTTCTTGGTGATGGCGGTATCTGCGAGGGGCAGGCGCGCCGGTAAGACCTTCACCCACAGAATCATGGAGGCTCGGCTACCCGAGACCGACCATGTCATCGCCATGATCGACGCCGATCACCATCTCTTCATCGACGACAGCATCGGCGACAGTTCCGACGCTGAGCAGCGTGCGCTGAGTGCGCTCGACCCGGTTGCCGTCGCAAAGCGGCTGCTTGAGAGCGTCGGGGCGCACAGCGATGGGCTCCCGGAACCGCCGTCGGCGACGACCGCTGACAGCGGTGCAGCGACCTGGGTGCAGGAGGTGCTGTTTCCGGCATTCAAAGAGAAGATCAACGCCCACCCAAGAGCGGACAGCTTGTTGTGGGTGGTCATCGACAACATCGACGCCGATCGTTTTCGCGGTTCACGCATAGACGTGTTCATCGAGTCGCTGCTGGAGAACGTCAGCCTCATGCCGAACTTGCGGATCGTGCTCCTGGGTTACCAGGGAAAGCCTCCGGTCGTAGGCGGGCATCACTTTGCGAGCGAGCGCCTGGACGATCCGGGCCGGCAGGACGTTGAGCGATATGTCGGGTATCGCTTCAACAGGGCCAACCTGAGTGTTCACCCGGATGAGATCAGGCGTCTTGCCCAACTCGTCTACGTCTCTGGCGGCGAGCAGATCGAGCCGCTCTCCCAGTACGTCCAAGAAAAGGTCGATGAGGTTTTCAGGGAGTTGGAGCGGGCATGAACGCCCAGACGGCTACAGGGCGTTTGACGATGGCAGCGGCCACGGTCGGCTACTTCGATCCGCTCACGTTCGGGCTTCAGGTGGCGAGCGGCGATAAGCACACCGAGGCCATGAACGAGATTGCGGAGTACTGCGGCGAGGTTGAGGTCGACGGGGCATGGTTTTGGACATTCGAACCCGACGCCCGCCGTGACGCGCTCAAAGCGCTGGCCGAGACGGCGACCAGGAAACAGTTGCTTGAGGACATCTACGGCGACCTACACGACAAGGACAGCCTTGGCCGATACCTCATCCCCGCAATGTTGGGAGACGATCTACAGAAACGGGCCGAAGCGGGGAGCCGGGACCCCGCCCTCCTGCTGGCCACCCGCCTGGCGGTCGACAGCGGAGTTGGCAATCAGGAACAACTTGAACAGGCGGGCCGCACCGTCATGCGGTCGATGGAGCGAACCGAGGCGGACCAGGTGCTTGCCACCGTTCGACCCGAGACCCTTGTCGGGCGGAACCAGGAGTACGACCTGCTCTTGCAGTTTCTTCGTGAAGACATCTCCCAGAACCCACTGGAGGTCCTGACCATCGACGGGGTCGACGGGGTCGGCAAATCGGCGCTGGTTTCCACCTTCGTCCACAACCAACGGCGGCGGCCTCACTGGCCTCCGGTGATCCACCTCGACTTCGACAGGACAGCGCTGGCCAACGGCTTCGGACAAACGTTGACGGCGGAGCTCACCCATCAGATCGGCCTCTTCGACAATGATCTCGGCGAGAGCATGGCGCAGCTCCGAGCCAGGTTCGATGGGTCGGTAAAGTCCAGCTACGAGGCGGGTGCCCCTGTCAGCAACTCGATGCTCGCTGAGTTGAAGCAGCGGCTCAGCGATTGGGAGCACCGAAATCGACCGCTCGTCATCGTCCTCGACACGTTCGACGAGGTCGTGCTTCGCGGTCCCTCGGCCGCCAAGGCCGTCCTGGAATGGCTGCAGCAACTTCGCGACGTCGTCGGCCTCAGCAACCTGCGCCCGATCATCGCCGGTCGAGAAGTTCCCAGGTCTGCCATCGCCAGCGCCCGACTCGCCATCTGGCACGAACAGCGGCTCGAAGATCTGGCGGTGGAGGACAGCATCGACCTTTTGATGAGCCTTGGCACCGGCCCGAGCCAATCGGCACGGGCGGTTGCAGTGTTCGGCGGTAACCCGTTAGTACTGCGAATGTTCAACCGGTTCCGGGCCGAGAATCACACAACGGAAGTTGACCAACTGCTCCTGGAAGCCGAGGCCGAGCGCGCCGCAGGCGGAGACTCCGACGAACCCGGCCCTCGAGGGCCCAAGGCCGTGAGCTTCCTGACCAATCGCATTCTGAACCGCCTCAGCGACGACCTCCGTGCAATAGCAAGCTTCGGTCTGCTGCTGCGCACGGTGGACCGTGATCTCATTCGAGATGTCCTGGCCAAACCCTGTGGGCTCGACGAGGTTGACGATCAACAGGCTGACATGCTGCTGGAGCGACTGGCCGGCCACGGGTGGCTGATCCGCCCCGGCATTGACGGTGAGGTCCGCCACCGCCGAGACATCCGGCGAATGACGCTGCCGAGAATTCTGTCACTCGATTCCCAGTTGACCGACGCCATCCATCGCAACGCCGTCACGTTCTATACGACCGGGGCGGGAAGCAGCACCCCGGAGAGTGGCACTGAGGCCGACTATCACCGAGGATTTCTGCTGGATCAGTCGCAGCTGCAGGAACAGTGGGTCACTCCGGCGCCACTTCTGCTCGCAGCGATTGGCGCTGACATCCAGGACTGGCCAACGCCGGCACGGGCCCTGTTGCGAAGCCAGGCAGAGGCCTTTGAGACACTCAGCGTCGCCGAAACAGAGTCGCTGACCGGTGAGCACCTGTCCAAGGCCCGGAAGGTCAGCGTTCAACAGAGTCTGACCTATGGCGATATCGGCCACGCCCGGGGTGTCGCCGACCGGATCAAGATCGCCCCCGGCGAGTTCGATGCGTCATCACTCAGCCTCGACTTCGCGCAGTATGAGTTCGAGCGGGTGGCCGAGCGCGGAGATGAGGCGCTGCGCTGGTATGTCGACACCGGCCTCGACGAATCAAAGGCCGGTGTGTGGAGCGATCCCTCGCTGCATGAGCACATGCCGTGGCTCGTTGGGCTGTCCGCGCTCGCGGCCGGTGACCAGTTCCGTTTCAGCGAAGAGCTGCTTTCGTCGATCCATCGCCGACACGCTGCCTCGGACGCCAGCACCTCCGCAACGTTGCTCGCCCTGGCGGTCGCCCAACTGGTAGGCGACACCCGGGCCTCACTTTCGCTTGTCTCGATGCTGTCGAGCCACTACCACATCTCCATGTCCCAACCTCGGATCGAAGCGCAGATTCACCTCATGCAGTTGTGCGTACAGGCCCCCGGGGGTGACCGCACTGTGGCGGCGACGACCGTCGATCGACTCAGCACCCTTGCCCCGCTTCGCCGTTCGGCGTTGGGAACGGTGCTGCAGACCATGCGGCTCAACGAGCGTGACAGCGCCCGTCTTGCCAACATCGTGAACGCCGACGAGGCGCGACGGTCACAGGCCAGCCTCACCGAACTCGACGATACGATTCGCTCCCTGCAACAGATCAGCGTGCCGCTGCACAGTGGTGCGGCTCTCGTCGGGTTGTCGACCAACCTCACTCAGCTACATCGCACCTGTCGAGTTCTGTTGACCGACGCCGACCCTGAGTGGCTCACCGCCAGGCTTGAGCAACTGAGCGAGGACCTCCGCTGGCCGACCGAATTGTCGGCCG
>CAZSTV010000024.1:20911-32942 GCA_964609665.1 uncultured Acidimicrobiaceae bacterium
CACTATCGGTGACCAGGTAAAACGTCACGCAACGAGTCGCCTACTGGCATCGGTGGTGGAGACAGCGGACCGGCTCGGGCTGCTGTCAACGTTGCTGGATCCGTCCAACGGCGCGCCCGAAAGCGTGGCTCGCATGGCGCGACTGATCGGGCGTTTCGAAGAGGCGCTCGGACAGCGCAACGAGAACGTGCAGGCAACGGTGGTGGCCGGCGCCTAGACGATCCGGCTCTTGCCATCTCCCCAGTAGCGGTCCCGAAGCTCTCGCTTGTAGAGCTTGCCTGTTGGCAGCCGCGGCAGTTCGGCCTCGTAGTCGATGGACCGTGGCACCTTTTGGCGCGACAGGTTTTCCTCACAGAACCGCATCAGCTCGGCGGTCAGCTCCTCATCGCCGTCGACGCCGGGCATCGGCTGCACCACGGCTTTGACCTCTTCACCAAGGTCCGGGTTCGGCACCCCAATCACCGCCGCATCGGCCACCTTGGGGTGGGTGATCAAGATGTTCTCGGTCTCCTGCGGGTAGATGTTGACGCCACCGGAGATGATCATGAAGGTCTTGCGGTCGGTCAGGTAGAGGAAGTTGTCTTCATCGACATAGCCAACGTCGCCGACCGTTGTCATCTCACCGTCAGCGGAGCGGGACTCGGTGGTCTTCTCCTCGTCGTTGAAGTATTCGAATGGGGTGGCGGTCTTGAACCAGATGGTGCCCGGCACGCCGAGTGGCAGCGGGTTCATGTCGTCGTCGAGGATGTGTAGATCACCGAGGATCACCTTGCCGACCGATCCTTTGTGGGCGAGCCACTCGTGCGAATCGCATGCGGTGAACCCGAGACCTTCGGTGGCGCCGTAGTACTCGTGGATGATCGGGCCCCACCAGTTGATCATGTCCTCTTTGACCTGGGCCGGGCACGGGGCGGCGGCGTGGATGGCGATCTCCAGCGATGACAAATCAAAGCGTTCCCGCTCCTCGGCGGGCAGCTTCAGCATGCGGGAGAACATGGTGGGTACGAGCTGGCTGTGCGACACCTGATATTCCTCGATGAGGCGCAGGTAGTCCACGGGATCGAACCGTTCCATGATGATCACCGTGCCGCCCCGCCTGATGGTCAGGCCAACCGCGGCTTGGGGTGCCGAATGGTAGAGCGGCGCAGGTGACAGGTAGATCATGTCCTCGCGGTAGTTCCACAGCTGGTCCAGGAAGGTGAACAGCGGCAACATCTCACCAGGGGGCTGTACGGGCAGTGGGCGAACGATGCCCTTTGGCCGACCAGTCGTTCCCGAGGAGTACAGCATCGGGGTGCCGAGCACTTCATCGTCGACCGGCGCGGTCGCCATGTCGGCGATGGCCGTTGCATAGTCGAGCATCACTACCGCCGTATCTGCGGCTACTGCGGTGTCTGCCGATCCTGAGCTACCGGCGGGTAGGCCGCCGACCACCAGTACCGCCTTCACCCGAGAACAGTCGGCGAGGGCCGCAGTGGCAACCTCCAGCCGTGCCGCTGAGGTGATCAACACCTGCGACTGGCTGTGGTCGAGGATGTAGGCGAGCTCGTCTGCTTTCAGGTACGAGTTCACGCAGGTGTAGTAGAGCCCGGTCCGCTCCCCCGCTGCGCATGCTTCGAGGTAACGGTCGTTGTTCTCCATAAATATGGAGTAGTGATCGCCCGCTGCGAGACCGTGGGAACGAAGCAGGTGGGCCAGCTGGTTGGAGCGTGCCTCAAACTCGGCGTACGTCACCGCTTCCCCGGTCGACGCCATAACAAACGCGGCCCGGTCCGGGTGGTCGATCGCATAACTTCCTGGGTACATGGTCCTCCGATCGCAGCGTCCTACCGGACGCGCTCAGCTGCATTTATCCGCAAGTGTGGCACCAGCTCCGCGAATCGGGAAACCAGCTGTGGCAAACGCTCAGTCGGGGGTCGGTGCCTGGTTGAACACCGGTCTGCGCTTTTCGAGGAACGCCATCATTCCTTCTCGGGCATCGGCGGTGCCGTTGGTGGCTTTCACCGCAGCCCGCTCCGCTGCGAGCAGCTCGTCAAGCGTCTTGTCTTCGCTGTCATGCAGGGCATCGAGCATGCCCTTCACGGCCAACCGAGGTTGGGCGGCAAGTTCGGCGGCGAGGGCAATTGCTCGATCTTTCAACTCCTCTATGGGCCAGACTTCGTTGACAAGCCCGATGGCCAGCGCTTCGGGACCGGAGATCTTCTTGGCCCGAAGGATCATGTCAATCGCTTGGTTGCGGCCCACGCACTTTGCCAGACGGGCGCTGCCTCCCCAGGCCGGGGTTGCGCCGAGGTCCATTTCCGGCAGACCGACCTGCGCACCTTCGCTGGCAGCCAGTCGGAACGTGCAGCCGAGCGGCAGTTCCAGCCCGCCACCGAGGCAGTAGCCAAAGAGGGTCGCCACCGAGGGTTTGCCCATCGTCTCGATGCGTGAAATCAGTCGGAGGCGTTGATCGAAGAACGCGTCGATGCCACCTCGTTCCTCCATGCCGGAGCCAAGCTCTTTGAGGTTCATCCCGACGGAGAAGTTGGTCGTCCCTTCGGCGGTGATGACGAACGCCCGAATCGCATCATCGTTGGCGATGTCCTCGACAACTTCTTCGAGTTGGTCGATGTAGGCCAACGTCATGCGGTTCAACGGATCGTCGTTGGTGGAGACAACGGCCACACCGTCGTCGCGCTTGTTGACCAGGAGCGGTGTATCTGTCACCCGAACATCGTCTCAGACGTTGCGGGCCCTCTCAAACCCGGGTGTGCCTGCACTAGCTGGCCGCTGGTTGTCCCCGCCACCCGATGGGGATTCCGACGACAGGATCGAGATTGCCTGCCTCCAGGTCGATCGCAAGCTGGTCGAGGAACGAGCGGTAGTGGGGGTAGCGGGAGAATGGTAACCGGCCGTTATCGGTGGGGAGCCGGTCTGCTCGGAAGATCGAGAAGTCGTCGATCCAGCGGACCCCGGCCGGGTCGAGCACGCCGGTGACCGGGTCACGCTTCGACAGCATGGACTTGATCCAGTAGTCCATCTCGCCAGGAGCCGTCTTCACGTAGCTCGTCTGTCCCCTGTACGGGTAGCCGACCGAACCTTGCCACCATCGGTCAGAAAAGTTCGGTTCCCCAGTCCATGGATTGCCGACCGAGTTGAATCCGGCCTGGACCATGAATGACATCTGGAGGTTGGTGGCGCTGAAAGCGGAGAAGTTGGTCAGTCCGGCGGTGTGGTTGTCCTTCTCGGTAAGGAACCACTCAAGTCCCTTGCCGGGCCCCTTGCTGGCGCCAGCACGCCACTTCGTGCTGGAGATTGTCAGGTACGCGTGGGTCATGTGTTCAAAGCGGTAGATCCCACCGCGTGACGCTGTGATCAGATTGGTCGGAGAGGTCCGGACGATCGTTTGCGTGTGATCGCCCCAGATGCTCTTGGCGTGGGCGGCCATCTGATCCAGCATGCGGTTTGTGACGTAGTTCGTGCTGCCCGTGGCCGCCGAGCCGTGCTTGCCGTTCCACTGTGGGGACCAGCGCCGATGGTTCGGCTCATCGATGAGAAACAGATAGCGGATAGTGCCGTTGTCGATGGCTCGCTGGATGGCGGCGTCGGCGGCCGGGTCGCCGTCAATCGTTGTCCGAGGGTTCGCCAAGCTCGGCCGATCGGTTCCGGCGAAGCGGGACACGGCATCACGCCAGCGGTCAAGGCTGAAGTTGCCCCGCCCGGTGCTGAAGTTCCAGCCGTACTCCGCTGAGCTGCCGAGCTGCAGGTCAAGAACGGTGTTGGTTCTTTCGGCCTCCCGGATCACATTGACCACATAGGTCCGGTCGGTGGTGTCGCCGCCCACCGCGTGGAGCGAGTTCGCTTTGACGTGGGCGAAAGAGTAGTTGTCGAAGATGGTCTCGACCCCAGCGTCCACCTTCGGTTCGTAGCCGTTGTCCGGATAGGCGTTGCGGGTCTCCACCCAGAATCCCCACGCCAGTTCGTCGCGGCTCTGCGGCCTGCTGGTTGGGTTGGCAACCGGAGTCGGGATGTCTGCGGTTGCGTCGCCATCCGTCGGGGTGGTGCTGCCGCCGGCGGTGTCGACAGTGGTTGGGGTCGATGTACTTTCAGTCGATGGACCTTCAGTCGATGGACGGTCCGGTTGGGTTGTAGCGCCGTTCGATGGGGTGAGCCCAATGTCGAACAGCGAACGTCGTCTGTCCTTTTCCACCGCCACGGCGATCGATCCGTCCGAGAGCGCATCGGAGTCTTTATGGTCGCTGGTTCCCTGGTCCGCGGCCACCACTTCGTAGCCGGCCGGAATCTCAACCACGATCTTGTAGGAGCCAACGGGTCCGCAGAGCGAGTAGAAGCCGTTGAAGAGGGTCATCGCATCGACCACAGCGCCGGCCTCGTCGATGAGGCTGATCGTCGGTCCGATCATCCCCGGTTCTCCCGGGTCCTGGATGCCATCGCTGTCGCTGTCGTTCCACACCCGATTGCCGACGCAGCCGTCCACCTCAACCTCGACGTCGACCTCGGCCACCTCGGCCGTCTCTTCCACCTCGTCCGAGGCGCTGGCGGGCTCGGCCGTCTCGTCGATGCTCGTCGATGTGGATGTCGACGATTCGTCACCCAATGACCGGCTGGCGTCCGCCTTCGACTCATCTGACGATGCCGCTTCATCGCCATCTGTCGATTCCGGGTTCGGGTCCGAGTCGGAAGCGACACCGTCGAACGTGGCTGCTCCGTCAGCGGGGCCGGTTGCCACCTTCTCCTCGGCCCCGATGCCGAGAACTTGCAGAGCAACCACGAGGCAAAGCACCGCTGCCGCGCCGGCCATGAGCAGCCGGGCGACGCCGGCAGTGCCGGAGTCGGTCGAGGTGTCCACCTCGAACTGGTCGTCCATGAGGTGATTGGCTGAGACCTCCGCCGCAATGGGGTGCATTGCAGCGGAACGCGCTTCGTAGGCGTCTGCCAGTTCAGGAAGCTGTTGTCGCAGCCTGGCTTCGATGTCGTTGCTGTCTGTAGTCATGAGAGTGCCTCGCGAAGTATGGAAAGTGCTCGGTGGGAAATCGTTCGCACGGTCACGGGGCTCATCCCCATGGTCTCGGCGATATCGGGGTCGGCCATGTCTGCGAAGTAGCGCAGCACGATGACAGTGCGTTGCCGTTCGTTGAGCAGACCTAGAACTTCGTGCAGCTCAACGAGGTGGGCCGGCAGCGTGACCGTCGCATCGGCTTCAGCCTGCGCCTGCGACGCAACCAGGTGGCGGCGCTCCACGTCTTGGCGACGCAGCACGCCTCGGCAGCCGTTCACCACTGTTGTTCTCAGGTAGCCGCCGGGTCGCTCGAGCGTGTCCCAGCGGTCGCTCACAACAACGAACGCCTCCTGGACCACCTCTTCGGCCAGCATCGATGACTGCAGCAGCAACGTGGCCAGCCGGACCATCGGGACCCGCTCCGCCAGGTAGAGCGCGTTGAAGCTAGTACCCATCTTCTCGTCGAGGCTCGCAGTTCCGCCCATATGAGCAACGATGCGGCGCTCCGCCGATATGTTCCGCCGTTTCCATGTTTTCCGGACCAGAGCTTAGATCGTCACCCGTGTCACCTCCACCAGCCCGAATGCAGGTGGGCGTCTCGCCACAGAGGGACGGTGCCAATTGGTTGTATTTACTGCCTCCGTGCCCAGTCCTATTGGCAACCAACCAGGTGAAGGACAGCCAATGTTTGATGTGATGATGAATCTTGTGGTGCGGATCAATGCCCACAACGAACCGAGTGGTGATGAAGGCGAGTTTCAAATCGCGGCGGTAACAGCCCCGGGCGGCCGGGTCGAGGTGGAGATCCACCAGGTGCCTCTCTCACAGGTGCCGCGGCCCACCACTTCGAGCCTCTTCGCCACCACAGACCGAGCAGAGCTGAACTTACCGGTCGCCACCGTCAGCGACGACGAACCGTACTTTGCCTACGCCATTCGTGCCATCGAGTTCGACTCGTCAAACGACGACATGCGTCGCGGTGACCGGGAGCGATTGGCGGAGAGTATTCGCGACGCTGCGCAGCTGGTTTTCGACGGCGGCGGGCGGCCGACGGTCAACACCATCTGGCTCGCTGGCAACGACCCTCAGCTAGCCGACCGGGCGTCCAGAGGATTGGTCGGCATCTTCACCCCGTGGTGGTGGCGCGATGACGATGATCTAATCGGCGTCTCGGCCCGGGTATATCCAGATCTTGGCACCATCCTTGAAAACCTACCCCCTGCCCGGCGACCCGGGAACGCCATCTCGGGCTCAAGACAATGGACCGAGCTGCACTTCGGACGCGAAGACGCGTCGTGGAGCATGGCGGCTTCGGTCAGCGGCCGCCGTCCGTTCTAGGCAACGAGAGCTGGGTTGTGCACGGGACAATTGTGGGGGTTGAATACCCGCTCGGTCGACGCTGGGCTTTTGGCCAGGTACTCGACCGGGCGAATGGGCCGCTCGACCAGGTTGCCTCCGCAGTTCTTGCAGATGCCGCTCATCTCGTCAGCGCACGTGGCGCAATAGGTGCATTCAAAGGTGCACATGCGAGCGTCGGGCGACTCAGGTGGAAGGTCGATGTCGCAGCACTCGCAGCTTGGCTTCAGGGCTAGCATCTGTGGCTCTCCGCACGTCGTTCGATTGCAGCGCTCGCTGATCGAGAACCTTCATCGTGACGACTCACTGGGTCAGCGGCAAGGACGCACAGCAATCAATTTCGGCCACTAGGAGCGCTGAGTGCCGTCAAACCGATTCCTCGGCAGACGGAGCAGCAAGTTGGTCACGGCAAACTGGGCGGGCCAGTATTGTCCGGGTGGCTGCCAACGATCGTCCGGTTGAAGAGCACAAGGCGTGGATCGCTCGGGTGAGCGAAGAGCCGCTCGAACCGGAACTCCCGATCTGTGACCCGCATCATCATCTGTGGCTCGACGCAGGCCATACGGGGTGGCCTTACACGTTGGCCGACTTCCACGACGACACGGAGTCGGGCCACAACGTAGTGCACACCGTCTTCCTCGAATGTCACGCCGAGTATCACACAGAGGGTCCGGCACAGCTTCGATCCGTCGGCGAGGTCGAGTTCGTCGCCGCGCTCGCCGAAGAGAGCGCGGCCTCGGACGGGGCGGAGATCGCGGCGATCATGGGCAACGCCGACGTTGGGTTGGGCGAAGCGGTCGAAGAGGTCTTGCTGGCGCTCGACGCTGCTGGACGGGGCCGATTTCGGGGCGTTCGTTACAGCACGGCCCAGGACGACCACCCGCCGCTGCATCGGGGCGAGGTTGCCGCAATGGACGATCCCGAATATCTGGCGGGAGTCCGCACGGTTGGTTCGCTCGGGTTCACCTACGACGCCATGGTGTACCACCCTCAGCTACATGAGTTGGTCGAGGTGGCCCGACAGTGCCCGGAGACGCCCATCGTGATCGACCACCTCGGCTGCATCCTCGGCACCGGCCCGTACAAGGACCAGCGAAGCGAGATTCTCGAGTTCTGGTACACAGCGATGGCCGAACTCGCCTCGTGCCCCAACACCTACTTGAAGGTCGGTGGGATCGGCATGCCGATGATGGGCTTTCGCTGGGACAAGCGAGAATCCCCGGCAACCTCGGTCGAGTTGGCAGACGCTTGGGCTGAGCCAATACAGCGGGCCATCGACCTGTTCGGACCGGACCGATGCATGTTCGAGTCGAACTTTCCGGTCGACAAACGCGGCGCCAGCTACGTCGTACTGTGGAACGCTTTCAAACGAATTGCGGCCGACTACTCCCCTGCCGAGAAGGCCGACCTGTTCCACGACACGGCCGCCCGGGCCTACCGAATCGAACAGGTGCAGTGATTGATGACAACCGCTGAGATCACGAAGCGTATGGAGGGCCGGCGGGCATTCGTCACCGGCGGGGGCAGCGGCATCGGTCGGGCGACAGCGTTCCGGCTCGCTGCCGAGGGCGCCGCAGTTGCCATCGCCGACATCCGTGCCGACTCCGCGGCCGCCGTGGCAGCCGAGATCGAAGCGGACGGTGGCACGGCGGTTGGCATGCAGACCGACATCGCCAGCGAATCGAGTGTCGAAGGCGCCGTCGCCGAAGCCGCAAATGCCTTCGGCGGGCTGGACGCTGTGTTCGCCAATGCAGGTACGGCGGGGCAAGGGTGGCTCCACGAGACCGAACTTGAGGACTGGGAAACCGTCATTCGCGTCAACCTCACCGGCACCTTCCTCACCGCGAAACACACCATTCCCCACCTGCTCGCCAACGGCGGTGGCGCCATCGTCACCACCGGCTCAATCTCCTCGCAGATCATTGCCCTAGGAGGGGCCGCGTCGAGCTACGCCGCATCAAAGGGCGGCGTTCTCCAGCTCACCAAAGCGATTGCAGTTGACTACGGACCGCAGGGAATCAGAGCGAACTGCCTCTGTCCCGGAGTGGTCCGTACCAGGCTCGCCCATCACGTCCGCGAAGACACCGACAGCCACGCCACGCCGGTTCCCGATGGCGGCCAGCTGCCCCGCCAGATGATCGAAACTCCGATTCCCCGAGTCGGCACACCCGACGAACAAGCAGCCGTCGCTGTGTTCCTACTCTCGGACGAAGCGTCGTTCATGACCGCCAGCGCCGTGACCGTCGACGGCGGCTACACAGCGGTCTGATCATCGAGCAGTTGTGCGGCAAGCTCCCGGATCTCCCGCTCGACTTCTGCCCGCAGGCCATAGACGCCGCTCTCGGCCAACCCATACAGGTCGCACACATCGGCCCATTCCCTGAGGGGCCCGTCATATTGCGAAAGTCCCGCGGCACCCAGCTCGCCCGCAAGGCTGGAAGCCGAACGCTCACCGGCCATGTATTCACCAACCAATAGCCTCGCCCAATCAAGGTATGCGGATTCTGACCAACGAGGATGTATGGCCATGCCCAGCTCTTCGAAAAGCTTGGTCCAAGTTCCGACGTCTCATGATCTGCATCAGCCCTGGCCGCTCCGGCCAGCACTCGCAACATCGGCGTGTCGTGGCCCGCGACCAACGCATCAACTGCAGCATCGACGACCGGCTGCCCGGCTCCGCCGACCGCCCAACAAACGGACGCCGTTCGTAGAGTCTCAAGCGACTCAACCAGACTGCGACGACCATCCATCACCCGAGCATGGCACCCCGAGCCCAATAACTCGACTTACTTTCCGAATCTGGATGGCTACACCGCCGTCTGTCACGTCGCGTGGGGTCTCAGTTCGTAGCGTCGCATGAAGGTGTCCGTGCGATCACGAGTCCTGTTGGTCCGGCCACGGCTCGCACGCGGCTCCTTCGATCCGACTGAGCAGCCCGACAAGGGTGTCGACCTCGTCTCCTGACAGAGTCTGGCCGATAACCCGGTCGATCAGCGCACGCAGGCGGGGCGCAAACCGTTCGAGCATCTCGCGCCCATCAGCGGTGAGAATGACTTGCGAGGCGCGCCGGTCATCAGGATCGGTGCCTCGTTCGACAAGTCCCGACGCTTCGGCCCGGTCGATGGTGCGTGAGATGTGACTTGGGCTCATGAGGAGTTGTCGGCTGAGTTCAATGGCACGGAGGCGGTGCCCGGGAGCCTGGTCGAGCCGGACCAGTAGATCGATCGTCGTCGGGTCCTGATCGGTGGGCGCGACCGCCTCGGTCTCAATCAGCCGGGCTAGCGCTGTCTGGGCCGAGAGCAACGCACCGGATGCTCGCAGGGTTTCGGCAGCAAGCACGCTGGTGGGCTCGGATCGTTGTGCCATGCATCGCAGTATAGGTGTCTTGACAATGATTGCCCACACACTCATAGTAGGTGTGTAAGCAATCATTGTTCAAACAACTTACGAGGTCATCGACCTTCGAACAGGACTTGTCCGACCATGGCCAACCCCATTGAACGCCCCTCCGAAACCGACCAACGAGGACACCCGGCCGTACTGGTCGTGGTATGTAGCGCGTTGTTCTTCGGTGTCGTCAACGGTTCCGCGGTGGCGGTCGTGCTGCCCGAGATCGGCGCAGACCTCAACATCGCGGCCGGTGACCTGTCCTGGGTCCTCAGCGGGTTCCTCCTTACCTACGGCGTCGCCATCCCGTTCTACGGACGCCTGGCCAACCGCTACGGCGCCCGCCGACTTTTCCTGATCGGCGTCGCCACGTTCGCGCTCGGGTCAGCCCTGTCCGCCGGCGCCAATGGGATAGGCACGCTGCTCGCCGCCCGCACCGTTCAGGCCATCGGCGGGGCCGCCGTCCCCGGGCTCGGCATGACACTGGCCAGCCGGGCCTTCCCCGAACAACGCAGAGGCATGGTGCTCGGTGTCGTCTCCGCCACCATGGGCCTCGGCGCAGCCGCTGGGCCATTGAGCGCCGGGATCATTTCCGAGTTGGCTGATTGGCGGTATCTGTTCGGCCTCAGCGCGCTGGCCGTACTGAACGTCCCCATGGGGATGCGGTACCTCGACCGCAACGAAACCCTCACCGACGAACCGCTCGACCTTGTCGGCGGCGCATTGTTCGGTCTTGGGACCGCCGCCACGCTCTTCTTCGTCACCCAGGGCAGCCAGTCCGGTTGGACCGACCCCTCTGCCATCACGAGCGCCGCCGTCGCGGTGATGGCCCTCGTCACCTTCGGCGTTCATCAACGCCAGGGCACTACGCCTTTCATCCCGACGTCGCTGCTCACCAACCGCAGCTACGTCCTGTTGACGCTGCTCGGCTTTGCCATAACGTTCGCCAACCTGGCAGCCCAGATCGGTTACCCGTTCCTGTTCAACGCACTCCACGACATGTCGACCCTCGACATCGGCATCGCCTTGATTCCCGCCGCGCTCACCACTGCCGTGGCCGGAATCCTCGCCGGCCGAATTGTCGACAGTATCGGGGCGGCCGTTCCGGTCAGAGCTGGTGCCGTTGTCATGATCGCCGCCACAATCGGTCTTTCCATCTGGGTGGGTACCTCGCGTTGGACGGTTGCGATCATCGCCATGGCGTTCGCGGCCGGCTTTGCGCTGGTCAACACTCCCCTGGCTGCGGTCGTCTCGCTGCTCGTCGAGCCGGAAGACCTGGCGTCGGCGTTGAGCCTCAACACAATGATGTTCTTCATCGGCGGCAGCTTCGGGGCGACGCTCTTCTCCACCATTGTCATCAACACCCAGGCCACCGCCGATGCGGTCAATCCGCTCCATAGCGGCGGCGGAGCCCCGTTCAGCAACGCCTTCGCCGCCCTCCTGGTACCCATCGCCCTCGGCCTGGCCCTCAGCGCCGTCCTGCCACGGAAACAGACAGCCGAGGTGGTTGCCGAGACCGAGAACGCCTGGACCCACGACTGCCAGGTTCCCTGGACCCCGCAACTCGAAACCGAGCTCGCACCCGAACTCGCTACGACCACAACAGGAGCACGAGAAAATGACTGACCGAACCATCAAGACCCTCACCGGCGCGTCGCCCCAACCCGGGTCTGGCATCCTCCACCCCTTCCCCACCAAGGATCTGCCCCACATCGACCCCTTCGTGTTCCTCGACACCGGCGCCCCTCGGGAGCTTGGGACCAACGACATCTACGTCGGCCCCCACTCCCACCGCGGGGTGCAACCCGTCAGCCTGCTGTTCTCGGGCCGGATCGAACATCGGGACTCCCTTGGCAATGACCGGACCGTCACTTCCGGTGGCATGCAGTGGCTCGTTTCCGGCTCGGGGGCCCTGCACGAAGAGGTGCTCAACGGCGACGACGACGGTGTCTTCCACATGGCGCAACTGTGGATCAATGTCCCCGCCGAACTGAAGATGCACCCGCCCGAGCACCATGCTGTAGCTGCAGAGAACGTTCCCGAACTCACGTCGCTCGGCCCAGGCTCACTCGTGCGCCTCTATGCCGGCGACCTTGATGGCCGAACCGGGCCGGCGCCAATGCCAACCCCGGTCCTCGTCGCCCACGTCACCATGAGCGCCGGTGGCACCGTCACCATCCCGGTCCCGTCAGGGTGGACAACGGCCCTCACCGTCGTCGCCGGCTCCGTCTTGGCGGCAGGGCAATCGCTCGCCGAAGGCGATACCCCGGTCTTTAACGACGACGG
>CAZSTV010000024.1:32952-38493 GCA_964609665.1 uncultured Acidimicrobiaceae bacterium
ACTCGCCCAGACGGAACCGTAATCACTCAACAAGCCGACGGCACCACCATCACCGTCACCAGCGACGCAGGAGGTCAGTTCCTGCTGATGTGTGGCGAACCCATCGGTGAGCCAATCGCCATGGGCGGAGGCTTCGTCATGAACACCACCGAAGAAATCGAGGCAGCATTCGACGACGAGCGGTCAGGTCGCATGGGCCAACTCATCCCCAGCCGCTGAGAGGTTTCCTGGAACGGGTCTGCTTTACCTAGAGTTGTGCCTGTGAGCGCCACGGTCGAATACCCGCTCGTTCCCGACTCCGAGGATCAGCTCCAAGCCGGACAGTTCTGGTCGATCCCGCTCCGCAACGGGTCGTACGGCTGCGGCGTTGTGGTCGAACTCGACAAGAAGTCAGGAGTGGCCTTCTTCCACGGCGTGCTGCTCGACTGGCGCGACTCGACACCACCGACCCAAGCCGTCGTTATCTCATCTACCGAGATCCTTGCCAAGAGCTTCTGCGGCGCGGCGGCGATAACGGTTGGTGGCGGCCGAATCGAAGGTCGGGTCGAGGTTGAGCGGTTGGCCATCGAGTTGCCGGAGGAGATCGACTCGGTTGCCGGTCACAACCGCAAGGTGTTTCAAGGCTCCACGATCGTGCGTGACGCCTCGGCCGACGACCTCCGGCAACTGCAGACCCGGGGAATGGGGTCGATGGGGTCGTTCCGGGTGGCGGCCGAGCGTCGACTGGTGACCACCCGACGGTTCATTGTCTTGTGGCCGCCGGAGGTCAACTACGGCAAACTAGCCGCCGCCTTCGAGGGTCTCGACGAGGAGAACGAGACCGCGCGGTTGGGTCCTCTTGGCGGCGATAAGGTCTTCTACAACCAACCCAAGATCGAGCGATTCCTCGGTGCCGACTGGTATCAGGGGCCGGCTGCCAGCTATTTGGCAAAGGGGTTCGTTCCCTGGGTCTTCGATTTCGCTCCTGGCTCACCTCTGTTCAGGAAGTCAGCCAACGCCATGACCTCGCTGGCCTCCGGCTATGTCGACAACGGAATCGATCCGATCATGTCGACCGCCGATTTCGTCACCGCCTACCCGGCCGACCAGCCGTGGCCCTTCGCAGACTGAACCACCGAGCGGGCGAGGTGACCGAGCCTCGTGGTCGACCGAAACGCCGACATACAATCGGCCTACGATGAGTCCGCCAACTCGGAGAGCCGATTGACTGAAGACTTCTACAACTCCAGTCTTGTGATCAGGACCTACGATGTCTTGACCGAGCAAGCCAACCAACAGATCAGTGCCGACATCGCGTTCTATCTCGAGTACGCAGGGCGCTTCGGCGGGCCGGTACTTGAGCTCGGTGTCGGCACCGGCCGGGTGGCTGTGGCCCTGACGGAAGCCGGTTATGACGTCGTGGGAATCGACCGGTCAGAGGGAATGCTTGAGGCTGCAAGGAACAAGGGCAGCCGGCTGGGGCCTGCGGTTTCCGAGCGTCTCCGGCTCACAGTGTCCGACATCACCTCGTTCAAACTGGACGAGCGCTTTTCTTTGGCCCTTGTCCCCTTCAGCACGTTTCAGCACCTGGCAACGTCGGCGCAGCAGCGCAGCTGCCTGAAGGCGATACATCGTCATCTCGTTGGCGACGCTCGGCTCATAATTGATTGTTTCGACCCGATCCTTGACGCCTGTGTTCCTGGTGCTGCGACACCGAATCCAGACCGTGAGGCGGTCGACCCGGAAACCGGACACAAGTACTACCGGCGGAGCGTCGCCCGCAGCAACGACCCGTTGAGCCAGACCGTGGTCGAGACCTTTCGCTTCGAGGTGGTCGACCAGTCGGAAGCGACGGTCGAGAGCGAAGAGGTCACGCATACTCTTCGCTGGGCAACACGCCAGGAAATGATGTATCTCTTCGAACTCAGCGGCTTCGAGATTGACGAAGAGTACTCAGATTTCCGCGGTGGCGAGCCCACCTACGGCAACCGCCAGATTTGGGTCGTCAAGCCCGTTTAGCAATCCGAGCGCCCCGCTCCGGAGGATGACGCCACGGTGCGCCATTGCCTCCTACGCCCCTAGAGGAGGAAGCTCACCCCTGCCATCGCAAGCACTGCAACGATGAGCGGACCGAGCAACACCAGCCAGACCCGCCCCGGAGCGGAAGACACGCCGGTTGAGCCTCGTCGCTTGATGGCAAGCCAGATCGCCCCGCCGACGAAGAGCACAAAACCGACAAAGAACCAGGCCAACGCCTCGAAGAGATTTCCGAATAGGCCACCCTCGCTGTACTCCTGGCCATCTTCGATAACCACAGGAACGTCGGGTGTCATCAGCTGGGAAAACCAAACTGCGGCCACGGTAGAAGCGACGCCCAGCGCCACCCATGGCCCCCGCTGCCACCAAGCAGCTTTTACCCCAACAGTCATGACGCTGCCATGCTAGGCCCGGCGCGTCTCAACCTCGCTGCGCGTTCACCCAGGTTCGTTGCCCAGTCCGAAGGACTTCGGCCGACAGCCACTCCCCGACCGTTTCTGCGGTGACATGAATCCTCTAGCTATGGCTGCGACTCGGTTAGTTGCCCACGGCGCTCGACCCGCTCGTAGTCGGCCAGAACTTGAGCGAAGACAGCCCGGACCTCGGGATCAGTCACGTCGGGAGGTCGTATGTCCCCAGTGGGATACAGGACCTCGAACTCGACCTGTCGGTTGGCACGGACCCATTGGCCGTAGGTGCCCCAAGGCTCGTCGACCCATTCCAAGTAGTCGTTCCAGTCCGGAACTGCGGTGTGAACCAGCCCGTCGCTGACACCGATCGTCACCGCAACGGTGACAGGAACGAGACCCTGGACTCGTGTCACGATGTCGTCGATTTCGATCCGACAGGACGAGAATCCGTCACCGGGCAAAGGCTCACACCCGATCAGCTTCACCCGGCTCCTCGAGGACTCCCAGCTGTCCAATTGCTGATCAAGGGCCGCTGCACCACCCCACGGTGACAAGCGGACGTCGGCCTCTGGGGCGATCAGTGAGCCGAGCACGTCTGAATCGAATTCGGCGAACGCTCTGATGAACTGCTGTGCGGGCTCGATCGACGAATCGTCGACTTCGACTTGGGTTGGTGGTGTGGTGAGCTCGACCGTCGGTTCGGGCAAGGTTGATTCAGTCGGGTCAATCGTGTCGATCCGGCCGTCATCGGGACCGTCGAACAACACGACGCCCAGCAGGATGACCGCAGCGGCGGCGATGCCGATCAACCACGATGATCGCGGTCCCTGTTGGGCGACGGAAGCGGCTGGCGCTGTGACCTTATCGACGGACGTGAGCTCAGGCAGTGCTTCGAGAACAACGACGGTCGGTTGAGCGACGACCTCTTCAAGGGTGATCGGTGCCACCGTCGAATCGACGTGACGGATGGCGTCTCTGAGCACGGCTTCTCTTTGGTCAGACATCGAGTTCAACCTCCATCGCTGCGCGGAGCTTGGCCAGTGCCCGACGGACGTGGGTCGCCACCGTGGGCTTGGCGCATTGCAATACCTCGGCCGCTTCGCCATGGGAGTAACCAAGGCCATGCACCATCCAGACCGCTACTCGCTGAACCTCGGTCAACTGGGAGAGGAAATCGGCCAACATCGGCTCGAACTCGATCGGCTCGGCACCGGGCCGTCGCGGGTCGAGGAAGTGTCGCTGCTGAATCTTGATCTCCTTCAGCGCATCGTTACGCCCGACCCGATAGAGGTACCCGACCGGGTTGTCCATGGGAGCCAGGCGGTCCCAGTTCTGCCACGCCCATGCCAAGGCCGTCGCCGCCGCGTCTCGACCGAGCTGGGGACCAAACGCGCCGACCAAGGCGACTCGCAGAACCGGTTCGGCTCTGGCAAAGAACTGCTCGAAGCCAAGCTCCGGGTCGATAGCCATTACCGTACAAAGCTCCCAACCACCGATTCGCGTTACAAGTGATCGGAAGAACTTTCGGCCGGCTGGGTCGGCCGGACTCTCTGCCCGCTGTGGATGAGGCCCCCTCAGGACCTACTCATCTGCAGCAATCGCAGACGGCTACGTTCGGGACGCCACCCTTAACATGTTCAATCCGGGGCGCACTACCTCCAAACGATCCGAGCGGACCCTCCCACCGGTGGTTCGAAGAGCCTTTACGTCACATCCGTGACCGGGGATTTCGCGGTGAACCATACTGGACCCTGCGCATTGGTGGGAACATCTGGCTGCTTACTACCATTACGGCGTGTCGCTGCGCACTCTGATACGACAGGTCTTGGACGATCTCAGGTCCGGTCGGAACGTCGATCTCTACGTGTTGTTCCTGGTTGCTGTCGCTGTAACCCTTGGCGCACTATTTGGGTTCCTGGAGTCCGAGACGGTCTCAGCGACAGTTATGGAGATGTTGGCCCTACTGGCTGTTTCCCTGCTGGGCCTGCGTTACCAGATTGCGGAGCTGTCTACTTTGAGCATCACTGACGAACCTTTGGTGGACAGTCTTCCGCTCGATTTCGGTGACATGATTGCTGCTGCTACGGAAGTCCTTTTCTGCGGCTCAAGTCTTAATGGAGTCGTAGGCACGCACCGTCCGGAGCTGGCCGCCCTGTTGCGGTCTGGTGGTCGAGTCCGAGTCATTCTTGGTCCGACTTTCGAGAGGAAATAGACAGGATGTGGCGCGACGCTATTCCCGCGTCCTGATCCTTGTCGAGACCGCCCGAGTACGGCACCCGTCCGACGACAGACACCACATAGCTTAGGTTGCGCTATGGAGACCACTCATCTGAGTGGACCGGCGTGATAAAGCCGAACGATGAAAAGGTGCTCCCGGTTCGGCTCCCAGGGCACGCGCTGCCCCTGGGAGCGGCCAGCACCTAGGCTCTCGGCCAGGGGTTTCTATGGTGGACCGTACAAGACTTGAACCAGTGACCTCTCGCGTGTGAGGTCCGCCGGGCCTGTGCACCGACGTGCAATCCCGTCGGGAGAGATCGAGAGAAGCGTCGAAACTGTGCGGGCCCGTGCAGCCTCCCGCACTGGCGTAGGGTCCCGGAACGGGTCCCAACGCCGGATTCGCCAGGACTGCGACAACAACCGACTAACATCGAGACATGGCCGACATCGAGCGGAGTGACCCAGAGGTCGAGCGCGAGGAACTTGACGACTTCCTCGCCACAGAGCAGGGCCAGGCGATGCGGGCGCGAGCCGCTGCGAGAGCGCGCGAGATCTGGGACGAATCCGCCGAAGTTGCCTGAGCGACGAGTTCTGACCGGCGAGCGGTTCTGGGAGAGCCTCCGCTCAGAACTCGCCCGGACTCGGTACACCTCAGTCCGCAAGTTCACCGACGAGCAGCTGCCGCACGTACTAGATGAGTTCGGGTACCAATGGGACTCGATGCATCCGCTCGAAATCGACGAACCAATCATCGCACCGCACGTTCGGGTCGCAAGGTTCGAGGCACCCGGATGGCGATTCTGGGTCACAGGGATCGAGCGACAGGGTGGATCAATCGAACTGTTCGAGATCGACATCGAAACCTGGCCGCGGCCAACTCTCTGACCCATACAGGGGA
>CAZSTV010000024.1:38503-40254 GCA_964609665.1 uncultured Acidimicrobiaceae bacterium
TTCGATGACGAGGTTGGCCACTTGAGCGCCGATGTGCAGGACCGCTTCTTCCGATCCAACTTCGAAGACCTAGTGGGCTCGGGACTCGGCGCACTCACTTCGGCCTACCGGGAGACCAAGAAGCAGTCGCCGGTCTGGAATCCTACGAACCACGGCCCAACCGACAAGCAATAGCGGCCGTGAGGCAAGGCTCATAGGGTCCCATCTGGCACCGAGGCCTCGGCCTCCGACCCTCTCCGCAACCCTCTGACCAGGGGGTTTACGTGGACCGTACTGGACTTGAACCAGTGACCTCTCGCGTGTGAGTGCCGCAGAGCTGGTTCGAGTGAGTTCGATACGGTCTAATGTTCTGCCGGGATTAGCGATCTAGTTCGCAGCAGTTCGGGTGGAGTGACTCCCGTTTTTGGTGCCGGGGTGAGTTAGAGGCTTGATGCCCCCTTGATTGGGGTGGAAGGCTGAAACCAATGAGTAAACGAGCACGTCATACGCCGGAACAGATTGTCCGGAAGCTCCGCAAGGCCGAGGAACTGGCCGCCGAGGGTAAGACTGCTGATGAGATCGCCCGAGCGTTGAACGTTTCGACGCCCACGTACTACTCGTGGCGGAAACAGTACGGCGAGATGAGCGTGGACGACGCGAAAGAGCTTCGTCGTTTGCGTGACGAGAACGCCAAACTCAAACGCCTTGTCGCGGACAAAGAGCTCGAAAATCTGGTGTTGCGGGATGTGGCTGAGGGAAAATTCTAGACCCGGCATCGAAACGACGAGCAGTGACGATGGCGGTTGAACGTCATGGCTGCTCGCAACGTTTCGCGTGTCGGGTACTCGGCCAGCCCAGATCAACCCAACGACGAACACCACGCCATCAACGGCCCGACGACCCAGATCGTTGGCTCAGGCAATGGTTGACAACGTGGGCTGCCCGGCCTGCGAACCGTCGTAAGGGCTACCGTCGGGCGTGGGCTGACCTTCGTCACGAAGGCCACCAGATCAACCGGAAACGGGTGCAACGGGTCTGGCAGTGCGAGAAACTCCAGGTCTCAACCCGGCGGCGACGCAAGCGTCTCGGAGCATCGACTAGCCCACCAGTAACCCGGGCGACCATGCCGAACCAGGTATGGGCATTCGATTTCCAGTTCGACTCCACCGTTGATGGCCGGCGCCTCAAGATCGCCTCGATGATCGACGAGTACACCCGTGAATCGCTGCTCAACATCGTCGACTACTCCATCACCGCAGAACGACTCGTCACCGAAATCCGACGAGTGATCGGCCGGCGACAGGCCGTTCCCGCTGTGTTGCGCTGCGATAACGGTCCAGAACTCGTCTCCAACGCTGTGGCCGAATACTGCGAGGACAACATCGGGATTTACTACATCCCGCCTGGCGAGCCCTGGCACAACGGGTTCATCGAATCGTTCAACAACCGGGTCCGTGACGAATGCCTCCAGCTCAACCGCTGGCGCAACATACTCGAAGCCCGGATCGTGATCGGTGACTGGAAGAACCACTACAACCGCCACCACCGGCACTCAAACCTCGACTACCTCACCCCAACCGAATACGCTCACCAACACCAAACAACCAAACGCCTCTAACAACCACTGGCACCACAAACGGGGTCCAACCACACTCACCGTCGCCGCCCTCGAATGCATCCGAAGCGTCCGCCTCGAAGCAGTCGACCGCTACCAGCATGGAGTGACTCCCGTTTTTGGTGCCGGGGTGAGTTAGAGGCTTGATGCCCCCTTG
>CAZSTV010000025.1:0-2011 GCA_964609665.1 uncultured Acidimicrobiaceae bacterium
TGGCTCCGAGCAGGTGGAAACTGTTCAAGATAAATGCCGTCTCGTACTACCGCCATCGACTGCTCAGCTCTTCCTACAGGCTCTCGAAAGGTGTCGCCTGTTGATCATCCCGCATCGGACACCATAGTTCGTCAACGGTGCCGCCGACCGTGCGGGCGGAAGAGAGATTCGAGCGTGGAACACCCGGGACCCGGACCGGGTGACCGGCCCAGGGATTTGCCTCGGCGTCGCATCTAGGATCTGCTGAAGATCAGATCTCCGGCAACCTACCGAAAGACGTCGCCATGGCTGAGCAGCTACCGAGTGAAGGCACCGAAGAGGCCCTGCGGTCTCAGGACTGGTACGGGCGGCCCCTAGGCGGATTCGGGCATCGCAGCTGGATGAAGCGCGGCCTGCCCGACGATGCATTCGATGGACGGCCGATGATTGGCATTGCCTCGTCGTGGTCAGATCTGACGCCGTGCAACGGGCACCTCACCGACGTTGCCGAGCACGTTAAGCGCGGGGTGTGGGAGGCCGGTGGCGTGCCGCTGGTCTTCCCGACGACATCGCTTGGCGAGACCCAGATTCGCCCGACCGCCATGCTACTGCGAAACCTCATGTCGATGGACGTCGAGGAGTCCATCCGGGGCAACCCTATAGATGGAGTCGTGCTGCTCGGCGGGTGCGACAAAACCACTCCCGCTCAGCTGATGGGGGCCGCGTCGGTTGACCTGCCAACCATCATGGTCTCCGGCGGGCCGATGTTGAACGGGCACTACCGTGGCCGAGAGCTTGGTTCAGGAACGGACCTGATCAAGTTCACCGCCGATGTCCGGGCCGGGGTCATGGGAATGGATGACTTCACCGATCTTGAAAGTTGCATGACCCGCAGCTGGGGTACCTGCAACACCATGGGCACAGCTTCGACCATGGCCTGCATGTCCGAGGCGCTCGGCATCGCCCTGCCAAGCAACGGAGCGATCCCCGCCGCGGACTCCCGACGGCTCCGCCTGGCCCACCTTTCGGGGCGGCGCATCGTGGACATGGTCAGGGAGGACTTGACCATCTCAAAGGTGCTGACCAGAACCAACTTTGAAAACGCCATTCGGGCCCTGGCCGCCATCGGCGGGTCAACAAATGCCGTGGTACATCTCCTGGCCATCGCCGGGCGACTCGGGGTGGAACTGTCGGTCGATGACTTTGACCGCTTCAGCCACGACTCGCCCCTCCTCGTGAACTTGAAGCCATCGGGCGATCACCTCATGGAGGACTTCTTCTACTCCGGCGGGCTCCCGGCGGTGCTCGCCCACCTGACCGACGTGATCGACGGTGACGCGCCAACGGTGACCGGCCAGCCCTTCGCCACCTACGCAAACCCGGACGCGGCAGAAGCGGCAGACCCGGACGTCATCAAAACCCCCGCAGACCCGGTGCTTGCGGACTCGGGCATTGCGGTGCTGCGTGGCAACCTGTGCCCCGGCGGGGCGGTCATCAAACCGAACGCGGCAACGCCGGAACTGATGACCCACCGTGGCCGGGCCGTGGTGTTCGAGTCCATCGAGGACTATCACGCGAGGATCGACGACCCCGACCTGGACGTCGACGAAGACTGCGTGCTCGTCCTTAAGGGCTGTGGGCCGAAGGGCTACCCGGGCATGCCGGAGGTCGGCAACTTCGGGCTCCCCCGCAAGGTGCTGGAGAAGGGCATCAGAGACATGGTCCGCATCTCCGATGCTCGGATGAGCGGCACCGCCTTTGGCACGGTGGTCCTGCATACGGCGCCGGAGTCTGCTGCCGGAGGACCGCTTGCAGTAGTGCGCAACGGCGACATGATCAGTCTGGATGTGCCGAACCGTTCACTCACCCTGGAGATCGACGACACCGAGCTTGAGAAGCGTATGAAGCTGTGGACCCAGCCGGAGTCACCCTATGACCGCGGGTACTACCGGTTGTACATCCAGTCCGTACTGCAAGCCGACCAGGGTTGTGACTTCGACTTCCTGGTCGGCAACAGCACACACAAAGTCGC
>CAZSTV010000025.1:2111-5178 GCA_964609665.1 uncultured Acidimicrobiaceae bacterium
AGCCAAGCCGGGAGCCACCAGTTCCTGTCGCCGAGCAGCTCCATCGTTGCGGGCACGAGCAGCAGGCGGACCAGGCTGGCGTCGAGGAAGACCGCCATGGCGAGGCCAAGGCCGAACAGTTTGATGATCCGGTTGTCCTCGAACATGAACGAGCCGAAGACCACAATCATGATGGCCGCTGCCGCGGTGATGACCCTGGCGGTAGCCGCAAGACCGTCGGCCACAGAGTTCTTCGCATCGCCAGTCTTCTCGTACTCCTCCTTGACCCTGGACAGCAGGAACACCTCGTAGTCCATGGAGAGGCCGAAGACGATGGCGAACAGCATCATTGGAATGAACGGCTCGATCGGTGCGCCTGCCACGCCGAGCAGCTCGCCGCCCCAGCCCCACTGGAAGATGGCGACGACGATGCCGTAGGCCGACGCAATGGACAGCACGTTCATGACAACGGCCTTGATCGGCACGACGATGGATCGGAAGACCGCCATCAGCAACAGGAAGCTGAGCGCCAGCACCACGCCGAAGAAGACGAGGATGCGGGCCCCAAGATAGGAGGTGAAGTCAATGTTGGCCGGCACCGCGCCGGTCACGTTCACCTCGACGCCGTCGTTGAAGCTGGGGATGACGTCGTCGCGGAGCGTCTTGACCAACTCGTCGGTTGCCGCGTCTTGGGGTGAGGTGATGGGGATGACCTGAATCATGAAGGCCTCCGACGATGCGGGGTCCTCAAAGTTGTTCGGGACGAGCGAGGCCGAGACCACACCGTCTGTTCCTTCGACCGCGGCCTGCAGTCCTTGGACCTGGGCTGCACCGGCCGGGGAGTCCGGGACGGCGGTGATGATCAACGGACCGTTGAAGCCGGGACCGAAGCCTTCGGCGACAATGTCATAGGCCTTCCGGGTGCTGGTGTTCTCCGGAAAGTTGCCCTCGTCGGAGAAGCCAAGCCGCAGTCCAAGTACCGGAGATGCCAGCAGCAACAGCAGGCCGGTGCCGACCAGCATCGCCAGCCACGGGTGGGCCTGGATCTGACGACTCCAGCGGTAGGCGACGGTTTCCCGGATGGGCTTTTCGACTCGGTGCGGAATGACCCGGTTCAGCGGCGGGATGAGCCAACCGACGGCAAGCACCACGATGGCGCCGATCAGAGCGAACCCTGCGATCGGCGGGGCGCCGATGCCGAGGGAAAAGAGCGCCAGCGATACGAGACCGGCGGCGACAATGCCCTTGATCTTGGACACCTCAACCCGCTGGCCGACCATGCCAAGCAGGGCGGGCAAAAGGGTGATGGAGGCAACCATGGTGATGGCGACGGTGGAAGCGGCGCCGATGCCGAGTCCGGAGATGAACGCCAGACCGATGAGCAACATGCCAAGGAGCGAGACCACAACGGTCAGGCCTGCAAACACCACCGATCGTCCGGCGGTGTCGATGGCGATACCCACCGCTTCGATCGGCAGATGTCCGGCGGCCAGCGCGTTTCGGTACCGAGTGACGATGAAGAGGGCGTAGTCAATGCCGACACCAAGGCCGATCATGGCGCCGATCTGCACCGCGAAGTCTGGGATGGCGAGCACGTTTGTAAGGATGGTGATCAGCCCGATACCGGTGAGCACGCCGGCAACGGCAACGCCGATGGGGAGTCCCATTGCCATGACGGAGCCGAAGGCCAGGATCAACACGATCACCGCGAACGCCAGACCGATCAGCTCGGTCTCCGGCGGCTCGAACCCGCCGAGGATGGCACCGCCAACCTCTACCTGGAGTTCATCTTCAAGGCCGGCTTCGGTGACAAGTCGTTCGGCCTCTTCCCGCATCTCCTCACCGATCAGGCCCGCTTCGACCTGGTCGATGTCGAGGCTGACCGAGATGTCTGCGTAGGCGATCTGTCCGGCCTCTTCGCCTGCGAAGGCGATCTGCGGCCGAGGGCTTGGCTCATACGGGCTGGTAAGGGTGAGGCCCTCGTCGAGGGTTTCGGTGAAAGCGAAGAGCTCGTTCATCACCGCGACCACTTCAGGGTCCTCAACGCCGCGTTCGGTGCGGAAAACAATGGAGCCCGGTTGGCCGGTGCCGAGACCACCGAAGTACTCCTCGAGCGCATCGAAACCGTCGCGGCTCTCGGACTCGGGGATCTCGAACGAGCTGTCGAACTTGGCGCCGAGGCCACCCGCGGTGGCAAGCACGGCAACTATCGCAACGAGCCAGGCGAGGACCACCAGCTTCCAGTGCGTGAACGACCACTGACCTAGTGCGCGGTACATGTTTGTCTCCTGTCGAGCGTCATTGCTCGGGGGCCTTGGGGGCGAGCCCTCTCCGAAGGAAATAACGCTACCTACGAGTAGCGTTATAGTGGAGGACCGACGTTGCTCGCAATGGTCTGTGTCTCAAATCACACCCGCCGGGACCGTGCCACCGTCACAACGGGTCACTCGATCAAAGCTACAAAACGGCACTTGCTACGCTGGATACCCCAACGGCGAACGGAGAATCAGGCCCTATGCCACGACCCCTGAGCGAAACCGCTCGACAAAAGGCAATCGATGCCACGCTGGCCATCGTTTCCGAGGGTGGCATTGACTGCTTCACGATGGACGGCGTGGCCAAGCGGTCAGGCGTTGCAAAGACCACCCTTTATCGCCACTGGGACTCGAGCAACGACCTGTTGGTCAAGGCCCTCGACTGCAAGGTGGAACACATCGCCGTGCCCGACACCGGCACGCTCCGCGGCGACCTCTCGGCGCTCATGAGCGTGATGGCCAACATCGCGAGCCAACCGGGAAATCGGGAACTGATCCTGGAGGTTCTCGGCCTCGCCGCTCGGGACCCGGAGTTCTTCGCGGTCAACGAGGCAATGATGGCGGAGCGGAAACGACCGATTCGCCAGGTCGTCGAGCGGGCGATTGAGCGAGGCGAGATTCCACCGATAGACCTCGACACGGCAAGCATCCTCGTCGAGGGACCGCTGCAGGCCAGGCTCTTGATGAGCAGTGAACCGATCAGACAGGACGAGCTGCCGGTCTTCGTGAACTTCGTGGCCAGCGGGCTCGGCTCAACCAGCGACTGACCTGCG
>CAZSTV010000025.1:5278-25460 GCA_964609665.1 uncultured Acidimicrobiaceae bacterium
CGACTGACCTGCGGAGTGCGACTGACCGGTCAGCCGGTCGGCAGTGACACCACAAACAGCGCCCCACCGAGCGGCGAGTCCTTGACCTCGACCATGCCGTCATGGGATTCCACAATGGCTTTCACCAGCGCCAGGCCAAGTCCGGCACCGCCGGAGTCTCGGGTCCGCGCTTCGTCGAGTCGGCTGAACCGTTCGAAGATCAGCTCCTTGGCGTCATCGGCAACGCCAGCACCGTCGTCCTCAACCTGTAGCAACACCCGACCGTGCGAGGGCGAGAGCGACACACGGACTCGTTTGGCGGCATGCCGTGTTGCGTTGTCCACCAGGTTCCGCACGACCCGTCGCAGCTGCCGGGGCGACACCGCGGCGTCCAACCGATCCGGCGCGTCAAGGGAGAAGGTGCTGACGGCCAGTTCGGCGTCCAGTTCTTTCGTCACCAACTCCACGAGGTCGGTCTGTTCTCGATCGGGAGCGCGGCGGTCTTCGTCCAGGCGGGACAGTTCGAGGAGATCGCTGATCAGTTCGTCCATGCGGTCGGACTCTGCAACGATGTCGGCCGACAGCCGCTTGGCCCGCTCCTTCGATGGACTGCCACCGAGAATTTCTGCTGCAGCACGAACGGTTGAGAGTGGGCTGCGAAGCTCGTGCGATGCGTCGGCGGAGAACTGCCGTTGACGCTCCCCTCCCCGCTGCAGTCGGTCCAGCATGCGGTTCATGACCGAGGCAAGATCGGCCACCTCGTCGTTGGTGTCCGGCACCGGCACTCGCCGGTCCATGCTGGACGCCGAGATGGCCTCCACCTGATCGGTGATGGACATGACCGGGCGCAGCGCCCGACCGACCAGCCACCAGGTCAGCATGGCGAAGGCGAGTATCAGCGACGGCACGATGAACATAAGCGCCTGACGGATGGCCGCCACCGACTCTTCAACTTCGTCCAGCGATGCTGCGCCGACCAAAAACTGGTCGCCGTCGACAGCGCCGACCTCCATCACATCGAACGCCAACGAACCGATCTCTTCGACCAGCACCTCGTTCTCAATTGGCTGGGCATCATCGATGTCGAGGATTTCGACGATCTCGCCGGTGTCAACGTCGATCACCAGGTTGGCGATGGGAAAGCCATCGATGAACATCTCGCCGTAGGCGTTGCCGTCGCCCTGCCCGGTGAAAAGTCCGATGAACACCTCGCTGCCGCCGACCGACGCCTCGAAGTTGTCCACCGAGCCGACATCCGCTTCCAGGACTTCGAAGTCTTCAAACCCGAGCTGTGCTGCCTGCGTATCGAGCGCCTCGTCGAGAGTCTGCTGTGCCGATGCCAACAGGTCGGCCTGCACCCATTCCATGAGTACCAGCGAGGCGGCGACCAACGTGATCGCCACAAGCGCAGTGGAGATTGCGGTGATGCGGCCCCGTATGGATCGCAGCCGTCGAAGCCCGGGTCTCAAAGAACCTGCTCCGCTCCAGTGTCGGTGCTGGCCACCAGGCGGTAGCCGACCCCTCGGACGGTGGTGATGATTGCCGAGTCGAACGGTTCGTCAATCTTCTGCCGGAGGTACCTGACGTACACCTCAACCACGTTGGACGCTGGCTCGTCGTCCATGCCCCACACCCGGTCTTTGATGTCCTGTCGTCTGACCGCATTGCCATCGGCACGCATGAGCAATTCCAGCACCGCATATTCGCGACCGGTGAGCTGCACCTCGACCGGCTGACCGTCTCGGGTCCGGGTGACCGTTGAGGTGACCGGGTCAAGGCGGAGGTCGCCGCAGCGCAGCACGGTTGGCCGTGGCGGAGCGCCACGACGGACCAGCGCCCGCAACCGAGCCATAAGGACTACGAATGAGAACGGCTTGCGGAGAAAGTCATCGGCCCCGGTGTCGAGCGCTTCCGCCTCGTCGAACTCACCGTCTTTGGCGGTGAGCATCAGGACCGGTGTCCAGATCTCGGCCGCCCGAAGCTCTCGGCACACCTCGTAGCCGCTGAGGCCCGGCAACATGATGTCCAAAATGATGGCGTCGTAGCTGCCCTCGGTGGCCCGCCACAGTCCGGCCCGACCATCGTGTTCAACGTCGACGGCAACGCCCTCATCGCCAAGGCCTTCCTGGACAACCATGGCCAGACGCTCTTCATCTTCGACGAGGAGGACTCTCACACACGTCAGTGTGCCGGACCAACATTGGAAACAGATGAGAGGCCGATCGGCGCTCCAATCAATCCTTCATGTTCGATCAGTCATGGTGCAGGTGGCTCCACAAACGAGGGCCGCACAGCTCCCCCTAACAGAAGGAAGAAAATGGCTAAGGATCTACGAAACAAACTGGCGGTTGTCGGTTTGACCGGCATGGTGTTCGCCGGAGGAATCGTGGGGCTTTCGAGCCTCGCCTCGGCAGACACGTCAACCGTGCAACGTGCCGATGCCACCGAAAGCGGAGAGGTCGTCGAAGAGGCCCATGACATCGACGGAGAACTGAGTGTCTTCGACGCCTATGGCGATGACGACCAGGCCATCATCTTGGACTTCGAGGAATGCCTCTTCGACTCCGGGCTTGAAGCAAGCATCGAAGGTGACGGTGTCAGCGCCGAGGCACTTGAAGGCACAGGGTTCGAAGGCGAGGCGCTGGACGGCGACGCGCAGATCGAGCTCATGGACTTCGACGAGGCCTTTGAAGAGTGCGAGGTCGTGCTCGACGATCTCAGCTTCCCGGCGGGTGACTGGCTGGAGCTCGGTGACGAGTGGTCGGCAGAAGACGAAGCGGTCTTTGACGAATACGACACCTGCATCGAAGACGCCATCGGCGCCGATGACGCTCTGGACCATGAGGCCGACTTGACCGACGAAGACATCGAGGCGCTCGACGCAGCGGTCGAGGGTTGCGACGAGATCCTCGACGGGCTCAGCTTTGACCTTGAGGCCGCCGACGTCATCTTTGGTGGTGAGGTCTTTGGTGATGAGGTCCTCATGGATGGTGAGGGCGTCTGGATTGAAGGCGAGCTCGACGGTGAATGGATCGAAGGCGAGTTCGACGGTGAGATCTTCGAGCTGACCGAGGAAGACGAGGTCCTGTTCGACGAGTTTGACACGTGCCTGTCCGACGCCACCGGTCTTGACCTCGACGATGAGGCCGAATGGACCGACGAGAACTTCGAGGCTCTCGAAGCCGCATTTGAAACGTGCGACCCGATCCTGGAAGAGCTGAGCGACTCCGCAGGCTTCATCATCCTCGACACCGATGATCTTGACGGCGAGGACGTTCAGTTCCTTGACGCCGAGGAGGCCGAGGCGCTGCTGGACGCATAGTCACACAGATCAATACAAACATCTGATCACCACCGATCAGATCACCACACATGTATCACCACACAGAATGCGCCGCCCGTCCCGATATTCGGGGCGGGCGGTGTCGCGCCCGTGGCAGAATCCTCCGGTGACCACGTCAGTGTCGGCCGAGCAGGTCGAGCGGCTCCTGAACGATGAACTCGAACGACCGGCAACCGGTGTGACTCACATCGGAGCCGGCGCCTGGTCAACGTGCTTCGGCTTCCGCTCCAACGACGAGGACCTGGTGATTCGCCTCGGCCAATACCGAGAGGACTTCGACACCGACCGCCGAGCGGTCATCTTTGCCCGGCCAGGCCTCCCGGTGCCCCGGCTGTTGGAAGTCGGCCGGGGTCTGGACATGTTCTACGCCATCTCCAGTCGTGCCTTCGGCGAGGCGTTGGAAAGCACCACCGACTGGGAGCCGCTGGTCACCCCTGTGGCCGACATGCTGGTAGCGCTGCGCAACGCCGACCTCTCCGGGACGACCGGGTGGGGACCGTGGGCGGACTCCACCGCGGCCGACGAACCATTGCATGGCGAGAACGCCAGCTGGCGAGAGTTCCTCTTGGCGGTCAACATCGACCGGCCGGACTGGCGGACCCACGGCTGGATGGCCCGCCTGCAAGCATCGGAACATGGCGATGAGTCGTTCCGGAGGGGCTACGGGCTACTGACCGAGATGGCCTCCGATGCGGTGCCAAGATCGCTGGTGCACTCCGACCTTATGCATCGCAACGTGCACGTCGACGGCGGCAACATCACCGGCGTGTTCGATTGGAGCTGCTCGCTGTTCGGCGACCACCTCTATGACCTTGCCTGGTTCGAGTTTTGGGCTCCGTGGTACCCGGCCATGCCGATGGCACAGATCCGAGATCAGCTGGAACAGCGATGGCAGGCCAGCGAGGAGACCCCGCACAACATGGCGGAACGGCTCGCCACCTGCCACCTACACATCGGCCTCAGCCACCTGGCTTATCACGCCTTCCAGCAGTCCTGGGACGAGCTTGCCAAGGTCGACCAGCGGATGGAACAGCTGATCAACCAGGTGACCTGATCGCTACTGGTTCTTCGGCAAATCCTGGAACGGTGTGTTGCGGTCCGGGCCCGGCTCCTTCGGCAGACCGAGGGTCCGCTCGGCCAGAATGTTGCGCTGGATCTGATCGCTGCCGCCATAAATGCTGGGCGCGCTGGCGTGCAGTGCCAACTCGGCGATGCCGGGGTCGGTCGTTGACGATGCCCCTGCCAACATGCCATCCGCCCCGACGATGCGAAGGCTGACGTCACGGAACCGGCGATGCAGCTCGGCGTCGTACAGCTTGCCGATGTTTGGCTCGCCACCGGTGCGTTGGTTCTTGTCGCGGGCTCGCTGCAGGTTGAGGCGATTCAAACGGAGCAGGGTGTACAGCTCCATGATCTCCTGGCGCAGGACGGGATCTTCGGTCCGACCAAGGCTTCTGGCCAGTTCGGTCCAGCGGTCATACAGCTTCATGCCAACGCCGGGGGCGTGTCCGCCGACCCTGGGCTTTGACGCCGCTTCGACAATCTCGCCGACCTTGCGGTCAAAGTTGTTGGCCAGGGTGCCGGGGGCGGCCAGGATGTTGCCTGCCGAGCCGACACCGATGCTGGACCGTTCATAGGCGAGCGTGGTGTTCGCCACCCGCCAGCCGTCGCCGCGGGTGCCGATCATTGCCTCGTTCGTCGCCTTGGCCCGGTCCATGAAGACCTCGCTGAAGAAGGTCCGGCCGGTCATCTCCTTCAGGGGTCGAACCTCGACACCCTCCTGAGCCATGGCCAGCGCGAAGTACGACATGCCCTGGTGCTTTGGCAACTCCGGGTCTGTCCTGGCAACCAGCATGCCCATGTCGGCGTGATGGCCCTGGGAGGTCCACACCTTTTGGCCAGTGAACGCCCACTCCTCACCGTCGAGGTCGGCCTTTGTCTGCAACCCCGCAAGGTCCGACCCGGCGTTTGGCTCGGAGAACAGCTGACACCAGGCTTCGCGGCCGTTGAGGATTTGCGGGATGTAACGTTCGATCTGTTCCGGCGTTCCATGATCGGCGATGGTGGGGGCGGCCAGCATGTAGCCAAGGCCGGGAGCCGGACCGACCACCTTCTTCTCTGCGAATACCCGCATCGCCCGGATGGCCAGTGGAACGCTCCAACCCTTGCCGCCCGCGTGCTCAGGCAGGCTTGGGTGGGCGTAGCCGGAGTCGGCCATGGCCTGCCACCAATCGCCAAGGGTCATCTCCGGATCCCATGTCTCATCGACCCAATCGGAGACCATCCGCTCAACCTCTTCTTCGGAGGGCGCGGCGGTGTTCGGGGTTTCAGTGCTGGTCATGTCCGAATGGTACCCACCGGTAACCCTTGCTGGGAATCCGGCGCCGCGTTCGGCTTGTTGTGCGTCGGGCCAGGGATGATAGTGGGGGCCATGCACAGCCAGACAGAGACGATCACTTCACCAAGCGGCCCGATGGGTATCCACGTTGTTCGACCGGAGGGCGACGGCCCGTTTCCGGTTGTGGTGTTCTTCCACCACGGCCCCGGACTCGAGGATGGCTCGAAGGAGACCATGGCCCGCATTGCCGAGTGGGGCTACTACGTAGTCACCCACGATCGCTACCACCGTGCGGAACCGTGGTACCAGATGACCGACCGTAGCGATGAAGCGGTGGCCAAGATGTTTGGCCTGATCAGCGGCACCTCTGAGGACGAGGTGGCTGAGGATCTTGGCGCGCTGCTGACCTGGTTGGCTACCGACTCGACGGCAGGCACCGGGGCCATGGGTTGTATCGGGTACTGCATTGGTGCCCGGTCGGCCTTGTGCACCATCCGCGATCACGGTGACAAGTTCCGGGCTGCGGTTGGCCTCCACCCGTCGTTCTGCACCACCGACGAGCCGGATTCACCCCACCTTGCGGTGCCGTCCTACACCGGGTCGCTGTACATCGGATTCGGCTCGGCGGATCAGATGCAGCCGGCGTCGGCAAACACGGCACTCATCGATGCAACAAACGCGCTCGAAAAAGGCGAAGCCGAGGTTCACGACGGCGCCGATCACGGTTTTGGGGTCCACGGCGGCGGCTACCACGAGACCGCGGCCAACCGGTCCTATGACCGAACCAAGGTCATGTTCGAGCGAGAGCTCTAAAACCCCGAAGGGCCGCCGACGGTTCTGCCGATCTGGTTCCAGCGACCGGATTACCCTGGCTTCATGAGCATCTCCATCAGGGAACTTGGTATCCAGGACCGGCTGATGTTGGAAGAACTGCTCGACGTGTGCGGGCCGGGATGGTCCGATCACCTGGCACCGGGAGCGTCCGGGCCGATGGCTTTCATCGCAGACCCCCGAAGCTTCGTTTTTGGGGCGTACATAGATAATGAGGTCGTCGGTTGGCTCTGGGGTGCCCACATGTGGCGGCCGGACGGTCGGATGATGAGCTACGTGCATGAGGTCGATGTGGTTGCCGACCATCGCCGCAAAGGCGTTGCAACGTCGCTTGTCGAGGCGGCAATCGGGCTGGCCAGACGGAACGAGAGCCACGCCATGTGGCTCCTTACCGATACCACGAACGAACCGGCCAAGGCGCTGTATGAGGCGACCGGGGGTGCAAGGCTCCGTGAGGACGGCCACGACCTGGCCTTCGTATGGCGGTTCTAGGTGGACCGGGCAGAACCGCTCACGCCCTCAGCGCAGGGGCAGGCAGACACAGCGCCAGACCTTCGTTAAGCTAGCTTCTACATGCAGCACCGACGTGATGATGAACAACTTGATCTCTCGGACTACCTCAGGATTCTTCGGCGTCGCTGGGCAGTGGTCCTGACCGGAGCGGCATTGGTCATTGCTGCCGCAACGGCTCTCACGGTGCGCCAAACCCCGAAGTACTGCACGACGGCCCAGGTACTGATCGCCGAGTCCGAGGCCCAGGAGTTGATCTTGGGCGACTCGAATGTGTCGGCGGCCAGCCGAGACCTCCTGAACGAAATCAACATCGCACTGAGCGACGCTGTCCGCGGTGAAGTGATTTCGCGACTGGGCGTTGAGCCCGAGGTGGATATCGAGGGCGAGCAGGATTCCGACATTCTCTGGTTCCACGGCTGCGGCCCGACAGAAGCGGACTCTGCGCTGTACGCCAACACCTGGGCCACGGTGTACGTCGAGACCAAGCAGCAGCAGGCCGCGACCAGCATCGGCTCCGCCGTCGACGGGTTCCAGGGCCGCCTCACCGAACTTCGGGAACGGCGTCAGCAAATCCGTCAGCCGCTCGACCGTTTGGAAGACCGGCTGGTGACCGCCTCAACCGATACCGCCCGTGCCAGCCTGCAAGCCCAGATCGACCGGATGCGGTCCGACCTCGAGGTGGAGCTTGGGTTGATCGACGCTCAGATCGGCACCATCGCCAGCACCATCACCCAGCTCGAGTTGGACTCAGAACTCGCCAGCACCGGCACGGCAAACCTCATCCAGGCGGCCGCAGAGCCGCTCGCCCCGGACAACGCTCCCCTGTCTCGCAACTTGGTCCTCGGTGGAATCATCGGTCTGCTGGTCGGCGCCGGTCTTGCCATCCTGGTCGACAACTTCGACCGGTCACTCAAGACCCCGGATGACATTCGCGGGCTCCCGGTCCTCGGTGCTATCCCCCGCCCAGGCAAGGATTTGGCCAGGACCGAACTTGGCCTCGCCACCATGAACCACACCGGCAGCGGTATCGCCGAGGGTTACCAGAAGGTCAGAACATCGCTTGAGTTCGCCATGCTCGGGCGAGAGATCACTTCGCTGCTGATCACCAGCCCCGAACAGGCGGAAGGCAAGACCACCACCTCGGCCAACCTGGCGTGGGCCATGAGCGCCATCGACCACCGAGTGGTCCTGGTCGACGTCGACTTCCGCCGACCGAAGATCCACAAGATCTTTGGCTGTCCGCCGGAGCCCGGCCTTTCCGACAACCTGCTGCACGGCACCCCGCTGAACCAACTGGCGCTGCGGGTGGACGATCAGCGGGGCAACCTGGTGATGATCCCCACCGGTGCACAGCCACCAAGCCCTGGCGACTTTGTGGCCTCCCCGGCGTTCAGCGGCCTGCTGCGGAACCTGGAAAAGGAATCCGACCTTGTCATCCTCGATTCCTCGCCGGTCCTGCCGGTGTCGGATGCGCTGTCCATCGCCCGCCAGGTCGATGCGGTGATCGTGGTGGCGATGGCCGGGAAAACCACAAAATCGCAGCTTTCAAAGTCGGTTGATGATCTCCGGGCGGTCGGCGCCGACGTACTCGGCGTCTGCCTCGTCGGCATCAAGGCCGACAACACCAACTACCGCTACGACCGAGATGACAGCCGCAACCGGCGGGGCGACATCTCAGAGATCGCAAACAGCCCCAAGCAAGCGGTCCAGGAGACGGTTGCAAACGGCGCGTCGTTCGGAACCGAGGGTTCCGTGGCCCAAAATCCGGTCGCCGGACCCAATTTGTAGCCCATTCTCGGGCGGTTGGACGCCCCTCGGGTGGCGTCGCTGTGGGCCGGATCGACAACCTATGTCCTAGGCTGAAGAGGTGGACCTTCAGATCGAGGGCGTCATTGACGTGGACGAATTGCAGTCGGGACCTTCCTCGACAATTTTTCGCGCCCATCACCTCGATCTCGAACGCCACATTGTCATCAAAGTTTTCCGATCAATGGATCAGGAGTTCCTGAGCCGGTTTGAAACCGACATCAAGGATCTCGTGTCGCTCAGCGCAGACCGGCGGATCGCCACGGTCTACGGGTCTGGGTTGACCGGGGCCGGCCAGGCGTTCCTGTTGATGGAGCTCTGCGACTCTTCGCTGAGCGATGTGTTGGCCGACGAAGGTCCGATGGCCGCGCTCCGAGCGTGCGATGTGCTGGTCGATGTAGCTCGGGCCGTCGCCACCGCCCACGGAGAGAATGTTGTCCACGGCAACCTTCGACCGGAAAAGGTGCTGGTCGACGCAAACCAGGAACTGAACGTTGCCGACTTCGGACTCTGGTACGGGTCCCTTTCAATCGGGGCCAACAGCAACGATCCCTACGCCGCACCCGAGGTGAGCCCTTCGGGCACCATCGCTCCTTCGGCGGACATCTACTCCTTCGGCGCAATCCTCGGCCGCGCTATCGACGGCACCAGTGTCGTCCCATCTGAAGACGATGGCGCCGACGATGTCCCCGAGCTTGTGCTTGCGGATGTGCCGGACTCCATCCGAGACATCATCGATGCCTGTCTTGAGACCGATCCCGCCGAACGACCGTCGGCCGACGAATTGGTGGCACGGATCGAGAGCGCGGTCGACTCCGAACGGCTCTACGACGGTGAGGCCGTCTTCGACCTCAACTGGCTGGACTCGGCTCCCGCCGGCGGGGTCGCTGGCGCCGCAGGCCTGGCGGTTGCCGCGGACGCAATCGATCCGGCCGAGCCCGAGCCCGAGCAGCCGGACGCCGTCGAGCCAGAGTCTGTCGATGCCGAATCGGCCGAGCCGGACGTGGCCGAAACAGAACCGGAAGCGATCGAGACCCTCGCTCCTCCCGAAATGCCCGAAGCCAACAGCGGTGACCGCGGCGACCGTGATGAAGCGACCGACGAGGACGCGGCCCAGATCGACGACCAGGCCGAGATCGAGACCGGGGACCCGGCTGAGGACGACATCGAGGTCGAGGAGGCAGCCGATGCCCCCGAAGAGATCGAAGACGCTGTCGAGGCCGATGTTGATGCAGCCGCCGAGGCAGAGGATGACGTCGACGGTGACGTACCGGCAGACGACGCGACCGAACAACCAGCAACCGACGACGAACCATCCGACAGTGAATCCACTGACGCTGAATCCACTGACGCTGAATCCTCTGGCGATGACCCGTCCGAGGATGACTCACCGCTGGAGCCGAGGCTCGGGGCGGAGGACGAGGATGAAGACCCGTTCTTCGGGCCGGCCCCCTCGACTTCCGAAGACGAGGCCACCGCTGGCGATGACGTCGCGGTGGCGGCTGAGGTGCCGCTGACCGAACTCAATCCGCAACCGGAGCTTGAGCCGCTCGAACAACTGCAGCCGATCGACTTCTTCGCTCCGACCGAGGCAGCACCCGCAGCCGAAGCCGAACCGCTCATCGAGACCAAGGCCGAGACCGCCGCCGAGCCCCAACCCGAAACCGATGTCTCGCCGGAAACCGAGCAGCCGCATGAGGCAGTAGCCCAGCAGGCGCCGCCAGCGGATGCGCCGAGCGGTGGCGTGTTCGAGGTGCCGGCAACGCCAATGGCCCTCGACGTGGTGGAGGAAGCCCCCGCGGCAAAGACCAACGGCAACCACGTGAACGGCTCACGCCACGCCCAGGCAACCCCGTGGTCGAACGGCAATGGAGTGAGCCAACAGGTGCCGGCGCAACAGACCGGTGCCGCGCAGCCACCGTCGGGCGCTGACGACGCCAACCTGTTCGGCGACCGCTCCGAACTTCGAACCGTGGGCGCCCCGGTTCCCACCGCCAGCTCGCCGGACTTCTGGGATGGCTCGTCGACCAGGCGAATCATTCTTGTTGTCCTTGCCATCTTTGCGCTTGTGATGCTGTTCGTGGCCATCCTCGCGCTTGGCAACCGCAACACCACCGAAGAGGGTGTGGTGCAACTCTCGGCCGAGGGTCCACCGGAACCGGCTGCCGGTGTTGCGGGCAGTGACACTCAGGTTGAGGTTCCGCTCCTTCTCGGCAAGAGCGAAAGCGATGCCGTCAGCGCGCTAGCGATCGATGGCTTCAAGGTGGAGATCACCTACCGGGACGCACCCGGACAACCCGCAGGCCGTGTCATGAGGCAGGAGCCCGCAGCGGGGTCCACGGCAACCTTTGGGACAGAGGTCAGCCTGACCCTGTCGAGGAACATGCAGGCCAACGGCTTCAGCGCAGACGCGGAACCCGGCACCTCGACCGGTGAAGACGCAATCGTTCCATTGACCGCGCCGCCGGACCCACCACCCCGCCGAGCACCGACGCCGGCCCCACAACCGGAGACCCCCTCCCAACCCCAGGCCCCCGCGGAGCCGGAGACGCCGCCAGCCGAGACACCGGCACCGACTCCCCCACCCGGTGACGAACCGGTAGAGACAGTCCTGCCGCCAACCGACGATCCACCGACCGAGGAACCCCCCGCCGAGCAACCGCCGGCGGAAGATCCGACGACGGAGCCCGTGACCGAAGTTACGCCCGACGGCTAATCGCCCGCAGCGTCACCAGTACATCACGGCCGCGTCACCGCGGCGTCGCGCCGAGCCATCAGCGAATCGGCGAACCACCCGGGAACGAAACGTACGGACATGTCGCGTACTGCGGCGCACCGAACGGTCGACGCCGCGTTCGACCCGAGGTGACTGCCGCGCGGCATGAAAGCCGTGTAAATTACCTACCGACTTGTTGCTTCGACAATCACTAGAGTGAAGCAACAAGTTACCCGTGGGACCTTTGAGGGAAGGACAAGGGCGTGAGCGATACGAGGCTAGACCACGAGTTGCGTGCCCGCGAGTATCCGCCCAAACCGGAACGCAGTTCGCTAGCGACAAGTTTCATTGCAAAGTGCACAGAGTTCGGCTCGAGGCTCCTCAAGCTGACCTACCGTCGGCCGCGTTCGCTCCCCATTCTTGTTGACAGCGTAAGCTGGCTCGTCGGGTTGTCGCTCGGCCTCATTCTGAAGCTGACCATCACCGCGTCGGTCGCCAGCATCGAGACCGCGGTGCTCATCGGTTTTGCCATCGCCGGGCAGACAATTTTGGGAAGCCTTATCGGCATTTATCGATACCGGTGGCGTATCAGTTCATTTGAAGAGGTCACCGCGCTCGGCTTTACCTGGCTGACCGTTGCCACCGGCATCACCATCGGCAACTTCCTTTTCCGTCAAACCGTTTCGGACCTGCCAAGCTCCGCGGTCATCAACGGTTCGCTCGGCGCGCTGTCGCTGATGATCGCCGCCCGCGTCGCGTGGCGGCGGCTGTGTGACATCCAGCGTCGGCCTCAGGCCGAGCGTTGCCGGCGAACCATCGTTGTCGGCGCCGGCGAAGGTGGCGGCCAAGTGATCCGGGCCATGCTGTCCGATCCAAACTCGCTGTACTACCCGGTTGCCCTGATCGATGATGACCCGGCGCTGGAGAACCGTCAGATGGACGGCGTGCACGTCGAAGGCGCTCGCAATGACATCGCCGAGGTGGCGGCCCGCCATGGCGCAGAAGTGCTCCTCATCGCCATTCCGAGCGCAACCTCAAAACTGATTCAGGAGCTGTCTGCTCTGGCGGTCAGCGCCAACCTCGAAGTCCGGGTACTCCCGGCAACCAATGAGCTTGTCGGCGGCATGAGCGTTACCGACGTTCGTCCACCCACCGTGAACGATCTGCTCGGGCGTGACCCGGTGGAGATCGACCTTGAGTCCGTTGTTGACTACCTCCGGGACCGGCGGGTCCTTATCACTGGCGCCGGCGGATCGATCGGTTCAGAGCTGTCCCGCCAGGTGCAACGCTTCGGTCCGTCAAAGCTGTTCCTCCTGGATCGGGATGAGTCGGCACTCCACAGTCTCCAGCTGTCGATGGAGGGGCGGGCCCTGCTCGACAATGACGGTCTCATCGTTGCTGACATCCGCGACCGCGACCGCATGTTCGAAGTCTTCGACAACACACGGCCCGACGTGGTCTTTCACACCGCTGCCCTCAAGCACCTCACGCTGTTGGAGAACCATCCCTCTGAGGGCGTGAAGACCAACACCATCGGCACCAGCAACCTGTTGGACGCCGCCCTCAACTTTGACGTCAAGCGCTTCGTGAACATCAGCACGGACAAGGCGGCAGACCCCACGTCGGTGCTTGGAGCAACCAAGCTGGCCGCAGAACGACTGACCGCTCAGGCCGCGAAGGAAGTTGGTGAGCCGTACCTCTCGGTTCGCTTCGGCAACGTCTTGGGATCACGCGGCTCAGTGCTACCGATCTTCCTGGACCAGCTGGAGAACGGGAACAAGCTGACCGTTACCGACCCCGACGTCACCCGCTACTTCATGACCATCCCCGAAGCCGTCCGGCTTGTCGTCCAGGCCGGCGCCATTGGAGATCCGGGTGAGGTGCTCGTCCTCGACATGGGCGAGCCCGTGAAGATCCTGGACCTGGCCAAGCAACTCATCGACCTCGTCCGGCCGGGAACCGAAATTGAATTCACCGGCCTTCGCCCCGGCGAAAAGATGCACGAGGTCCTCATCGCAAAAGACGAGGTTGGCGCCACCAGGGCCCACCCTCGTATCAACCACACCGCAGGCGAAGTGACCGACCCTGCGGACGCCCTCGCCATCCTCGGCGAAGACGTGGTGAGCAATACCAGAAGCCTCCTCGCTGACGCCGCCCACGTCGCCGACCGACACGTGAAGACGAGCGTCACATGACAACCGAATCAGATTCCCCGAAGCTGGCCGCCGTGCCGGACACCGTGTCCAAAGTGGTCGTTATCGGCCAAGGCTATGTCGGTCTCCCGCTGGCCATGCGAGCCATCGAGGTTGGCCACCAGGTCGTTGGCTTTGACGTCGACAAGCGCAAGATCTCATCGCTGACCGAAGGCATTTCCTACATCGATGACATCGTCGATACCGACATTGCCAGCGCTCTGGGTACAGGTCGCTACCTGCCGGCGGACTCCCCTGCCGAGCTTGCCGACTTCGACGTTGCCGTCATCACCGTGCCAACGCCACTGACCGAGGGTGCACCGGACGTCACCTACATCGAGGCGGCGGCCGAAACCTTGGCCGAGTACCTCACCCCCGGCGCCACGGTCATCCTGGAGTCAACCACCTACCCGGGCACCACAGAAGAGCTGGTAGCCCCCCTGCTCGAGTCTGGCTCGGGGCTGCGGGCAGGCGCTGACTTCTACCTCGGCTACTCGCCGGAGCGGATTGATCCCGGCAACGACGTGTGGGGGTTCCGGGAAACACCAAAGGTCGTGTCCGGCATCGACGCCACATCGCTTGAGCACGTGAAGTTGTTCTACGACGAGCTGGTCGACACCACCGTCCCGGTGAGCGGCACCAAGGAAGCAGAGCTCACGAAGCTGCTGGAGAACACCTTCCGCCACGTCAACATCGCGCTGGTGAACGAGCTGGCCATCCTGTCCCGCTCACTCGATATCGACTTCTGGAACGTCGTCGAGGCGGCGAAGACAAAGCCGTTTGGTTTCATGCCGTTCTACCCCGGACCAGGGGTTGGCGGACACTGCCTGCCGGTTGACCCGTCCTACCTTTCGTGGCAGTTCGAGCGGCAGATCGGCTCGGTGTCGCGCTTCGTAAAGATCGCAAACGACGTGAACCAGGGCATGCCCTCCTACGTCGCTGGTCGAGTGCAAGCCGGACTCAACCAACGACGTAAGCCGGTCAATGGCTCCGTCGTGCTTGTCCTGGGCGTCGCCTACAAGAAGAACTCCAACGACGCTCGGGAGACCCCGGCAACCGACCTGATCCTCGGCCTGCAGGCAATGGGTGCCGAGGTGCAGATCTACGACGCTCACGTTGAGCGCTATGAGTTGGAGGACAACCTCACCAGGCTGACCTCGCTCGACAAATCGGCGTTGGCCATCGCCGATGCGGTTGTCGTCGTGACCGACCACGACGACGTGGACTACCAGTGGGTGGCCGACTGCTCCGACTACGTCTTCGACACCCGGCGCCGCGTACCGGATGGAGACTCCGTTGAGCGCCTCTGAGCAACCCCGCATCCTGCTGTCAGGACCGGACGTCGGCCAGGCCGACAGGGACGCCCTGCTACGGGCCTTCGACGGCGGCTGGATTGCTCCCGTCGGCCCAGAACTCGCAGCGTTTGAAGACGAGCTTGCCGCCTACGTCGGTGCTGACTCGTGCGTCGCGCTGTCCTCGGGTACCGCCGCACTGCATTTGGCGCTACTCGACGCCGGTGTCACGGCGGGCGATGAAGTGGTGGTGCAGTCCGCAACGTTCGCGGCGAGCGCGTTTGCTGTTGTCCACGCCGGTGCCAACCCCATCTTCTGTGACGTTGACCCCGGCACCTGGTGCCTGTCACCAGACATGCTCAACGACCTGCTCGAACGGAAGGCGGCGGCCGGTGAGCTGCCACGAGCGGTCATGGCGGTCGACCTCTACGGCAGCTGCGCCGACTACCCGGCCCTTGAAGCCATCTGTCGTGAGTTTGATGTGGCCCTGGTCGAAGATGCTGCCGAAGCGCTCGGATCCAGGTCCGGAGGCCAAATGGCCGGCTCGTTCGGCCACTCGGCGGTGCTGAGCTTCAACGGCAACAAGATCATCACCACCAGCGGAGGTGGCGCCCTTCTCGGCTCCAAGGAGACAACCGAACGGGCTCGCTACCTTGCCACTCAGGCCAAGCTCCCCGTGCTTCACTACGAGCACGAAGAGATCGGCTACAACTTCCGCATGTCCAATCTGCTCGCCGCCCTCGGGCGAGCTCAGCTTTCGGCACTGGAGCCGAAGATCGGTCGGCGGGCCGAGATTCACCGGGCGTATCGGACAAGCTCCGGCCTCGCAGCGATGAGCTGGTGCGAGCACGTCACCACCGAGCGGCCAAATCACTGGCTGACCGTTGGCATGCTCCCGGACGGCTTTGCACCATCAACGGTGTGTGCGGCGCTGGATGAGCACGGCATCGAGGCTCGTCCGGCCTGGAAGCCAATGCACCTGCAACCGGTTTTTGCGGGCGCGGAAATGATCGGCGGCCGAACCAGTGAGTCGCTCTTCGAGCACGGAATTTGCCTGCCCTCGGGGTCTGCTCTCACCGACCACGAGGTCGAGCGCGTCGCCGAGACTCTCGGCGGCATCCTGGCTGGCGCCGCGCTGGCCACCGCGTAGCTCGCCAACCCTGGCCGGGGTCTCTAGCAGGAGCGGTCAAGCAACTGGGCTTGTAGCGTGCCGCCCCACTCTCGACTGACCTGGTTGGCGGAGAAGGCCGCGTCGGCGGGGACTGGCAGTACCTGCCCGTCAAAGCAACGTTCAAAGAGCAGTTGGGCCCGGTGGACGTGGTAGTCCGAGGTCACGATCGCCAGCGACTCCCACCCTCTCTCCTCGGCCAGCGTGGAGATGGTCCGGGCCTCGCCACGGGTGGTCGTCGGCTCCGGGACAATGCAGACGATGTCGTAGGTGGCGTCGTACTGGAAGTCCACCTCGAGCTCCTCGGCCACCTCTTCTAGGCAGAACGGCATGACCGTGCGCCACTCTCGCCACGGCCAGTCATCGATCTCAAGCACCAGGGTGTCGGCGACGCCGTCATCCATCAGCTCCAGCCCCCGTTCCAAACGCTCACCGTGACCGCCGAGGAGCACCACCACGGCGTCGGCTCGCTCCGGCGTGGCGTCACCTGGGGCGATGAACCACCGTACGGTCAGCAACAGGAGTAGGGCGAGCACCAGGGCAGCAGCAGTGAGCCCACGAGTAGCGCGGCGGCGCCAGCGCGACGGTCGGCGGGGCGAGATGTCCTGGTTGTCGCTAACTGCGGCCACTGCTGGCAACACCTGCCGGCGAGAGACGCTCACGCTCCAACCGGGAGCCCCCACCGCCCGGTTCAGCGCCGGAGTGGTTTGGCAGCACAGAGCGAGTGGTCACAGCAGAGCGAGTGGTCACAGCAGAGTGAATTGGCACTGAGGCGAGGGCCACGATGAACACGTAGAGGCTGCGGTTGTCATTGAAGTCGCCACTGACCATGGCGGCACCCAACCACGAGTACACGATCCCCATGCCGAGGGTGGCGACGAAACGGTCGGTACCCATCCGCTGGAACTGGTTGCGGGTGGCCCAGACAATGAGCATCGTGAATGCGGCAAAGGCGACGAACCCGGCCTCGTACCAGATCTCAAGGACGATGTTGTGCGGGTAGAGGTAACCGGCAAAGATCGACTGGTCCTCCCAACTGCCCCAGCCGTAGCCGAACGGCGAGTACGGCAGGTTCTCAAACGTCCAGATGTAGAACTGGTCTCGACCGCCACCGCTGCGGGCGTTTTCTTCGCCGGTGAAGATACCAAGGATTCTGCGTCGAGAGAATTCCGGCGTCCGCGACCACAGCACGGCAAGGCCCGCCCCGGCAACGGCGAGCACGGCGAACATCCGGAACCCGACCTTCAGCTCCAGTTTGGTTGTTTGAAGCAGCAGCATCATGAAGGTGGCCATCAGGATGGCCTGGGCAGGACCACGGGAGCCGATGGAGATGACCACGTACAGTTGGAGCGCGCAAATGGCCAGGGCGATGGGCATGAGCCAAATGAGTTTCCGGCTCCGTTCTGTGAGCGCCCAGGCCAGCGCGGCAATCAGGACCATCGACGCGGCTCGGGAGAACGAGATGGTGGCACCGGTGGCCGCGTTGAGACGGCCGGTGGCGTCCTGTACGCCATTGACGATCACCGAGAGCGACAGGAAGACCGCCCACCCCGACGATGCGATTACCAGGCTGATGAAGTCCTCACGGGTGGAGATGATGACCGCAGCCGCAAGGGCGATGGGCAGGGTGATCTGGTAGAGCGCGAGTTCTTTGTCCACCGCGTAGAGCGTGCCGAGGCGGAAGATCGAGCCGGAAAGCCCGATGACCAACAGCATGAGGAGCGCTTTGCCGGAGTTCTTGGTCAGTCGGAAGCTGCGCCAGCGGAACGCCAGCGCCAGGGCGAAGAAGAGGGTGAGGGCCGACGACGCCAGCGTAAAGTCCACCGGCAGTCCGTTGAAGGGCGATACCTGTTTGATCTGACCGGCCCAGGTGTACGCCCCAAGCGACACAATGCCGCCCCAGCGAAGAATGGGAGTGCGGCGGCGGCGGGAGCGCGGCAACGGCGGAAGTTCGTCGCCGGAGACCTGCTCCGGGGCGACATCCACTTGTTTGTACGCCGTCAATCGAGGTCCCCGTCCCTTGCCGCTTTCAGTTTACGCCAACCGGCTCTTCACACGTACTCGCGCCCGAGCGGGCCGATCAACCCAAGCGCTGAAGAGCAACAAGACCGCCCTGCTAACCTGGATCACGCGTACAACTGGAGGGTGCCGGGTGGTGCTGCAAGAGGCTGGCAATATCCATCGTGGCTGAGTCCGTGACCGCTGAGGGCGGGATGGCACCGGCCAGGGTGACCATCGGCATGCCGGCGTACAACGCGTCGCGCTATCTCGCCGAGACGATCAAGACCGTCCAGGCGCAAACCGTTGCACCGTGGCGCCTTGTCATCTGTGACAACGCCTCCACCGATGACACCGTGGAGATCGCCAAGGGGTTCGCCGCTGCCGATGACCGCATCTCGGTGTTGACCAGCGAGGTCAACGGCGGCCAGGTCACTAACTTCCGCAAGGCGTTCGAAGCAAGTGACGCGCCAGCGTTCATGTGGTTAAGCGACGATGATCTGCTCCACCCGTCCTACCTTGAGCTGTGTCTCGACGCGCTCGACGGTGATCCGGAGTTGATTGCCGCGTACACCGCGGCCCGCGAGATCGACGAACACGGGCAGCTCACCGGTTCCTACGTTGACGGGCCACATCCCGAGCGTCGGGTCGACAAAGACCCAGCGGTGCGGCTCAAAGAGGCCGTCGTCGCCGAGCCGGCGCTGTGCCTCTTCGGGGTGCACCGAACCGACGCGCTCGGCCGCACCGATCTGCTGGCACCGTTCGTTGGGAGCGACCGCGTTCTCGCTGGTCACGTTGCGATGCTCGGCCCGGTCCGCAAGATCCCCACCGAGGCCTTCGATCGGCGGACCCACTCGGCATCGTACTCCAACTCGGTCCACAGCAACCGGGCCAGGTTCCGCAGCTACTGCGGACACAACCCCAGCTATTTCCGACCCCTCGGCATCGAGCGAATCTGGCGCCTGTCCAGAGCGGTTGGCCGGACCGACCTGTCACCGGCTGAGCGTCTCCGCTGCCAGCGGGTGGTGTTCACCACCTTCGGTTGGTTGACCGTGAAGATGCAGTTCATGCTGGCACTGCGGTTCGCATCACAGTCGATCAGCCGCCGAACCGGGCGCGATGTGCAGATCCATCGAACCGTCGTGCAGCAGGCCAAGCGGGTCAAGGCCATGCGCGGTAAGGGTGTACGACGCCTCAAAGGTCCCGGGAACAGTTGACTACCAACAGCCCACGTCCCAGCGAGACGCCCAGTGAGACTCCCAGCGAGAAGTCCATCCCCGTGACCGAACCGACACCATCAGGCGGGTTGCGGCAACGGGTGCTGCGCGGCGGCATGGTGATGGCAGCGGTGAGCGTTGCGATGCGCGGGTCAAGCGTGATCGCTCAGCTGATCCTCGGCCGGGTACTCATCGACGAGGAGTTCGGTCTCTACGCGCTGGCCCTGGGCTTTGTCACCGTTGGCAGCGCGCTTCGCAGCGTGCTTCGGCCGGTCCTGATCGAGGCGACGGCCAACGAGCCATCCGAAGTTCAGCGGATCTTCAGCAACACGATGTGGGCCGTCATCGCCTTCGCCGTCGTCGGAATCGGGCTGACCCCGCTGATCGGTCGCCTCGTCGACGAGCCGGACCTGCCGCCGCTGCTGGTCCTGCTGCTGATCCTCATGCCGCTGCAGCTGCTGTCGTCGCCCGGTGTCGCCAAGATCAACGAGGCCATGCAGTTCAGCGTCTTCGGTCGGGTGGTGGCGGTAGCCGGGCTGCTCCGACACGCGATCACCGTCATCGCCGCGCTGGCTGGTCTGGGCGCCTACAGCTTTGTCGTCGGCGCGTTTGCAGCAACGCTGATCGAAGTGGTGGCGGTCCGAAGGATCGCAGGGCCGTTCCCGGCGCTCTCAACGCCTCGCCGTCGCCCGGAGGCCGCGCTGACCTCGCCACTCAACCTCGGTGGCGACCCGGGGAAGCGTTGGATCTGGCCCACCGCCATCGCCCTGGCGCTGGCTCTCAGCGGTG
>CAZSTV010000025.1:25470-38810 GCA_964609665.1 uncultured Acidimicrobiaceae bacterium
CTACCTGGGGGCGTCGATCTTCGCTTCGACCGCCCTGCTCGGGGTGTACTTTTTCGCCTACCAGTTGACCGGCGCCCTCTTCGAGCCGATGAACCTTGCCGCCAACACGGTCCTCGTCCCGGCGTTTGTGAAGATCTCCGATGAGGAGACCCGGCGGTCCTCGTTCATCACCACCGTCAAAACGCTGAGCGTCTTCGGCACGCTGTTCTTCATGGCCGCGTCGGTCGGGGTGGCGCCCCTCACCAATTGGCTGTGGGGCGGCCGGTGGGATGACGCCATCTTCGCCATCATCGCCTTTGCGGTCTACGCCCCCATTCGGCTCATCCACCCGAGCACCCAGTCCATCGCCAGGGGTTGTGGCATGTGGTCGCTGTTCGCAACGGACATGATCGCCGTCGGCGTCGTGACGTTCCTGTCAGCGTTGATCGGGGCCGCCATCGGTGGGCTGTCCACGCTGGTGCTCTTCGTTGTCGGCGGTCACTTCCTGGTCACGCTCTCGGCGGTGGTGCGGGTGGGGCACAGGCTCGGCTCACCATTGGTATCGGTAGTCTCGTCGTTGCTCGGACCGTGGCTCACCGGCCTGGCTGGCCTTGGCATCGCTCACGTCCTGACCGACGGCATCGACAGCACTGACTGGACCGGCCTTCCGGTCCGGGTGCTCATCGTGGCTGCCGCCCTCGTCGTCGGGCTGCTCATCCCCCATCGAAACCTGATCCGAACCACCGTCGGATCGATGGTCAACCGCTAACGCTTCAGCCGCTAGCGGTTCAGCCGCTAGCAGTCGGAGGGCCGAGCACCTGTTGGAACACCTCCAGCCACTGCGGCTCGATGGCCGGTGGACCGAACGCGTCGATGTCACGCCTGCGCCGCTCGGCCCGGTCACGCCGTAGCTCGCCGAGCCGCTGCTCGGTGCTGGTCAGGCCGTCGGCCCAACTGGCGGCAGTTGCCTGGACGCCGGTGCCCGATGCACCGAACTGCCTGCCGACCCGGTCATCCAGGGTGTGCAACACATAGGCGCCGGTTCCCAGATACTCGAGGACCTTGTTGGTGAGCGTTCCGCCCTGACCGGCCCGAAGCGGCACCAGCCCGGCGTCGGCACCGGCCAGCAAACCCGGCACCTCATCGGACGGGACCTGTCCAATGAACGTGGCCGACGGCGTCGCGTCAGCGAAGGCACGGATCTTGTCTTCGAGGGGACCACCACCGACGATGGTCATCCGCGGAACATCCCCATCGACAGTCGCACCCTCACCGGACACACCCTCACCGGACAAGCGGTTGGCGACGAACGAACGCCACCCATCGAACAGCGCGTCAAAGTCAAAGAGTTGGGTGAAGGTGCCAACGAAGATGACATGCATTGGGCCGGTGATGTTCACGCCCTCGGCCTCGATGAGACGGTCCGAAATACTGAGCGGGATGGTCACGGCCCGCCGCTCGACAGGAGCCCGCTGCAGGTTCTTCGGTGACATGGCGACCACTGCGTCGGTCCGACGCAGCTCCTTGGCCATGGCCCGCCCGACCATCGAGGCAACCGACGTCAGCCACGGGAACCCGGAGGGAATCTGAGCGTCGGGCCACAGATCACGGATGTCGGCGACAATCTTTGGTCCGTCCCCCACCGCGTCGCGGATTCCTCGCACGAGCCCGGGAGGCGGGTAGCCGACCACATACAAATCGGCCGGGGTGGAGCGGGCGACGAGGTCTGCGGTACCCGAGCGGAAGTCGGCCAGGAACCGAAACCGGTCAAGTCCACGGTTGGACGCATAGCTGCGGGTCTGCACCAGCTCGATGCGCCCCTCTTCGGAGTCGGTCCCGGACCACTCCATGGGCCGCTGGCTGTGAGCAAGGTGGGAGAACGACGGCGCAATGCGGGTCACCTCGGCCGTGGCATCCATCAACCACCGAGCCAGCTGACCATAGCGAATGGGCCGATAGCCGGGGTCCTGAGGGATGTCTTCGCCGTAGTGGACGATGGTGACGCGACGGCCTGCGACGACCTCCCGCAACTCGTCCAGCCGATTCACATCCCGCTCGGATTCCATGGTTTCCACCGCTTCCGCCACCGATGCCCCCGCAATACCCAGCACCACCTGGATGGGCTCCGCAGCCAGACGATATACCCATTTTGGCATTCGGTAGCAGCCCTGGGGCGAACATGGGCGACAATCGGTAGGCGGAAGGAGGCAGTAGGCTGTCCCAGGCAGTAGGTGACGAAGGCAAGTGAGCGCGGGCGCAGCAGCGGAACTATGGCCTCATTGAAAGTGGAACCGGAGCTCGGCGAGGAGATCTTGCCGGAGGAACCCCAGGACACGACGCGCCTCTCCACCAAGTTGCTGGTAGCCATCGGCGTGTTCGCCGTTGCGGCGCTCGCAATGATCTTCTTCTCCCTCGGGGGCCCAAGCGAGATCTCTGAGATCTCCACCGACGGCGAGAATGCCCGTCAGGAGCAGAACGCCACCGTCATCGTCGACGCCGAGACCGGCACCGACGACTCGGGCGATACCGACGACAGCGACGACCCACTCTCGAACTTCACCTCCGAGGCGCCAATCGCCGCGGAGGAAGAGAGCGCCCCGCAGCCCGCTCCCGCCGACACCCCCGCCCTCTTTCGCTCCTACGGCAACCCGCAGATCGCCCTGTCCCTCGCAGACACCGAGGTTGGTGGCCGAGCAATCGACGCCGCGTCGCTGCTTGTCCGCTTTCCACACGGTGGCACGCTCGACGCTGTCCGGCCGTTTATCATCTACAGACCCGGCGACGTTGGTAACGACAGCTACTACCACAAGGGCGACGGCTCCACGGTGGAGTTCCGGCTCGAAGCCGATGACGGCACGCCGGAGCACAACCCGTCAGGCGAGGTGTTGGCCCGCACCGGCAATGTCATCGGCGGTCCTGAGATTTACAAGGGTTCCGGACCCGATGACGCCAGGGTCGGTGGCGACCCCGACGACGATGGCAACTTCCGCAAGTTCTCCTTCATCGAACCCGTTCGGGTGGAGGCCAACACCTGGTACCACCTGGTGATGTACAACACCGGCAACGACGCCCGGAACAATTTTGTCAGCTACGACAACCTCAACTCCGGCGGCAGGCCGCGCAGCGATGCCGTCCCGCTGTTCGGAGAACTGGATTTTTCGGTCAAGTACCGCTCGGGTGGCACCTGGAAGGACCGGTCCGAGCAATGGGCTATCGGCGAGTTCTACTTCACCGACGCCATGGCCTACGGCAACGGCTACATGGAAGTCGGCAGTGTCAACGGTCCGGACCGCGTCTCCAACTACGTCTCGCCGGAGCAAAGCGTGCGTCAGCGGTTCACCCCACCGAACGACCTGATCGTGACCGAAGCCCACGTCGGCGCCATGCACGTCAGCGGCAACAACGCCCTCACGCTGACCCTGACCGACAGCGAGGGCACCACCCTGTGGAGTGGTCAGGCCGGAGACTTCCCCACCGGCACGCCGTCTGGAAACGACCGAGGCCGCACCAGCGTGGTGACCGCCGCCTTCCGGGGCGACGGGTCAGTCCCGTCGTTGGCACTCACCGGTGGACAGACGTACTTCCTGGAGGTCGGGTCCACCGGGGGCACCCACACCGTCACCGGGCTGCGGGACGGCAGCGTCAGCTGGAACTTTTCGCCGGACACCTCGGTGGTTGGCCAGGCCGAGCTTCGGGTCGGGTCCGGGGATTGGGCCGGGTGGACGCTTGCCGCCAACCGCAACGTCCGGGACGAGTTTGATATCTCGTTCTACCTCGTCACCGAGAACTGCGCTCGCTGCGGCTAGCGCTCTGGCGCAACCCAGTGCCCGGCACTCAGGCAGCTTCGAACGAACGGTAGAGCGACAGCAGCTTTGCCTCTTCGGTTGACCAGGCAAAGTCTGCTCTGACCGCTTCGGTTCCCTTGACCGCCACCCGTTGCAGGTCGACCAACTCGTCAGCCGATGGCCACTGCGGCTCTTCGGCTGACAAGATCGTCATGGCGAGCTCCGGGTTGTCGTCGCCAAGGCGTCGGTAGATCTCCATGTCGGTCACCACGGCGGGGAGCCCGAGTGCCAGGTACTCATACACCTTGGTCGACTCCGACAGCTCATAGGCCGGGGTTCGCTTTGGTAGGAACAGCCCGACGTCGCTTGCGGCGACGACGGCCATGGCGTCGGCCCAGGGCAGCGGCCCGTGGTAGTGGGTGTGGGACCACGCCGGATGGTCCGACAGCGATGCGAGCAGGGTCGGGGTGATGTCGCCGACGAGTTGCAGCGTTGCGTCGTTGCCCCCGTCTCGAAGTGACTGCAGGAGGTCCAACATCTTGGACGCCCCCCGGTTCTCCTCGACCCGCCCAACGTAGACCAGCCCCAGTCCGGCACCGGGCACCAGCTCGGTCCGAGGCGCAGGCAGATCTCGTGTGCTTGGCAAGTTCCGCAGCACCACCCGACGCGGCAGCTCCGGGTATTGCCACGTGTGGGCAACGACCACCGTGGAGAGCACGCTGGCCGCGAGGTGCAGCGTCTTGTCGAGCATCTTGCCAACCAGCGGTCCGAAGCGACCGAGGTACGGCTTCTTCTGCATTTGGCGACCGAGATCCTCGTGGCAGTCAAACACCACCTGACGACCCGTGGCCCGCAACGCCATGAGCAGTGGCAGCAGCTCGGGGTCGTGGCCGTGGATCACGTCCGGGCGAAGCTTGACCAACAGCCGAAGCGCGATGAGCTGGGAGACGATTGGCCGCAGCAATCTGCTGACCGATGACGCCCGCTGCAGGACGGCCGGCGTGTCGGCATAGAGGCCGCGCACCTGCACCCCGGCGTACTCAAAATCTTCGTCGCCGTTGGCCACCAGGGTGACCTCATCGGTGGACTGGTCGTAGGCCCGGGCCAGAGACGCCACCTCTCGAACGAGAATGCGGGTGTCTCGTGCGGGGTGGACCGTTGTGAGGTGAACAATACGCATGCGTGGCTGAGCTTAGCCAGGGTTGACCATGAGCATCGGGCGACCGGATAACCGACCCACCCCGGGGCCAGGGCCCGAGGCAATACACCCACTCACGGATTCGTGAGGGAGTTTACCCAGACTGGGTGTCATGGCTCGAACATACCGGATCCGATCCGAGCGCTAAGGTTAATGATTCAACAAGCTTCAAGCTGAGGGGGCATGCGCCGTGCCCAGGAGGGTCAGACCGTGAAGCGTGCCTCTGACATCGTGGTTGGGTGTATTGCACTCATCGTGCTGTCTCCCGTTTTGGCCGCTACAGCAGTGGCTGTTCGGCTCAACATGGGCTCGCCGGTCATCTTTCGTCAGCGTCGGGTCGGACTGGGCGACAAGCCCTTCGACATCTTCAAATTCCGGACCATGCGTGACGGCGACGGCACCGATGAGGAGCGGCTGACCAAACTCGGCCGAATCCTGCGTTCGTCGAGCCTTGATGAGCTACCGGAGCTGTTGAACGTGATCCGGGGCGAGATGTCGCTCGTCGGACCGCGACCGCTTCATGTCAGGTACCTGGAGCGTTACTCACCCCGCCAACGTCGTCGCCACGACGTTCGACCGGGCATCACGGGCTTGGCGCAAGCCAACGGCCGTAATGACCTGGACTGGAATGATCGGCTGGAGCTCGACGTGGTCTACGTCGAGACCGCAACCATGAGGCTCGACCTACGAATCCTCCTCGACACCGTCAGCGCCGTCGTACGGCGCGAAGGGATCTCGGGTGGCGACACCGAGACCATGTCGGAGTTCGTCGGCGCGGGCAATGGAGAGGCATAAGAAGTGACTGAGGAAGAATTCAAGAAGCTGTTCGGCGAGTTCATGGAGATCCCCGCCGACGTTGACTGGGCCGCGGTGCGGTACCAGGAGGTCGAAGGCTGGGACTCGATCGCCCACATGGCGCTCATCGGTGAGATGGAAGACCGCTTCGGTGTCATGTTGGAAACCGACGACGTGATCGACATGTCCAGCTACGAAAAAGCAAAAGAGATTCTGAGCAAGTACGGGCAGACGATCGGTGGCTGAAACGCCGAGCTCATTCGACCTTGACGGTCGGGTGTGTCTGGTCACCGGCGCCATCGAAGGTATCGGTCTTGCCTCTTCGGAGTTGCTCGCCAAGCGGGGCGCTCACGTCATCTTGACCGCCAGGGTCGACGACGAGCGGCTTGAGTCTCGTCTCAAACAATTGCGGTCGGACGGGCACAGCGTTGAAGGTCTGGTCTGCGACGTCACCGACCCGCAGCAGGTGGCGGCGTGCTATCAACACGTCTTCAAAACCCACCGCCGTCTCGACGCGCTGGTGGCCAACGCCGGAGTGCTCGGCGACGCCCGCATCGGCATGATCACCGAGGAGATGCTGGAGACCACCCTCCAAACCAACCTCTCCGGCGTGATCCGGCACCTCCAGGCCGCGGCCCGGTTGATGCTGCGGGCCAAGTCCGGCTCCATCGTTGTGACCAGCTCCATCATCGGCACCGAAGGCAACCCCGGGCAGATCGCCTACTCGGCGAGCAAAGCCGGCGTGATCGGCGCCATGCGGTCCGCCGCCAAAGAGTTGGCGCCGTCCGGTGTGCGGGTGAACGCCATCGCCCCGGGCTACATCGGCACCAGAATGATCGCCCACCTGCCGCCGGACATCCACGAGGAACGGCTGGCCCAGGTCGGCATGGCCCGAGCCGGGGAACCCGAAGAGGTTGCCGAGGTGGTTGCGTTCCTGGCCAGCGATGCATCGTCGTACGTGACCGGGCAGGTCATCGGCGTCGACGGGTTGATGGTGATCTAGTCGTGACCATCTCGTCGACCGGCTCTGGGGCCGCCATCGTTTCCGGTGACACCGGCGATGAGTTGAGCTACGACGAACTCCGATCACGGGTCGATGCCAGGGCAGCAGATTTCGCACGGCAGACCAGCGGCTCGCTGACAAACGATGTCGTCTTTCTCCAGGCCGAGTCGACCATCGACGCCGTCGTCGACTACCTGGCGCTGCGGGCCGCCGAGGTTCCCGTTGTCATGCTTGACCCGGCGATGGCCGAGGCCGACCTGGACCGATTGATCGCCAGCTACCGTCCGGCCGCGGTGCTGCGGGCATCACGCCCGATCGACGGCTACTCCAGCGCAACAACCCAAGATGCCGAACGTTTCGAGCTGCGGCGGGATAACGACGAAGCCCCGGTGTCGTGGGCCGAGCGTGCCGCCGTGTTGCTGCCAACCTCTGGCAGCACCGGCAACCCGAAACTGGTGCAGCTGACAGCGCAGAACCTGGACGTGAACGCGGCCGACATCGCCACCGTGCTGGGGATCACGGGCGATGATCGGGGCCTTGCTCCCCTGCCGCTGTTCTACTCCTATGGGCTTTCCATTCTCAACAGCCACCTGGCCGCAGGGGCAACCGCGGTCTTGAGCACGGCAAGCCCACTGCGGCCTGAGTTCTGGGACGTGGTCTCCGGCCAACAGGTCACATCGATTCCGGGCGTGCCCTACTCCTATGAGATGTTCCGTCGAGCCGGACTGCTCGACCGTAACCTGACGTCGGTTCGCTACATGACCCAGGCGGGCGGCAAGCTCCCCAAGGATCAGGTCGTCGAGTTCCATGCGGGGCTCGCGGCGAAGGACTGCAAGCTCTTTGTGATGTACGGCCAGACCGAGGCCGGCCCTCGCATGTCAACGCTGCCGAGCGATGACCTTCCGTCCAGTGCCGGGTCGGTCGGGTTCGCCCTGCCGAGCGGTCGCTTCGACATTGTCGATGCCGACGACAGCGGCACCGGCGAAGTGGTCTACGAAGGCCCGAACGTCATGATCGGCTACGTCAACTCTCGCGCTGACCTTGGGGTCCGCACCCAGCACGGTGGACTCCGAACCGGAGACCTGGGACACCTCGATGACGACGGCCGGCTTTTCATCACCGGCCGCCTGAAGCGGATGGCAAAGCTGTTCGGTACCCGAGTGAACCTTGACGACATCGAAGCAACATTCGCCGCTGCCGCGCCGGTGGCGGCGGTCGAAGGTAAGAACTCGATCACCGTGTTCATCGAAGGCGCCGATGACGAGGTCGTCGACGCCAACAAGACCGAGGCCAAGCAACTGGAGCGCAAGTTGCGGGTACCACCGCGGACCATTCGGGTCAGCTCCATCGAGCAGCTCCCGCTGACCGGCAACGGCAAGATCGACTATCGGAGGCTGACCGATGACGCTTGATGTGGCTGACGCCCCGGCGTTCGAATTCGACGACGAACCGTTGGAGTGGGACTTTCACGGCACCGACCAGGCCGCACGGGCCGAGCGGCTGAGCCGCTCGCTCAGCGCGCTGACCACCCACCACGTCGCCAACTGCGACGGCTACCGCGGGATCATCGAGGCGATGTTCCCCGGGTGGGCTGACTCCAGCCGCAACACCAATCAGCGGGCCGCCACACTGGCCGACATTCCGTTCCTTCCCGTCGGCATTTTCAAGGAACGTCGACTGGCCAGCTTCCCCGAATCCGAGCTGTTCAAGACCCTGACCTCCAGCGGCACCACCGGCGCGGCCGTCAGCCAGGTGCTGCTCGACCGCCAGACCGCTCGTCGCCAGACCAAGGCGCTGTCCACCACCATGCAGACCGTGCTCGGCCCGACCAGGCGGCCGATGCTGCTTGTCGAGTCTGAAGACGTGATCCGCAACCGGACCTCGTTCTCGGCCCGGGCCGCTGGGGTGGTTGGCATGATGTCGTTCGGCCGGGCTCACAAGTACCTGTTGGACTCCAACATGTCGGCCAACCGGGAACAGCTCGACGCGTTCCTGGAATCGGTTGACGGGCAACGGCCGCTGCTGTTCGGGTTCACCTTCATGGTCTGGCAGCATCTCTACAAGGAGCTGGCCGGACAGGACATCGACCTGAGCGGCGCAACGCTCATTCACTCCGGCGGGTGGAAGAAGCTGGAAGAGGAACGGGTCAGCAACGAGGACTTCAAGGCTCGCCTGCTCGACGCGTTTGGCATCACCGAGGTGGTCAATTTCTACGGCATGGCAGAACAGGTCGGCAGCGTCTTTCTGGAGGGCACCGACGGCCTGCTGCACACCGCGCCCTTCGCCGACGTGATCATCCGCAACCCACAGACCTGGCAGGAGCAGCCGGTCGGTGAGCCGGGCCTCATCCAGGTGCTCTCGGCGGTACCGACGGGCTATCCCGGCCATTCGATTCTCACCGAGGATCTTGGCGTTGTGGAACAGATCGATTCCGATCGGACACCGCACCGCGGCAAGGCGTTCCGGGTCATCGGTCGGGTGCCAAAGGTGGAGCTTCGTGGCTGCTCCGACACCTATGCGAGCGCGGCCAGTGGCTGAGGCTCAGCCGAGAGTTGGAGCTGACGTTGAACAGCTGGTGCCAACGGCGGCCAACCGCTCGACGGCAGCGCTCGTCGGCGACCTTCGCAGCGCGGCGTCCCAGTTCCGTCCCTTCGATGACCGGGTGGTGGCCTTCGTCGCCGACCTGGCCAGAAACCTTCGGCGAGACCCGGACTGTCGACGCAACCCGGCCATCGCCGCGCTGGCGTTCTGGATCAGGCCGGCAAACCTGGAGCGGCTCCGCCAGACCTACGCCGCAAAGACCGAGACCGACGGCGTGGTCCTCGCTCCCCGCGGCGTGGTCTTTCACATGCCGCCAACCAACGTTGACACGCTGTTCGTGTACTCCTGGCTGATGGCCGCCCTGGCGGGCAACGCCAACGTGGTGCGAATCTCCCCCTCGGCCGCCGATGGGGACACAGCGCTGGTCCTGTCCATCATCGGCAAGTCGCTCGCGGAGCATCCCGAGGTTGCGGCGACCATGTCGTTTGTGAGCTACGGCCACGACGAGGCCATCACCGAAGCGCTGTCGGATGCCGACGTGCGGGTCATCTGGGGCGGTGACGAGACCGTCCGGACCATCAGACGCATCCCCATGAACCCACTTGGGATTGAGCTGACCTTCGCCGACCGCTTTTCGATGGCAGCGTTGGACGCCGCAACGGTGGCGGCGCTCGACGATGATGCACTCGATGAGCTGGCCCGACAATTCTTCAACGACGCCTACTGGTTTGATCAGCTCGGCTGCTCCTCGCCAAGGATCGTGTTCTGGCGGGGCACAGAGGAGATCGCCGAAGCGTCACAGCAGCGGTTCGTGAAGGCGTTACAACGCCGGGTCACCGCAGAAGGCTACGACGCACCCGTCGGCGCGGTCATGGCCAAGCTGTCAAAGTCAGCAGCCATGGCGGTCGACGGCACGGTCAACACCGTCGCCTGGTCCGACCCAAACGTCACCATCGTCGACCAGCGTGACAACGCCGCAGTGGACCGCAACACCCCCGGAGCCGGGATGTTCAGCTTCCGGCGGGTCGACGCCCTCGGCGACATTGCACCGCACATCGAACGGCGGGATCAGACCCTGTCGTACTTCGGATTCAGCGGAGACGAACTGCAGGGTTTGATAACCGAACTCAACGGGTCGGGCATAGACCGGGTAGTCCCGGTTGGCGACGCGCTGCGGTTTGATCACATCTGGGACGGCTGGGATCTGCTCGACGTCTTCGGTCGCCGGGTAACGATGCGCCACACTGATCAAAACGGAAGCGAGCTCCCATAGTGGCGGCGAGTGAACCCGCATCATCGATCCCCGTTGCCGTGGTCGGTGGCGGCGGTCTCGGGAACGAGATCATCGACGCCATCAACCTGATAGCCCAACTGGGCCGACAACACTTCGCCGGCGTCCTTGACGACAGGCCCGACGCCGTCGATGCCGCCCAACATCTTGGCCCCATCGACGCAGCCTCGGTCCCATCAGATCATCAGCTGATCATGGCCATCGGAGACCCGGAGATCCGACTGCGGTTGGTGCACCGCCTCGGCCCGGACGCAACGTACGCATCGGTGGTACACCCCACCGCCGTGGTGTCACCGTTGGCGACGATCGGCGACGGGGTCTTCATCGGACCGTTTGCCTTCGTCGGACCGAACGCGGTGGTTGCCGACCACGCAGTGTTGAACGTCTACTCCTCTGTTGGCCACGACGCTCGGCTTGAGCGCGGCGCCGTGCTTTCGCCGTACGCAACCCTGAACGGTCACGCCACCGTTGGCGAGGGCGTCTTCCTCGGCACAAACGCGGCGGTTGGCATCGGAGTTGAGGTGGGGGCGTGGTCCAAGGTCTCCTCGGGAGCGGTGTGTAGCCGCTCGTGCGAAGAGGGTTCGCTGGTTGCGGGGCCGGCTCCAAAGGCACGGGTGATGTTTCGGCGCCCGGATCTTGAGTCGTGAGTCACCAATCGGTGATTGCCCGACCGCTGGCCTGACGCAAAGAAGTGCGAGATAATCGGCATCGCTCGTTTCCCGGCGGGCACACCACACGCGAAAGGCAGTGCCTTGATCACCGTTCTCATCCAGTGCGCCCTTGCGGAAGCAATGCCATCGGAGACGTTGGCCGCGCTCTCGCTGGCCAACGCCCCGATGTACGAAGGCATGCCAGGCCTGATTCGCAAGTACTACGTCGGAACCGAGGACGGCACAACCGTCGGTGGGGTGTACCTGTGGGAGTCCCGGGAGGCGGCGGACGCCACCTATGACGACGCCTGGCGGGAACGGGTGACAGGGGCGTACGGTGTTGCGCCAACCATGACCTATTTAGACACGCCGGTGGTGGTGGACAACCGCCACCCCGAAATCGTCAGTTGAGCAAGCCAACCGCTTAGGAGAAGCGCATGAGTACTCGTTCGTTCGATTGGATCGCCCATCACGCAACCGTGCGGCCTGATCAGATCGCTCAGGTGGACCTTGCCACCGATCGGACCTTCACCTGGGTGGAGATGAATGATCGGACCAACCGGCTTGCCAACGCCCTCGCCACCGAGTTCGGCGTGGGGTTTGAGGACCGGGTGGCGGTCCTCGCCAACAACAACACCAACTTCTTCGAGGTCCAGTTCGCATGCTGGAAGCTTGGCGCCATCTTCGTGCCGCTCAACTGGCGGCTGGCAATACCGGAGCTTGAGTTCATCGTCGGCGACTGTTCACCGAACGTCATCGTGTACGACAACGACCTGGCAGAGGCCGGCAGCCAAGTTGCGAAGCTGTGCGACATCGACCATCAGATCAACTGGGACGGCGGCTCCGGCGACATCGCGGACTACGAGGAGCTACTCACCGCGGCGGACCCGGCCGGGGTGGAGCTCTACCCTTCGAACCACGACACTGCGCTGACCATCATGTACACGTCCGGGACCACCGGGCGGCCGAAGGGCGCAATCATCACCCAGGGCATGACGTTCTACAACGGCGTCAACTGCGTTGAGTACTACGGCATCACCTCGAAGATGATCAACCTGGCGTTCCTTCCGCTGTTCCACACCGGCGGGCTCAACGTCTTCGCCAACCCCGGCTTCCACTTCGGGGGAACCACGCTGGTGATGCGTACGTTTGACCCGGCCGAAGCGCTGCGGTTGCTGACCGATCCCGACATCGGCGTGACCCACTTCATCGGTGTCCCCGCCAACTACCTGTTCATGAGCCAGGTCCCGGCGTTCGAGGGTGCTTCCTTCCCAACCATCGAAGCGGCCTGCGTCGGCGGTTCACCAACTCCGGTGCCGTTGATCAAGACCTGGGAGTCCAAGGGGCTGCCTCTGCAGCAGGCCTACGGCATGACCGAGACCAGCCCGCTGGTGCTTGCTCTCAAGCCCGAGGATTGCTCGGTCAAGGTGGGCTCGGCCGGGCTGCCTGCAATGCACACCGAGGTGCGGGTGGTCGATGACGAGGGCAACGACGTTGCCCAGGGCGAGACCGGAGAGTTGTGGGTCCGTGGCCCGAACATCACCCCCGGCTACTGGAACCGGCCAGAGGCCACCGCAGACTCATTCGACGACGGTTTCCTGAAGACCGGCGATGCCACCCGCCAGGACGAGGACGGCTTCTACTACGTCGTCGACCGCTGGAAGGACATGTACATCTCCGGTGGCGAGAACGTCTATCCGGCCGAGGTCGAGTCCACCATCTACGAGCTGGACGCCGTCGGTGAGGTGGCAATCATCGGGGTGCCAGACGACAAGTGGGTCGAGGTCGGCAGAGCCATCGTGGTGGTCAAAGAAGGGGCCGAGCTCGACGAGGCCACGGTCATCAACCACTGCCGAACAAACCTGGCCCGGTTCAAAGTGCCGCAGTCGGTGGTGTTCATCGACGAGATCCCCCACAACGCCACCGGCAAAGTCCTCAAGCGAGAGCTTCGGGAAAGCTACGGCGACTAGCGGCAATCAACCGAGCGCGCCGGGCTGGCGGCCTATGATCGAACGGTGAGTGAGCAGCAGCCCGTAGTTGGTGTCGTGATGGGATCGTCGAGCGACTGGCCGACGATGTCGAAAGCCGTCGAGATACT
>CAZSTV010000026.1:0-10860 GCA_964609665.1 uncultured Acidimicrobiaceae bacterium
ACGTTGGCAACAAAGTCACTCCGGACCCGGTCGATGTGGCGGGCCTCGGTCACGTCATCGATAACTCCCACGGCGCCACCGAGCGAACCGCCGTCATAGGTGGGAGACGCCTGGACCAAGATGGAGCGGGCGGGCGGGCCGTAGACCTCGACGCTCTCCTCCAGGGATAGTCCAAGCAGCGCACCTTCCAGCACCCGCTGCAGTGCTGCTTCCACCAGAGCATCTCCGTGGCGCCCGGTGGCGAACTTCTGCGCCTGGTGGTTGCGGTAGATCTCGGTGCCGTCCCGACCCACCACGATGACCCCGAGGCGCAGATCGGCCAGGGCCCGCTCAATATCCAACGAGGAACTGACCTGTTCGGCCACAGGCGCTGCCGGTCGGATCGCCGATCCTTCAGGCTGGCTGCCAGGGCGCGATTGACCGCGCCGTCTGCCCATTAGATAACCGCCACTTGCCGCCGCCACAGCCACACCGATAACGACGAGAAGGATCATCGAACGTCAGTCACCTGACCCGCCGTCGGCCCCGGGCGGCATGACAACTTCGGAGTCGCTTGCCACCTGACTTTTTCGCTCGGCCCGAAGCATGCCGTTGTGTTCTGGCATCCACCCGGTGACCATGTAGGTAACGCGCTCACCAATATTGACCGCATGGTCGCCAATGCGCTCGTAGTAACGGGCGATCAGCGCAAGTTGCACTGCAGCCGCAAGGTCGATCTGTTGCTCTGAGTGAGCTTCGAAGATTGCCTCGACGATGTCGCGGTTCAGCTGATCAAGTTCGTCATCGATGTCGGCCAGGGCCGAAGCCAGCGACACGTTCTCATCGGCGAAGGCATCAAGCGACAGCCGCAGCAACTTGTTCGCCTCTTTTGCCATCGACCCGAGCACACCTCGAATGCGAGGGCTCAGCTCAGCGCCGTACATCCGGCGGCTGGCCTTGCACACGTTGACCATCAGGTCGGCGGAACGCTCGATCTCGGCCACAAGTTTGGTGATGGCGATAATGCGGCGAAGCTCTCCCGCCATCGGTGCCTGAAGGGCGATGATGGAGAAGCACTTCTCTTCGAGTTCCAGGGTCAATTGGTCAATCTCGTCGTCGGCATCGATGACGTTCTGGGCTTCGACCAGGTTGCCGCCGAGTAGGACCTCGGTGCCGCGGGGAATCGTCTCGCACGCCAGGGCGCCAAGCCGAAGAACACCAGCGTTCAACTCATCGAGCTCTCGATGGTACGCAAGGCGCTGGGCTGGCTTGGATGGCTCTGCGATTGGCTGATCCGCATCGCTTGGTGACATGTGCGTTCTCGCTTGATCTAGTGGTGGATGTAACTAGCCGAATCGGCCGGTGACATAGTTCTCGGTCCGCTCATCATCGGGGTTTGAGAAAATGCGCTCGGTCTCGTTGAACTCCACAAGTTGGCCGGTCCGGCGTTCACTTTCGGAGTCCACCTCGGTGGTGAAGAACGCGCAATGGTCGCTGACCCGAGCAGCCTGCTGCATGTTGTGGGTCACGATGGTGATCGAGTACTCGTCCTTGAGTTCCTGCATAAGGTCCTCGATGCGACCGGTGGCGATGGGGTCAAGCGCGGAACACGGCTCATCCATCAACAACACGTCCGGCTTGGTGGCGATCGCCCGAGCGATACACAACCGCTGCTGCTGACCACCGGAGAGGCCAAGGGCGGAATCGTCGAGGCGGTCCTTCACCTCTTCCCAGATTGCCGCTGATCGGAGTGAAGACTCGATGATCTCCGGCCATTCCTTCTTCGGGATGCCGGCAATCTTCGGGCCGTAGGTGACGTTCTCGGCGATGGACTTTGGGAACGGGTTCGGCTTCTGGAAGACCATGCCAATCCGGCGCCGCACCTCGACGGGGTCAACCTGGGAGCCGTAGAGGTCAATGCCGAGATAGGTGACCTTGCCTTCGACCCTGGCGGTCGGGATGAGGTCGTTCATGCGGTTCAGGGTCCGCAGCACCGTGGACTTGCCGCAGCCGGAGGGGCCAATCATCGCTGTGATCTTGTTCTGATACACCGGCATGTTCACGTTGCGAACCGCCCGGAACGAGCCGTAGTAGACCGACACGTCACTGAGACGCATAACGGTTGGCAGCTCTGATTCCGCCTCGGCCGAAGACACCAGCGCGCTTGGTGAAACCGTTGGCTCGGCGCCGACGGCATCTGCCACCTCGCTGCCTGGATCGGACTCGGTTGTCATGTCCTGCTTCCTAACCTTCACGCTTTCCCTCGAATCTATTCCGAAGAAGTACTGCTGCGGCATTGAATCCCAGTACCACCAGCAACAAGATGACGATGGCGGCCGAGGTTACGGGCACCCATTGGGCTCCCGGTTGCTTTGCGAAGTCGGTGATGACGATGGGCATCGCCGTGAATTTCTCGCCGAGCTGGCTCAATTCGAAGAACCCGGTTTTCGGCCCGAGCTTGCCCTGGACTGCGCCCACCAGGATGAGCGGAGCAGCCTCGCCGAGCGCCCGGGCGAGCGACAGGAGCGTCCCGGTGAGAATGCCCGGAGCAGCGTAGGGAAGGATGTGGGATTTGATGACCTCGGACTTTGTAGCCCCGACGCCATAGGCCGCCTCACGGAGGCTGTCCGGGACGGCCCTGATGGCCTCGGCCGAGGTGATGATGACCACCGGCAACGCCAGAATGGCCAGTGTGAGGCCACCAGCGGTGGTGGTGTTGCCTCGTGATAGGGCCACGTCGCCGTACAAGCCCTTCAACAGGCTGACGAAGATGGTGAACCCGAGGATGCCGTACACCACCGACGGAACGCCGGCCAAGTTGCGAACGTTGATGTCGATGAGACGGGTCAGCCAGTTGTCCGTTGCGTACTCTTCCAGGTAGATCGCTGCGGCAATCCCCACGGGGAAGGTCAAGAAGATGACGAAGATCCCGATCCAGAAGGTGCCGCGCAAACCCTGGAACACACCGGACTCATCAGCGCTGACCCTGGTCGGGTTGGCCAGGAACGTGTCCAAGCGGGTGCTGAGCACCGTCCAACCATCGGTGACGACGTCATAGATGAGGACGCCCAACACGATCAGCGAGAAGAGCAGGCAAGCGAGCAACGCCCACTTGAAAATGTGGTTGGCGATGTTGATGCCGCCGGAGGAGAGCTGGGCCTCGACCCGCTCGGATGTCCTGCGATTCAGAATCGGCTCTACAACGCTCATTAGTAGACCTGCCTGACTCGGCGCACGTAGCGGTCTGCGATCAGGTTCAAGATCAAGGTGATGGCGAAGAGCACGAAGCCAACGAAGAACAGTGAGTTGAAGGCCAATTCAGAAATTGTCCCGTCGGTGCCTGAGGCCTGACTGGCCATGGCTGCGGTCATGGTGGAACCACGCTCGAGTGGGTCGACCGTGAACTGGGCGGAGTTGCCGGACGCCCCGGCGGCGAGGAAGACGACCATGGTTTCTCCGATGGCCCGTGAGGTGGCAACGATGAATGCCGCCACAAGCCCGGAGACGGCGGCGGGAATCACAACGTCGGTGGTGGTGGTCTTCTTGCGAGCGCCGAGCCCGGCCGATGCTTCCCGTAGAGAATCGGGAACCGAGCGCATGGCGTCCTCAGAGATCGAGGCGACAAGCGGGATGGTCAGCAGGCCAACGCCCAGGCCGGCGGCAAGGAGGCTCTGGCCTTCGGCATCGCTGAAGCGCTGCACCAGGTTGGGAGAGATCCACCGCAGGGCAAAGAAGCCGAGAACGACCGAGGGGATGCCTGCCAGTACTTCAAGAATTGGTTTGAGAATCTTGCGGACCCGGCTGTTTGCGTACTCCGCCAGGTAGATGGCTGCACCAAGTCCGAGTGGGGTGGCAACCAACATGGCGACCACGGTGACGATGAGGCTGCCAAAGATGAGCGTCTTCAGGTCAAACTCAAAGAACCGAGGGGCCCACTGATCTGAGAACAGGTTGCCAAAGCCAATCGGCTCACGAGCGTCGGCGGCATCGACCGCGTTTGGGCTGTTGAGGCCGAACAGGAATTGGGCCGCCCGGTACACCAGGGATCCAACGATCAGGACGCTCACCAAGACCGAGGTGAGCGCAGCGAGGGCAACGCCACCCTGAACGATTCGCTCTTTCGCTCGGCGGCGGGGATTCCCCGAGAGGAAATCGGCGGAGCCAGCTTCATCCGGAACTGATGCTTCTATCACTGGTGCTGTCATCGTGAGCCCACTGCTCTCATCGTGTACACGCCCGTCTACTCATGGATGTCACGCCGTCTTTCTCGCCTCACCCGGCGGTGAACCCCGACCCGAGAGCCGGGATTCACCGTTGGGGGATCTTCTTCCGTAGAACGTCAGACCGGCACGTACGGCGACCGGCCTGTAGTTTGCAAAGGCTACTTGGCGGCTTCCCACGCAGCTTGAACTTCAGCCAACTGATCGGCGGGCAATTCTACGTACCCGCTCTCGCCGAAGGCCTTGGTGACCGACTCGGTGTAGCCGTCGCCGAGGTAGAAGTCGACGTAGCCCTCAAGGGCGGCGTTCTCGGCGGCCTTGCCGTTGTTGACGTAGATGTACAGGCTCCGGCTGACCGGGTAGCTGCCATCTGCGATGGTGTCGATGGTCGGCTGCACGCAGTCGCCACCGGGCTCTTCGCTGACAGCGATGGTCGAGACCCGGTCTGCGTTTTCAGCGGCGAACGCAAAGCCAACCCAGCCGAGGCTGGTGTCTGCACCGGCGACGCCTTCGATGATGACGTTGTCATCGGCGTTGCCGGAGAAGTCCTGGCGGATGAACTGGCCGTCTTCGCCCTCTTCTTCCTCACCGATGCCTTCGAGCACAATCTCGAGGAAGCTGTCATAGGTGCCGGACTCGGTGCCCGGTGCGCTGATGACAAGCGGTGCGTCCGGGTACGGGGCAACGTCGGAGCCGAGGGCGGCACCGAGGTCGCTGGCGTCACTCCAGTCGTCGTAGCCTTCGCTCTGCCCGCCGAGGAGGGCGTACATGTCGACGAAGCTCAGACACTCAACGGCGTCGTTGTTCGGGTTGGTCATGACGGCAATGCCGTCGAAGGCGACCTTCAGCTCGGTGAATTCGACGCCGTTGGCCTCGCAAACCTCAATCTCAGAGTCCTTGATGGCTCGAGATGCATCGGAGATGTCGGTTTCACCTTCGCAGAACAGCTTGAAGCCGTCACCGGTGCCGGGACCGTCGACGGTGATCACCGCGTCGCCGCAGATGTCTTCGTACAGCTCGGCGGCACGGCGGCTGACGGGCTCAACCGTGGACGAGCCCGAGACGTTGATGTTGCCTGCGGCGCAGTTTGCGTCACCGGCTGGAGCGTCTTCACCTGCCGAGTCGCCAGAACCGGCGGCGGTGTCTTGACTTGAATCGGTGGTACATGCCGCCGCAACGAACGTGAGGGCCAACAACAGACCCACTAGCTTCGCCAAGTGCTTAGCGTTCAAAGGAACCTCTCCTCTTTGGATCCCGACGTTCGCGCCGGGCTTGGTTGCAGGCTCCACGGTAAACAGGCGAGGTTACCGAGGGACCCGATCAAGGTGAACAGAAGGTAAACGGGCGGCCAATGTTGGGGGCCACGGGCCCTGTTTTAGCGGGTTGGGTTCATGAACGCTGGCGGGCGAGGAACTCCAGCCGTTCGGCAGGCGATGGGTGGGGCGCATAGAGCTGGGCCCACCACGGCGGCCGAAGATCGGCGGTCGTTGCCAAATACAGGCGGCGGGCCTCGTCTGCCGATGGCACCCCGACCGAGGCAATTGCCCCAGCGTCCGCCGTCCGCTCTTGGGAACGGGACAGCCAACCTGTCAGCGGACCGAGTACCCCGGTGATGCCAAGCACGCATAGAGCAACAGTTGGCAGCGCCAGCGGGTCGCCGACATCGACGCCCCACCACCGCCAGGGCATGGCCGACTGGCCGAGCGCCGCAAGTCCGAAGATCATCATGACGGCAACCCCGATGGCAACCGCCGTTTGAATCAGTACATGGCGGCGGGCAACGTGGGTCAACTCGTGGGCGACCACAAAGTCCCCGATGCCGTGTGGCTCCTCAAGCAACGCCTCGGTCAGCACCACCCTACGGTTGGCGCCGAGACCGACCGAATACGCGTTCGGAACGGCAAGCTCCCCGCCCTGTTCCGAGGTGGCGGTGGCGAAGCGGATGTCGCGGAGCCCGAAGGGGGTCGCAAGCCGCTGCAGCCGGTCGTTGAGCTCGACGTTCTCAATCGGTCGCTCGTGATGACCGGACAGCCGCCGCAGCCACCGCTCACCGACGGCGAACCCGAGGACACCGATCACCACCAGCACACACAGAAGGAACGGCCAGCGGTCGGTGGTGGCGACCATCAAATAGATAGGACCCGCCACAATTGCCAGCGCGGCGAAACTGGCAAGCGTCAGACCGGTGGTGGTGGCCACAAACCAGAGGAGCGGCACCGGGGTGTAGTCATCGCGCCCCTGACCGAACCGGTACTCAAACCAGCCGTCAACCAGAACTGCGGGCAGTCGCAGTGCGGCAACGGTCAGAGCGGCACCGAAAAGCACTCGAGTCGAGGTGATCGATGTGAACCACCCAACCTCGTCGGCCCAGGCGTCGGCGGCACCGCGATTGTCCGCACTGGCCCCCACCACGAACATTGCCGCCAATAGCAGGAACGCCCTTGCGGCCAAACCGATCAGGCCTGCTCGGCGGACCCGGCGGTGGTAGCGGTCGGATTCGGTCAGTTCATGGTCGGCGAAATGGCGCGTCGGGTCGGCAGGCGTTGCCCACCAGACTGACACGCCCGCGCCCATCGCTGACCGGCTCAGTCCCGGCCGGGGAGGTGAGCAAGTAACGCCTTGGCATGGTCGTAAGACAAGAGCTCGGCTGCGTCATCGGGCGAGAGCCAGCGAACCTCATCAACCTCTTCGTTGGCAACGAACGCTCCCCCGCTCTGCTCCATCAGCCACCAGCGAACCACTTTGTCGCGGCCTCGAACCTGGTAGTGGTCCGACGGCAGTTCCAGACCGATCACGCCGGTGTACCCGGTTTCCTCTTCGGTCTCTCTGGTGGCACACTCAAGGTCGGTCTCGCCGTCTTCCAGCTTGCCTTTCGGGAAGTCCCAGTCGTCATAGAGCGGACGGTGGGCGACGAGAACCTCCAGCGTTCCCCCGTCGCCGCCGACCCATCGATAGACAACGCAGCCCGATGCCTTGATCGGGCTGTCTTCCTCTGCCTTTGCCATCTGCCCAGGTTAGCGAACGGGCTCCCGCTACAGATTGGGGCGGCGACGCGGCAGGTATTGGCGGAACTTGTTGGCCGGGCCAACCGCTGAGGTTTGGGTCGGCTCAGCACCGGAGTCAGAGCGTTCGGTCGCCAGGCGCTCAAACTCATCGTGAGCGTTCTCTTCGCCGCCGACCCGTTGATAGGTCCCGTCCGACTGGAGTTCCCAGGCCAACGCCGTATCTTCCAGGTTGATTCGCATGATCTCGTGCATGCGTTCCCGACTGCTCGGGTCATCGATGCGGAGCAACACCTCTACCCGGCGATCCAGGTTTCGAGGCATCAGATCGGCGGAGCCGAGATAGAACCGCTCGATGCTGTCGACATCGCTGGCGGCGGCATCAACCTCAAGCTCGTCGCCGTCGGTATCGATGATGCCGCCGTGGGCGAAGTAGTACAGCCGGGAATGCTCCAGGTTGCGACCAACGAGGCTTCTCACCCTGATGTTGTCGGACAGTTCGGGAACGCCGGGGATGAGACAGCAAATTCCCCTCACGATCAGATCCACCTGGACGCCGGCCTGGCTTGCCTCATAGAGACGGTCGATAATGCGGGCGTCGACCAGGCTGTTCATCTTGAAGATGATGCGGCCGGTCCCGGCGGGCGCCCGCATCTCCGCTTCGATCAAGTCGTCGAGCGACGGGCGCAGGGAATGCGGGGCGACCAAAAGCCGCTGGTAGGACACGTCACGGCCGTAGCCGGTCAAGAAATTGAAGAGCTGGGTCAGGTCTTCGCCAACCTCGGGATCGGCGGTGAGGACGCCAACGTCTTCGTAGACACGGGCGGTCTTGGAGTTGTAGTTACCGGTACCGACGTGGCAGTACTGCCGGATGCCATCGGGCTCGTCGCGCACCACCAGCACCGTCTTGGCGTGAATCTTGAGGCCGACCAGTCCATACACAACGTGCACGCCCGCCTCTTCAAGGCGGCGAGCCCAGGTGATGTTGGCCTCCTCGTCGAAACGAGCCTTCAGTTCGACAAGGGCGGCAACCTGCTTGCCCCGCTCCGCCGCCCGAATCAACGCATCGATGATGGGGCTGTCGCCGGAGGTTCGGTAAAGGGTGACCTTGATGGCCAGTACGTCCGGGTCCTTCGCTGCGAGGCGGACGAACTCGGTGACCGAGGAGCTAAACGAGTCATATGGATGGTGGAGGAAGAGATCGGCTGAACTGATCCGGCGGAACAGATCTCGGCTGCCCTCCATGTCGCGGAGGCGCCGAGGAACGACGCCAGGGGTCAGCGGCACCTTCAGGTCGCCACGATCCAGCGACTGGAACTGCCAGTAGCCCGAAGCGTCGAGCCAACCGTCGTAGGAGAAAATGTCCTCTTCGTCGAGGTCCAGTTCCCTGTGCAGCAGCTGACGGACCTCGTTCGGCATGTCGTCGCCGACTTCCAACCTGATCGCTCGGCCAAACCGGCGGCGGCGGAGTTCCAGCTCCACCGCTTCGAGCAAATCATCGGCCTCTTCGTCCAGGGTGAGGTCAGCGTTTCTCGTAACCCGAAACGGCCAACCTCCAACGACGTCCATCCCGGGGAACATTTGGTCGAGGTGGGCGACGATGACCTGCTCGGCCGCAACAAAACGATTGTCCGGCAGCGCAATGAACCGCGGCAGCGACGGCGGCACCTTCAACCTGGCGAAACGATGCTGATCGGTTTCGGGGTCCAGGACCAGCACGGCGACGTTGAGCGACAGGCTGGAGATGTAGGGAAAGGGGTGTCCAGGGTCGACGGCCAGCGGGGTCAGGACTGGAAAGATGCGGTTTTCGAACTCGCCGGTGGCGAGCTTCTGGTCGGCCAGGGTCAGCTTGTCCCAGTCAAGGATCTCAATGCCCTCGTCGGCCAGAGCGGTAATCAGGTGCTGTGATTGCACCCGCTGCAGCCGGTCCACCTGCGCATCGACGACCTTGCGGATCTCTGCCAGCTGGCCGAGAGGACTGAGCCCATCGGGAGTCGAGCGGGTGACGCCACCGGCAACCTGGTCTTTGAGGCCCGCCACACGAACCATGAAGAACTCATCCAGGTTGGTGGCATAGATGGCGCAGAACTTCAGTCGCTCCAGCAGCGGCAGCCGTTCGTCTTCGGCCTGGGCGAGGACGCGTGCATTGAAGTCGAGCCAGGACAGCTCCCGGTTCAGGTAGCGCCGCGGTGGCTTTTCGTCAGCGTCGTTCACCAGTTCAGGCCCTTCCATGGCTACCAATCGGGCAGTCGGCCGTGGTTCTACAAGGTTCGTCTCACAACCCATTGTCCTTGTAGCGGCCATGCAGGTCCAGTCGGTCGTTTTCGGCCGACGGTGACCGCTGTTGGCATGGAAACTTCATCAAAATCGGTATGAACCGAGGGGTGGAAGTCAGGTTGAACGGTCAGCGGCCAGGATGGCCGCACCGATGGCTCCGGCATCATCGATCCGCTCCGCAGCGACCAGCGACACGTGGTCCCGACCGAAGCCGCCGAAGTCGTCTGACTCGGTGACCTGATCCAGGAAGTCCTGGCCAAGCTTGTCGACAACGCCGCCGCCGAGCACCACCGACGGAAGGTCCAACAGTGTCGCCGTATTGCCGATGGCAAGCGCCAACGCGTCGGCGGCCTCGTTCAACAGCTCGATGGTGGTCTCATCGCCGTCGGCCAAACCCCTCGCCAGGTGGCGGGATTTGATCGGCCCGCCGCCGGCAAGCTCGACCAGCAGTTCTTTCGAGCCGGCATCGGATCGCCGCCGAGCTTCGCGGTCGATGCCTGCACGACCGGCGTACGCCTCGAGGTGACCAAACCCCCCACAGCCGCACGGCCGCCCACCGGGCTTCACCGTGAGGTGACCGATCTCGCCGGTCATGCCGCGTTCACCCGCTGCAAGCTCACCGTTGATAATCAGGCCACCGCCGACGCCGGTGCCCACAAAGACGGCCAAAAGGTCATCCTGACCCTGGCCTGCGCCAAGCCGATGCTCGGCCACAACGCCGCAGTTGACGTCGTTGGCCACAACGACCGGCTTCTTCAAACGCTTCGTCAGCAACTTCGCCACAGGCACGGGGTGGTCCCATCCGGCGATGTTCGGACACTTGGCGACGACACCATCGGTGTCGACAAAGCCGGGGACGCCAATGCCAACCCCTTCGGCTTCTGGCCACTGCTCGATCTCGGTTATCGCTTCCACCAGCGCGTCAATAACCGCTTCGGGTCCCGACGGGGTCACCCTTTTGACCCGACCGAACGCCTTGCCTGTCTCGGGCTCAACCGCCCGAGCCAGAATCTTTGTTCCTCCAAGGTCGACCCCCACCATGAGTCGGGGATCGGACTGCGGCACTATGCCTGCCCGGCCGGCATCTCCGACGCCGCCTCATCTGAGGCAACCTCTTCGGCGTCTTCGGCATCTTCAGCGTCCGGAGCTGCGTCTTCGACAGCAGTACCTTCGACAGCAGAGTCTTCGACTGCAGCATCTTCGGCAGTAGAATCGTCAACTGCGGCATCCTCGGCCGTCTCTGCAACGGCCTCTTCTGCCGGCGCCTCGCTCGAGACCTCTTCAGCGGCGTCTTGGGTAGGCGCCTCCTGTGGCGCGGCCTCGGCTGCGTCGCCATGATCGGCGGCAGGAGCCATCGCGCTTGGCGTGGAGGTGCTCTCGGC
>CAZSTV010000026.1:10870-24573 GCA_964609665.1 uncultured Acidimicrobiaceae bacterium
CGTTCGCACATCGGATGCAACGGTCCAGTCGCCAGTCACAGATGATCCGCTCGCGTTCGGCGTCGCGGTTGACCCGCTCCCGATTACGACGGAACTGTGGATCGTGCTTCGGCAGCAGGAGGAGGCGGGCGTGCACCCGAGTCCAGAAGTCGTCGAGCATCTTCTGGTCGCCGTAGCGCGGCTTCATTTCCCAGTGCGGAGCGACCGGCCCGTTGTAGACCAGAGTGACGTGGGCGACCGGTGGCAGGTCTTCTTCGGGCTCAAAGTCAGTCATATCCGGCGATTCTAGTGGCCTTGAGCAGGAATTCTCGCCAACTCGGGCCGGGTCTGCCCACCATCTGCCCGCCGGCGCCTCCGGCCGGTTCGGCGGCTGGGCTCGGACCGGGCGACCGCACCTACCGACGCCACCAAACGGCCCAGAAAGCCCTGAGAAGGTCCACTCTGGGCGGGTGAAGCATGGGACTGCACAATCGAGGTTGTCTCTTAGGAGGACAGATGCGCTATGCCGCCGTACCAACGATGCTTAGAATTTCTAAAGGATTTTCTGAATCATTTGACCTATCTGGGAACCAAATGGCCCATTGCGACGTCTGTATAGGTATGGAAAGCAACTGGATGGCCGAAGGACTCTGCAACGAGCAACCCCCGAGCCTCTTTTTCCCGAGTGATGGCGTGGGAGTCGAGGTAGCCAAGAAGATCTGCGCTGAGTGCCCCGCCAAGGAACCGTGCCTTGAATACGCGCTGGCCAATCGCATCGATCACGGCGTCTGGGGCGGAACCTCCGAGCGCCAGCGCCGACGGATCCTCAAGGCCCGCCGCACCGCGGCAATGGCCCACTGATCCGAACCAGCGCTCACGTCCACTGAAGCCCTGAAGCCTGCCCGCCCGGCTAGTCCAGGTCGGGGTAACCGAGTTGCCCGGTGACGGCCCCAATGAGGTCATGTAAACGCTGGCCAACCGTCGGTCCCGTCCGTGGCACTTCGGCCAGCACGTCGTCGACATCGTCCACCGGCAGGCCAACGATGGTCACAACGTCATCGGCGATCTCCACCACGGTGATTGCACGGTTGCGGTCCACCCACGCCTGCAGCCCGTCAATCTGGGTTTGACCGTCGGGCGACAGCGCCTCCCAGTTGACCTGGCCCGGCTGAACAAACACCGACACCGACTCATCGCCCCGGGAGTACACGGCCTGTCGTAGATCCTCGGCGGCGATGTTGCGAGACCGTTCGAAGTCTGCGGGCATATCCACGGGGGTCGTAATTCGATAGTCGAGCTCGCTGTCCCCCAGGCCGAAGATCCCCGCCTCCACCGCGACGGTATGCCTGCTGGCCAGTTCATCGATCTCCGGCGATATCCGGCTTCGTCCGGCCGCCCCGGTCGCTACCGCCAGGACGACGGCAACCGCCGACAGTACGAACAGACCCGCCATAAGGCGGCCGCTGTAGAGGGGACGGTGATCGAGGGCGGCGTCAAAGAAACCGCTCGGCGGCTCTACGTCCGGCAGGCCACGGAGCATGGCCCCGATCTCGCTCTCCCACGGTTCTTCGGTCATATCGCCCATTAGGTCAACGCCTCCCGCAGCCGGCCACGGCCTCGGTGAATCCTGCTGCGAACGGTGCCGATGGGCACATCGACGAGCTCGGAGATTTCCTCGTAGGAGAAGGCCAGCACGTCTTTGAGCACCACCGCCACCCGGTAGTCCGGTGGCAGCTCCATCAGCAGCGCCTGCAAATCGTCGGGCAGGTCCCTGGCGGCCATCTCCGCTTCGATGTCGGGGCTGCCCTGGATCACCCGGTCCGGGTCGTCCGGGAGCGGCACGGTCGGCCGTCGCTTCTGTTTGCGGACACGGTCCAGGAAGGTGTTGGTGGTGATGCGACTCAGCCACCCTTCCAAATTTCCCGGTTGATAGTTCTTGAGTCCTCTTCGTACGCGCAAGAGAACCTCCTGGACTAGATCCTGGGCATCCTGATGGTTGCCACACAGCCGGTAAGCAAGGCTGTACAGGAATCGATCATGACTCTTCGCCAGCTCCTCCCACGTCGGGACGGTTGGCGGACCGGCAGATCCTTGACGCGACAAGCTAGTGAACCTTTGGCCCGATAGGGGCCCGTCGGAGCCTGACGGTGTCGTAGATATGTCAATCTCCATGCTCAACGCCATGCGCAGGCGTTGAGTTCCAGGAAATCAGGCTTCTTCTGACTCGTTTTCAGCGAGACCTTCGTCAAGCCCAGACTTGAATTCCTTCTGGGCCTGGCCGAGGCTGCGTGCGAGTTTCGGAATCTGCGTGCTGCCAAACAGCACCAGAAGAACCGCAACAATGATGAGAAGCTCGGTTGGCTTTAGTCCTGCCATGTCACCCACCCTATCGTCCGCCGGCCACGCTCACTAGAGCAGCACCCGGTGTTCCGTCAACGTTTACATCGAGGCCTTGTTCCCGGACAACCCCCTAGAAGGCCGCTCCGGTCATTGGAAGGTGGCTCAGGCGGTTTCGCTGGTCACGGTAAGCGGAGCGGCTTGCTGGCGTTCCAACGCCCGCTGACGACGAATGCGTCGCCGTTCCCGCTCGCTCATGCCGCCCCAGATGCCGAACTTCTCGCCATTGGCGAGAGCGAACTCCAGGCAATCAGGGCGGACCACGCACCCACGACAAACTTCTTTGGCCTCACGAGTGGAGGCGCCCCGCTCGGGGAAAAAGAGATCAGGGTCAACGCCGAGGCAGTTTGCAAACTCCTGCCAGCTTGTGTCGAGCATGAGGTGCTTTCGCCCCATACGCATTCCTCCTACCGCCACGGGCGTTTCGTCCCCGTGTGCGGGGGCCGACGTGTCGGCCTCAGCTAGATCTTCCAATGATGTGACGGCGTTGATACTCACAGTGGCTCCCGACTTCCGCTTTAAGACAATCTGTGAATCTGTGACTGTTGTAATTACAGCACTGTGATCTTGCACTTTCCAACCTGAGAATACAAGGAAAATTGGCCAAAAGATCCGCTGTTTAAGCGGATCTAACCAGCTTGACGCGTCATCAAGGAGCCCTGGGGGTGGCCTATCGATCCGCCGGGTACGCCCGTTGGGTAGTTTATTTACGAACCAACTTGGCCACGCTCGGTGACATTGGCCAATTGGAACAATCGGGGTCGGGTCGGAAAACACCGCCGAAGATCCCCAGCAGATCGCCATGGGCGTGCTATGACGCAAGGTTCGACACCAAAACACTCTGATTGTCGCTGCAGCGCGTTCCCGTCACCTACGGTGAACCGACATTTCGAGCCCATTGCAGGCACTCAGAGGCCGAGACCACCGATTCCCACAGCGAGAACCTCGCCCTAGCCGCCAGCATCGCTTGAACGTGACTTTGGTCACAATCCCCGGGCGGGAGGCGAATCCGGGCTAGATCACCCGATCTGTCGAGGCGCGTCGATTATGACCCTCAACCGGCTTTCGACGGCGAGATCCAGGCCTCCCGGCGGGATATCGGCTCCGGCGGGACCATTGGGCCCGCGGGAGAATCAGGCGGCGATCGGCTGGGTGTACTGGTTGGCGATGCCGAGGAACGTGAGCGAGAACTGGTGGTGGGGTTCACCGTCCACCTCGATCGGCTCGTCAATCTGCTCGGGCCTGACCCGAGCTTGCAGTGCATAGCCTTCCAGCGCTGCGGTGACCGCTGCGGTGAACTGGCGCATGTCTACCCCATCGGCCAACTCACGTTTGAATCGTTCGAGCACGGAGGTGAACAGCGTCATGGCCTCCCAGCTCGACTGCTCGTACGCGGCCTTCATCCCATCGGTGATGGAATCGGGGCGGTCGTCGGCCATGGCGAAGAACCGAAGCGAGAGGTAGAACTCCTCACGGTGGAGGAACACCGCTATGAACTGGTCACCGGCGGCCAGCACATGTTCTTTCCAAGGGAGGTCGCGCTCGGCCAGAGCCACAATTTCTTTCTCGATGGATCGAAGGCTGGCATATTCGATGTTCTCAGCGACGTAGACCTTCAAGTCTTCCCGAAACGCTGCCTGGTTGGCCCAAATCTGGTAGCCGGCACCAGTGGTGTACCCAAGGGATTCAAGCACCACGGTCAGGCGTTCATCACCGTGGATGAGTTCCCTGTCCCGGTACATCTCGAACGCCTTTTGCAGGATGGTTGCCCGAGTAACTTCTTTTGGGTGCCGGGTCCGTACGGCCTGCGTTGGGCTCACTTGATACTCCCTGATATTGAAATTCGCCCTCTAATACAACAACATTTGACTACTAGAAACATGGTCGGATGCGAACAACGGGGACAAGGGCTTGAACGGTTGCCGCAGCGGCAAGCACCCATATCTATGTACGCACCGATGACCAAACAGCCATGGATCCCACGCCGACGCCCGATTGGCCGGAACTGCGGCGGGACCTGGCTGCGCTGCCAGTAGGCGCATTACTGCGTAGTGTAGCGACCCTCAGGGCTCCCGGCGAGACCGGTGTCACGGGAAAGATCCCGTTGTTTCGACTCAAGATGCGCCAAAAACAGCGGCTGGTGGGCAAGATATCTTACGGCGTAGGGCAGGTATCAGCCGCCCTCGGGTCAGGTAGCGCCACGGGAGCCCCGGCCCCTCAGCAACTTTCGCTTGTGCTCGATGAAGTCCACCAGGACGTAGTCACCAAGGGTCTGTGGTGTGGTGAAGAATGCCCGACCTTGATTCATGGCCGTGATCCGCTCAATGAAGCCGCGCAACCCGGAGTCCGGGTCGAGCATGAACGTATTGATGGTGATGCCGGCCTTCGTACAACGCATGACTTCGGCCATGGTTTGTTCGACGGTCTCCCTGGCCGGCGGGTAGCTGAAGAATGGTGTCCCGTCCGGCGTGAGGTGGGCGGTCGGCTCGCCGTCGGTGATCATGATGATCTGCTTAGTGCCGCTCTCCTTTGCCAACATGCTGCGACTCAGTCGAAACGCATGCTGCATATTGGTGCCGTAGACGAAGTCCCACGAGACCTCGGGCAGTTCCGAGGCCTTCAGCTCTTTGGCGACCTCGCTGAAGCTGACAATGCCCAGATAGTCCCGTGGAAACTGGGTGGAGATCAGCGAATGCAGCGCCATCGCCACCTTCTTGGCAGGCAGGAAGTTGTCTCGCATCGGCATGGACAGCGAGAGGTCGAGCATCAAGACGGTACTGGAGCGGACCTGACGCTCGGTCCGCTCGATTTCGAAATCGTCCGGGGTCAGGTTGACTGGGCTCCCGCCACCGGTGCGGCGGATCGCGTTGCCGATCGTCCGCTCGATGTTGAGGTTGAACGGATCGCCAAACTCATAGGGCTTGGTGTCGTAGTTGCGTTCGTGGCCAATCCCGGCCTGCTCAATGTCGTGCTTGCCAAGCTTGTCCGGCGAGAGTTTTGAGAACAGGTCGCCAAGGGCCTGCTGACCGAGCCTGCGCAGGCCGCGTGGCGTCAGTTCGAGGCGACCTTCCTTGTTTTGGATGAGGCCCTGCTCCTCCATCATCTTGGCCAGCTCGCTCACCCGCTGGAGGCTCTCGGCGGACTCGTCACCGAGGAGGTTCCTGACCTGCTCAATATCCACCTCGGCCAGCGACTGTGGGGCGGTGGCCTGGCTGAGGAAGTTCTCGAGCTGGTCGAGTTGGCCAAGCTCCTGCATCATCTGCGATGCGTCGGCGAAGCCCAGCGGATCGAACCCGGAGAAGTCGTAGCTTTGCTGCCAGCCGGCGTCGGGGAACATCTGCTGCAGGTTCTGCCCGAGGCGATTGACCTCGAAGTTGAGGTCCATGTCTTCCATCAGCTGATTCGACAAATCCATCAGCTGCTGACGCTGCTCGGGCGTCATCGAGTTCATCATCGCCTGCATCGCCGCCATCTGCTGGGCCATGCTTTCGAGCAGCTCGTCGAGCGTTTCCGGATTGTCGGGGAAGAAGTCCCCGTATTCCTCCATGAACTTGTCGAAGTCCGGCTCTTCGCCGTTGGCCCGCTGCTCCAACATTTTGTTGAGCTCGGCCATCATGTCTTTCATGCGGGCCATGTCCTCGGGCGACATGTTCTCCATCGCCCCGGCCATCTGGTTGAACTGCTGCTCCATCAGCTGCTGACGGAGCTGGTCGAGCAGATCATCGAAGCGCTGCTGCGCCTCATTGGACTCAAACTCGTAGTTCTGCAGGCCGCGGACCTTGCCCGCAAGGTCATCGGGCAACATACCGAGCTGCATCTGCTTGTTCGTTGTGGTTTCCTTGGCGAGCTCAGCCGAGCGCTGAGCATCCTCGGATGCGTCGGGGTCGCCGAGTTCCATGTCGGCCAGGGCTTGGCGGTCCTCGAGCGATTGGCGCTCCTGGTCCATCAGATCCGACAGCTCATCGTTGATCTCGTCATAGACGCCGCCGAGATCGTGGTTTTCCAGTCGCTCCTGCCGCTCTTGGCGGAGCTGCTCCATGATCTCTCGCAGACCCTGAATCCGTTCCCCGTTTCGGTCGTCGAACCCCTCCTGCATCAGTCGGCGCAGAGCGGCCATGGGGTCACCGTGGTACATCAAGTCATCGGTCAGCTCGCCCAGAACATCGAACGCGTCGAGTTCAAACCCCTTCTGCGAACCGTCCCACCGTGAATAGCGAAATCGCTGACCTACCATCCCCCAAGGGTAGTCGCTGCCCGGTTGGGGAACCCCACCGGTGCAATAGGGTGCAGCCATGACCGGAGACCAGCGTGCGTACGGCGTCGCCCTGACCGCCACGGAGATGGAAGGCTGCTCCCCCGCCGCGGACTGGAGCCGGTGGATTGCGAGAGGCAAGGCGCCGGACTCCGCCAGGGGCTCGGCACGGACCGGCTTCGCCCACTCATGGGCAGAGGATTTGGAGCAGCTGGCCGGACTCGGTGCCACCGAAGTTGCGATCACCTTGGAGTGGGCCGAACTGACACCGTTCCCCGGCGACGTGGACCAGGGTGCTGTCGAGTTTCGCAGAGATGTCCTTCGCACCGCGGCGGATCTGGGGCTGACCCCGTGGGCTTGCCTGGTCGACGGCACACTGCCCGGTTGGTTCGCGGATGACGAGGGTGGCTTTGTCGATGACAATGCCCGAGGGCTGATCTGGCCCCGACACATCGACTGGATCGGTGAAACGTTCGGTGACCTGGTCGGCGGATGGATCCCTCAGCGCGAACCACTGCACTGGGCGCTGCGACGCCACCTCACCGCAGTTGCTCCGCCGGGGCGCAGCGACGTGATCCAAGCAGCCAAGGCAGCGCAGGCTGCAATGCTGGCCGAGGGCGAAGCGTGGCGGCTCCTGCGAGGCACCGCTCCGGTGGCGACCTATCAGACCGCCCGGCAGATCTACTTTGATGGCGACGATGTGAAGGCCAGGCCACAGGCGGCGGGGTTGGAGCGGCTGCTGTGGCACCCGTGGGTGTCAGCGGTGACCGAAGGGCAACTCGTCGTTGGCGATATGGCAACCAAGACGGTCGATCATCTCCGCGACGGTTTTGACCGCATCATCGTGGAGCTTCGACCGCCGATTCGCGTCGACGGGGCCGGGCGGTGGTCACCTCACCCGGCGGACCAGAACCCCGGACCGACGGGCCTGGCCGCCTGGCCAGAAGCTCAGGCAGAAGCCGTGCACCGAGTAACCGAGGAGCTCAGCGGAAAGCCGATTATCGCGGCGGGCAACCTCGCAGACGTCACCGACGATGGTCGGGCCAGGCCGGACCATCAGCAGGCGATGATGGAACTGGTCGATGATCACTCACTTGCCGGTTGGTGGCAGTCAAGCCCGATCGACGGGTACCACTTTGAGTACGGATTCGGTGTGCAGCCAGGGCTGATCACAGCGGAGCGGACCGAAACGGCTGCGGCTGAGAAGTTCCGTGCTGCTGCGAACACCGCGAACCCAGCCAACCCCTCGGAGTAACGGGTAGGCCGCTCGCACGCCGCCACTCAACGTGATCGGTTGGTGGGTCGTCGCTACCATCGACACGGAGGGTATTGCATGGAACAGGGCAGATATGACTTGGTCATCGCCGGCGGCAACGCCGGTGGATTGTCGGTGGCGATCTCGTCGGCACGGTCCGGCATCGAGAAGGTGCGTATCGTCGAGCCGGGTAAGACGGTTGCGTTTCCGGAGCTCGTGCCGGAGAACCAGCTCGACATTGGCTACGGCGAGAACGTGCTGTCAGTCGACGTCGACGGTGATGACCTCGTCGTCACCACCGACCAGCACAGCTACCGAACGACCGGCGTCCTGATCGCCCAGCGCGAACGCGACCCGAACTGGATGCCCCCAATTCCGGTTCCCGAAAGCGAGCGTGTGCTCGTCGATACCCTGCCCGATCATCTGGATGACACCGACATCATGATCATCGGCCCGTCGGACAACGCGGTCGAGTTGGTGGCGAACGCGGCCCACCGCGGTGGCCGGGTGGTGATGGCCGCCGGCGGATTGGATCCGGGTCGGCTTTCGCCTGCGGGTGAGAACATGCTTCGTCGTCTGGAGCGGGAGCGGCGGGCCACGGTGCTGTACCGCTCGGTGCCAAACCAGATCGGTGAAGTCGGCGGCTTTCCCGTGGCGTACTTCTCCGACCGGCGGACCCCGGACCTTGAGTTTGATCACATCGTCTTTGCCACCACCCGTTACCGGCCGGAGTCGGTTCGCAATGGTGTCACCGACGCGGCGCTTGCGACCGGACGCGTGTTGTTCCTCGGCGTTCCCGACGAGGACCCGAGTATCCCGACCGCAGGCGGTTGGGAGATCGGCAACGCTGTTGCCGCAGCGTGCTTCCCCGATCTTGAGGTGGCGCCCGCCCGCTCGAAGCTGTTGCAGCGGGCGCAGCATTCCGGGGCCATCGATGAGCTGCGGGATGAGCACTACAACGCAACGATCACCCACTTCGAACCAACCCACTCCGACCTCTGGGTGCTGAAGGTCCGGCCCGACCACGGCGACACCTCCCATGTGCCGGGGCAGTACGCCTCGCTCGGACTCGGATTCTGGGAGGAGCGGGTGGACGATGCGGTTGACGACAACCTGGATGAGCGCTGGACGAAACTGATCCGCCGTTCCTACTCGATCTCCCACCCCATCTTCGACGAGCACGGCTACCTGGCCCGGCAGGTGCTCAGCGATGAGCTGGAGTTCTACATCGTGCTGGTCCAGCCGACGCCGGAAAACGTGCCGGAGCTGACGCCGCGCCTGGCGTTGAAACGACCGGGAGACCGCATCTACCTCGGTCCGAAGGTTGCCGGCCGCTACACCCTTGGCGCAGTGACCGACCCAAACGCCGCGGTGATCTTCCTGTCGACGGGGACCGGCGAAGCCCCACACAACTCGATGATCACCGAACTGTTCCACAAGGGGCACATGGGGCCGATCGTCTCCGGGGTGACGGTGCGTAACTGGGCCGACCTCGGCTACCTGGACAAGAACCGGGAGCTCGAACGGCGCTTCAGCAACTACCGCTATCTCCCGATGCCGACCCGGGAGTCCGATGTGCCGAAGCGCTACCTGCAGGATCTCATCGTTGACGGTGACCTGGCCGAGGCGGCCGGCGGCGAACTGGACCCGGCATCGACCCACGTCTTTCTCTGCGGCAACCCGGCCATGATCGGTCTGCCGGAAGAGGTCGACGGCGTCGAGACGTTCCCGGAGACGACCGGCGTTGTCCAGTTGCTGACCGAACGCGGCTTCAAGCTGGACCGCAGAAACGACCCGGGCAACATCCACTATGAGGAGTACTGGTAGAACGGTCCCGCTCGCGGGGCTGCGAAGGCTACGGTTTGGGCGTGACCATCACGTGGCTGACCGTCTTTGTCGACATGCCCGCCGACCGGTTTGATGCGGGGACCGACTTCTGGACCGCCGTGACCGGATCGACCCGCTCACCGTTGCGAGGCGAACATCACGAGTTCGCCACGTTGCTTCCCGCCACTGGTGATCCGCACGTGCGGGTCCAGCGGATCATGGAGGGCGAGCCGGGGGTCCACCTCGATCTCCACACCGATGACATCGGTGGCACGGTGGACCTCGCCCAACGGCTCGGCGCCCACATCGTTGCGGCCGACGATGACGAGCCCGGGCTGACCGTGATGTCCTCCCCCGGCGGAATGACGTTCTGCATCGTCAGCGACGGAGGCGAACAGCGACCGCCGGACCCGTTGCCCACCCCCGCCCCCAACCGACTCAATCAGATCTGCATTGACGTGCCATCGACGCGTTTCGATACCGAGCTGGCGTTCTGGTCCGGGCTCACCGGCTGGGCGGCCGAGCCGGGGCGCCTCAGCGAATTCGTGTTCCTGTCCAGGCCGACCAACATCCCCCTTCGGGTGCTCCTGCAGCGCCTCGGGGATGAGACAGGAACCGTGCACGCTCACATCGACATCGGCTGCGGGCCGAGGTCGCCACCATCGCCGACGAACACGAGCGTCTCGGGGCCGAGACCATCGGCCCGTTCACCTACTGGACCACGATGGCGGACCCGTCCGGTCAGCGGTACTGCCTGACGTCACGCGACCCTGCGGCCGGTTCCACCAGCGGCTAGCGGCGGGCAACCAGCGGTTCGTACCTAGCGTTCGAAAGTGGCGGAGTGCATCGGCTCTGAGCGGTGCCTACCGGAGACTTCAATGGTGACCGGACCGGCGGGAATCTCCGCGGCGGCTATCGCGATGAGATAGGCCCCGGGTCTCCATGCGGCGTCGCAATCGGTAGCGCCGCCCGGCGTCGGCAAATCCAGTTGAACAACGCCATTCGCCAGCTGCCAGCCGTCGAATCGCGTTCCACATGGACCGTTGACAATGCCCATGCCGTTGGTGGGGATGGTGACAACAACGTCGCTTTCGAAGTCCACCGTCGGGATGTCCTCCTCGGAGCCGAACGACGTCCACGTCCGGGCCAACGTTTGCTGATCGAAGATCGCCTCGAACTCGACCTCGACTTTTTCCAACGCAAGCAGGCGCCAATTCTCGCCGCTCTCGGCCTGCGGGCCCGGCGGCGTGTACTGCTCGGCCTCCTGGCCCTCAAGACACACCAAGCCAGGATCGGCGAACTCGGCCACCGACGCCATGGTCGCTTCATCGAGCACGTGCATGTAGAGGCTCACCACGCCGCCACCGAGCTGGGTCCGCACCCCTGAGCTGTTCCCGAGGCCCCGCTCGGTCACTTGGCTGGTGAGTTCGGCCTGGAGCGCATGCAGCCCGGGCTCGGTCATGTTCGCCTCCACCACTCGCACGCCTGGCAACAACTGAGCCACCTCTTCGCGCCGCTCATCGACATCTTCGGTGAACGACATCGTTGGCGCGTTGAATGTGTTGTCCAACCAGTAGCCACCGAAGGTCTCCTCGTGCTGCGCTCCGTAGGCCGCGAGCGACGCAAAGTCGACGTTGTCGATCCGCCCGAACAGCGACAGGGCCTCCTCATCGGTCAGCGGTGCATCAAACGCGGACGCCTCCGGCAATTCGTTGGCGATCGTCGGTACCTCTCGGACCCATGCTTCGTCGCTCGGTAGACCGTTGTCGGCCCGCCATTGCTGGGCGGCCGCGATGTCCGGATCATCGGAGAGCGGACCGTCGACAACGCCGCTGGCAATCAACTCATCGCACCGGTTGAACCCGAACGGCAGCGGCCCAGATCCGGAGACCGGAGACGTCGACGAGTCGCCTGCGTCGGTGCCGGGATCTACGGCCCCCGAAGACGTCGACGAGTCGAGTGCGGCCTGCGTTGCCTGACCGTCTGAGCTACTACAGCCGGTGAGCAACAGCGCGGCCAGCGCCACGCCGACCATGAGCTCGGTGAACCGCAACGAACTCCCGGAGCGGCCCCAACGACGTGATCGCATCAGGCCAGACTACTGACCGCCTTTGGTCCACGCCGGTCGGTGCCCCTCGGTCAGTTGCCTAGGCCTTGGGGTCGCCGGTCGGGGTCCTTAGGCGTCGGCGTCGCCGGCCTGGAACTGCTCAACCCAGGGGCCATCGGGGCGGATGCCGAACGCTTCGATGAAGCGCTGCCACCCGGACGCGACAGCGAGCGCAGAGCCGAGCTCCAAGATCTGACCGTCGCTGAAGTGGACGCGGAGCTCGTCGTAGAACCCCTCGTCGACCGTTGGACTCTCGCTAGTCAGGAGATCGGCCAGGCGCAGGGCGACAACGGTTGCCTCGTCCAGGACACCGGGTCCGTCACCGTTCTCCCCAAGGTCTCCGGGGTCTCCGAGATCTCCGAGGGCGGCGTCGACCATGGCGTCATCAAGGCGGGTGCTCATCAACGATGAGCTGCGGACGCTACTTCAATGCACGCACTCGTTCCGGTTGGCCAGGCGCAGCCGACACAGCTCCACCATGGCCGGGTCCAGCGACGACTTGTCGGTGTAGATGAAGGCCGTCCAGTCCAGGAACATCCGCAGGACCTCCGGCTCTCGGGCCAAGGTCAAGAACAGGTTGTCATCCTCATAGGCCTTCTCGAACCAGACCTTTCGCCGCGCTAACAGTTCATCCGGCAGCGCAGCAACATCGGCTTTCGGCAGGTGTCCGTGTTCGTTCGCCATGGCCCAACGCTACCCACCGCCAGACCAGCAGTCGATTTCCGGCGTCCCGCCAGCAGGGTGCAGAAAGGTGGTGGTTTTTCAGTCGGTCAGCGCAGCGCAGGCCGCTATGAGATCTTCAGCGGTGGCGGCATCACGACGGCCAAGGCCACATGAGCAAGCAATATCGACGGGTCCGCCTCGGATCTGTTCGATGTGGTCGCGGATCTGTCGATGTTCGGCATCGGATCGTTTGTCGTGCACAAAGCCGGCAACAAATCGAGTACCCGTCGGGAGATCGAGCTTCCCGAGCGGCTCATAGAACGTGCGGTCCAGCGGCGGCGGGTCGGCAGCTTCAGCCAACGGAAAGTGGATGTAGGCAAGTTCGTGTTTTCTGGGCCACCGAGACATCAGGTCGTTCGTGAACGCAACCGCCTTGTCGAGTGACGGAGCGTTGATGAGGGCCGCGTTGTTGAGATCGCCGAAACAGAGGTGGATGCCGATCGGAGCACCAGCATCAATGCGACCGACAAGGTCGATGACCTTCTTTGTCGCGACGCTCACCAAGCGCTGAGGCAGCTTGTAGGCAAGCGCCAATTCACCGGGAACCTCGACTTGGAAGACCAGGTCTCCCGGCTCGGTGAAGCCGAGAATTTCGTTGGCCTCGGTCGCTAGACGTTGGTTGAACGCGCTTCCGTAGCGAAGGGCGTTTGGAGGGCTGAGGATGCCGAACGCGGCACCGACGCCAGTGGGTAGCCCAACCTGAAACTTGAGGTCGGTTCGGCCGGTCTCGTCACGGAGTCTTTTGAAGAGCGGGTAGCTCGAGCGGGCGGCGTCGTTCCACCCAAACTGGAGGTGACGGACCATGTCGTTCGGCTTGTGCTTCGGCTTCAGTGTCGGCCCGGAGTCATAGTCGGCAGCAAACCCTCCGGCATTGCGCTTGCCCGGCTTCGCGACCGTCCAGTTGTCGGTATCGCGCTCGCACCGATCCATGATGGTCTGCACCCACGCCGAGCGATCGCCACTGGGGCATTCTTCGGTCCGCTCACCTATCTCTCCGTCGGGCAAGCTCGCAAGACGCTCACCGGTGAGGTCCATGGCCTTTGACATCGCTGCTGCTTCGTTCTCGAACGGCATCGAGCCCACGAGCAACACACGTCTATTTCCTTGCATCGACATCTCCTTCTTCCTCGCCCGCAGGCTCCGGGCCGTATCCCGGGGCCCTA
>CAZSTV010000026.1:24673-38627 GCA_964609665.1 uncultured Acidimicrobiaceae bacterium
CGCACGTTCCGGCTCCGGACCGTATCCCGGGGCCCTACGCACGTTCCGGCTCCGGACCGTATCCCGGGGCCCTACGCACGTTCCGGCTCCGGGCCGTACTCCGGGGTGGGTGGGGTGTTCGGGTCGAGCGGGTAGATCGGGCGGCGGACATTCTCAAAGGTGAACAGTGAGTTGTCGCTGCTGGTCACGCCGACCCCGTTACAGGGAATGTCCTTCGACGAGATGTCGGCGAAGCCTGCCCGGTAGTGGATGCGAGACTTCAATATGAGGTACCGCATCTCGGTCGGCTCGATGCCAACGCTGCGGAAACATCCGGGATCCCACGGCTCCACGTTGCGGGAGCACACCACCACCTTGACCGAACCGACCTCCAGCACCGCGGTTGGCCCCATGTCCATCTGCGTTCCCTTTCCCATTGGCACCGTGACGGTGAAGACTCCGTCGGTGACGGCAAGCACCGTTCCGGTCACGGCCAACGGTTCGCCGACCCGTTCGATCGCGGGCATGTCCATTCGCCCGCCGAGCGAAAGACTGACCTCATGACCGACACCGGCGTCGGTCATCACCTGCACCGCCTCCGGGTCACAGATGCCGAACATGGCAACGTCCGGCAGGTCTTGGCGGAGCACCTCGGCCAGCACCGCCACCGTGTCCTGGGTCCCGCCGGAGGCCGCGTTGTCGGCGTGGTCCAACAAGATGATCGGCTTGCCGCTTTTGGCTTCGGGCATCTGCTTTGCCTCGGAGATGGTCTCGGCCAGGGGCTCGCTCTGGAACATGAACTCTTCACGTTCAGCCCACGCCGCGTCCAGCAACTCATCGCGGGCCTCCTCGGCCCGGGCCCGGTCACCATCGGCGATAGTCACCACCGACAGTCCGGCGTGCCAGATGTCGGCCAGCGGGAACCCGCCGAAAACCGATGACGCCAACAGCCCCTCGGCTTCTTGTCGCCGGGCGGTTTCAAGCAGCGGCCCCATCGGCTCGTCCTCGTGGCCCATCCGCAACGTCTGAGCGAGGATCGGCCTGCTGTCCCACACCATGACCGGGTCGATCTCTCCGGCCAGCATCCGGACCAGCAGGCGGCCGGCGTGTTCCCCGGCCTGATACATGTCCAGGTGGGGGTAGGTCTTGTAGCCGACGAGGATGTCGCAGTTGTCGACGATGTCGCTCGTCATGTTGGCGTGCAGGTCGAGGCTGATGGCGATCGGCAGGTCGGGTGCCATCGTACGGATCCGCTTGAGCAGCGTGCCTTCACCGTCGATCGTCGTCTCGGACACCATGGCACCGTGCAGATCGAGGAAACAGGCATCGCAGCCTGCGGCTATCGCTTCACAGATTGCGTCGGTCATCTCCTGATACGCCTCGGCCGCCACCTTGCCACTCGGTGCAGCGTTGGCGGCGATCGGGCTGACGATGTCCATACCCGCTTCGTCCGCCACGTCGAGGAACGCGCCAATGCCGGTCCCGGTGCCGGAGAATCGCTCGTACACCTCAGGCCCACGGGGTACCCCGCCCGCTCCCCGACCGAACCGCTCCAGCGGCGTCGGCACCGGAGAGAAGGTGTTCGTTTCGTGTTCCATCATCGCAACCACTACACGCTGGGCCATGGCGCGATTCTTGCCCATAACCAGCCGCAGAGTAAAAGGCCCCCGAGCGCATGGCGACAGATGCTCTGAAAGACGACGTTGTCAAAGATGAACCACATTGGGCATCCCGGGTAAGTTCTGGCCATGAATGCTCCAGCCAGGATCGAACGGCCGAATCCCCGGGGTCACCTCTGCCTCTCCTTCGACTTTGACGGCCCATCGCTGTGGATCATGCGCAAAATGACATCGGCAACGCCGGTCTCCCGTGGCGAGTTCGGCGCGGTCGCGGTGCCCCGCATCCTTCGCCTGCTCGCACAGCGGGACATACCGAGCACCTTCTTCATCCCCGGCCACACCATCGAGACCTACCCGGACCTGTGCAAGATGGTGGTCGACCACGGCTGCGAGGTCGGCATTCACGGCTACGCCCACGAGATGAACGGGCTGCAGACACTGGACGAAGAGCGGGCGGCGATGACCCGATCGGTCGAGCTTGTCACCGCGCTGACCGGGTCCGAACCGATCGGCTACCGCGCGCCCGCCGGAGACTTGACCAACCAAACCATCGGCCTGTTACTTGAGCACAACATCACCTACGACTCGTCGCTGATGGGTCATGACTATCGGCCGTATCGGGTTCGCCTCGGCGATGAGTACCCCGATGACGGTCCGGTCCAATGGGGTGAGCCGACAGATCTGATCGAACTGCCATGGTCATGGACAAATGACGACTACCCGTACCTGGAGTTCGTTGCCTTCAAGCGGATGATCATGCCCGGCCTGGCAAAACCCGATGACATGTTCGACAACTTCCTCGGCGACGTGACCTGGATGACACGGGAGGTCACCGCCGGTGTGCTCCCCCTGGTGTTCCACCCTCAGGTGATCGGGCGAGGCCACCGCCTCCTCGCCCTCGAACGGTTCCTGGACGCGGCCACAGAGCTTGGCATCTCCTACAGCTCACTGGCCGACGTCGCCACCGCGGTCGGTGCCGGTGCCGAATTCGGCATTGAAGCGACCACCGGGGAGGGTGCCCGATGAGCGGCGGCTTGGCAGGCATCCGGGTTCTGGAAATCGGCGACCTGGTCTCCGCTCCGTACGCCACCAAACTCATGGCCGACCTTGGGGCCGACGTCATAAAGGTGGAAGCGTCCGCCGGTGACCGGGCCAGAGCCAGGGGGCCGTTTCTGGCGGACAAGCCGAACGACCCCAACGCCAGCGGCCTCTTTCTGGCCCTTAACACCGGCAAACGCAGCACGGTGATCACCCCGGACCGGCCCGACCGGTTGGCCGGCTTGGTGAACGACGCCGACATCATCGTGACGAACCTTGGGCCCGAAAGCCTGGGCGAGTTCGGGTTTGATGCGGCAGCCGCCATGCAGCAGCGGCCCGAGCTTGTGATCTGTTCCATCACGCCATTCGGCCTCACCGGCCCCTACGCCTCCTACACAGCGGAAGAGCTGAACGTCAGCCACGCCGGCGGGTGGGCCTACCTCTGCCCCGGCGCGTCGCAAGACGTAGCCGAACCACCGCTGAAGGTCTTTGGCCACCAGACCGACTTCCACGGTGGGACCGTCGCGGCCATGGCGTCAATCGCCGCGTTCCACCGGGCCGAACGTACCGGCACCGGCGAGTTCATCGACCTGTCGACCATGGCCCACACCGCCGGAATGTTGGAGGCTGCGCTGATCGCCGCGAGCTACATGGGAGCCGACCCAAGCCGTCTCGGCTCCCGGCTGCTGAACCCGTGGCGCATCCTGACGTGCAAGCCCGAGCACCCGGATGCCACCGAGGACGAGCTGGTCTTCCTTGTCACGGTGGAACAGGATCAGTGGGAACGGCTGGTCGAGTTCATGGGCGCGCCGGACTGGACCCAGATGGGTCTGTTCGACACGGTGGAACTTCGGTTGGAAAACGAGGACCTGCTCGTCCACTACCTCGATGGCTGGGCGAGCGAGCACACCGTGTCCGAGCTTTTCCACGGCGGCCAGAACGACAGAATCTGCTTTGCCCCCGTGCTCACCATGGCGGACATGGAGCGCCAAGACCATTTGCGGGAGCGGGGATTCCTGGTGCCGGTTGAGCACCCGGTGGCAGGCTCGGTCACCCATCTTGGCCCGCCGTTTCTCTCCTCCCCCGACCTACGGGTACCGCTGCAACCCGCCCCGCTGCTGGACCCGGAAGCCGAGCCTGGCTTCGGTCCTCGACGCACACCGAATTCCGGCACATCACGCCCCGCCACCGCCGACGCTGACGCCGCTGGAGACGTTGATCCTGCGGAGCCTGAGCGGCCGCTGGCCGGCATCCGGGTCCTCGATCTGTCGTGGGTGTGGGCCGGACCCTACGGGGCGATGCACCTGGCCCACCTCGGGGCGGAGGTCATCAAGGTTGAGTCGGAGAAGCGACCGGGGCTCGGTCGGCGGCTCCCCATCCACCCCGACGGCGTCGAGCCGACGCTCAACACCTCGGCCTATTTCAACCAGTGGGAGCAGGGCAAGCTGAGCTGCAACATCGACCTTGCAAAGCCGGGGGCAGTCGACCTAGTGCTGCGCCTGGTGGCCACCTGCGACGTCGTGGTCGAGAACTTTGCGACCGGGGTGATGGAGAAACTCGGCCTCGGCTACGAACAGCTGCGAGCGGTGAAACCGGACATCATCGTGGCGTCCATTTCTGGCTACGGCAGTACGGGGCCACTCAAGAACTACATGGGCTACGGCCCGACCACGGGGCCGTTGTCCGGGCTCACCTCGCTGACCGGCTACCCCGGCGGCCCGCCCCGTGAACTTGGCATCTCCGTCGGCGACCCGGCCGCAGGCATCACCACCGCCTTCGCCATTTGCGCCGCAATTGCCGCCCGCAGCCAAACCGGTGAGGGCTGCTACCTCGACACCGCTCTCTGGGAGAGCACCTCATCGAACGCCGTCGAGGGGTGGATGGCCCACGCCATGGGGGCGGGCCAACCGGCTCGGGCCGGCAACAGAGATGTCCTCATGGCCCCCCACGGTTGCTACCGAACCGGCGACCTGTACCCCGACGCCGAGGCTATGGCCGCCGCCGACACCACCGCCGACCCGGGCCAGTGGTTGTCAATCGCTTGTCGTGACGACGAACAGTGGCAGGCCCTGGCCGACCTGATCGATCCGTCGTTGGCCGGCGATAGCCGCTTCGACACCGCATCGGCTCGGAAGGAAAACGAGGATGCGCTGGACAAGATCATCGGCGATTGGACCCTTGGGCAAGACCGGTGGGCGCTCACCGAGCGGCTGCAGGCCGCGGGAGTGGCCGCCTTCCCGTCGATGAGTACCCAGGACCTGCTGGTCGACCCTCACCTGGCCGCCCGAGCCTTCTTCGAGCATCTCGACCACCCCGAGGTGGGGCCCCGAGCCCACGCCGGGGTGCCGTGGCGCACCGACCGGTCACCGAACGGCGTCACTCGCCGGGCCCCGTTGCTCGGCGAGCACACCACCGAGGTTCTCCAGGGGCGGCTGCATCTGAGCGACGAAGAGCTCACCAGCCTCAAACGCGACGGAGTCATCTCCTAGCACCCGTCGGGGTCAAGACTCGGCCCAACTTGGTCGAACACTCTTCGATGGGCTCGACGTCACGCAAGACCACCGCCAACCTCCTGGCGGCGATGGCGATTCTCAGCAGCGTCGCGTGCGCACCAACGGACCAGCAGCAGGAAGGACCCGCTGCATTGGCGTCCGATACCGTGCCGGGCACCGAGTCGGTGGATCAGGCGGCAGAACCTGACGACGAAGAGCAACGGGCAAGCTCGCCAACCCCATCCACCGAGTGGGCCAGCCCGTCGGCCATCTTGGCGGCCATGGGAGCACCGGTTCTGGTCACTCCGCCGTCGGGGGTTGAGGTGGCGTCGGTCGCCACCAGCCGCTGGCGGGATGAGACCCGTCGAGAGGTGCTGGAGGTCGCGATCACCGTCACTTCCAACCTGGCCCCGGCCGACCTCGCCTGTCAGCTTGTCGAGCAGCCGGTGGTCGCTGCCCCTCCATCTGACAATCCGAACTACTACCGCTCCTGCGACGATGTAGCGGCAGGCGGCGAACAATTCGAGGACGGCATCACCGTCTTCAACGGCGCGCCGGACGTACCGCTGCCAACCTACGACTCGTTCTATGACTGGAACGCGCTCCGCACCACCGTCGCCGGATCGGTCGCCGCTTCGGACGGGCCGAGCACTGCGGTGGTCGTGCTGCAGGCCAGACGCCAGGCCCAGGATGCGGGCGACGGTCTGCCGCACACCGACATTGCAGCTCCCCTCCACACGGTGGCGCAACTGGTTCCGGCCATGTCGGCAACCGGATCAACCATCACGTGGTACCCCGAGAACCCAAACACGGTCGAGGCCCGGGCGTCGCTCACCGGTCTACCCGAGAGAGCGGAGGACACCGTCGGGTGGATGCGAAGCGTCGCCATCTCGGGGACGTTTCGTGACGAGGGCGAAACGGCATCGGCCACCCTTGGCGGTGAGCCTCCGGTGGAGATGACCTGGCGAGCCGGCGGCTATCTGAACAGCGGCAGCCTCCGCTTCGCTTACGATTTGGGCGCTGACGGTCTGCCACTCCCAAACCCCGCTATCGCCATCTCCCCGGTCTGGACCGAACTGGTCAGCTGGGGCGACCGTTGGCCCTACGACGCAGACGGCGTCGAGGATGACGGCTGGTGGCAGTCCGACTTTGATGACTCGTCCTGGGTGGCGGGCAACGCACCATTTGGTCGAGACGAACCGGCAACGACCGCCTTTCCCACCCCCGAACCGGGAATGACCGGCTGGTTCCGCCGTTCGTTCAACGTCGAAAACGTCGCTGCCATCGACCGTTTGGACGTGGAAGCACTGATCGACGACGGCGCTGTGGTGTACCTCAACGGCGCAGAGCTCTACCGGTGGAACATGCCAGAGGGCCCTCTGGACGCTGGGACCCTGGCGGTCGAGCGCATCTCCGGCGACGACGAGGAGGTCATCCGACGAGCCATCGAGTTGCCAACCGAACTGTTGGTCGAGGGCACGAACGTCATAGCGGTTGCCGTGCACCAGGCCGCGCCGGACTCAAGCGACGTGCGGTTCGATCTTCGGTTGGCAGCAGCGCAGCGAATCTACTGACGGGCCGGGTCAATGCGGCCAGGTGCGGCAAGCCGCGCTGCGTAGTCGTCTCGGACCGCTTCGTCTTTCATGCCGGACAGCACCAGCTCGACCAACTCGTCAGGCACGGTGTGGGTGGCACCGATTGCGGCCCGGATGTCTTGGCCGTGCACGAGGATCTCTCCCAGCGGCACCTCCGCGCCAAAGCCGGGTGGCGTCCATTGGTTGGTGGCGTGGCTGCGAAGCGCGGCGATCAACTCGTCGGTGGGCCGATTCACCAACTTGTCGGCGAAAACTACGGTGACCTTTTCGAGCTTGAATCGCTTGGCGAACATCGTTGCCATGAATCGGGGGGTCGATATCTCGAACGGGGTGACCAGGTGGGCCAGGACGTGACGCACGGTCCAGCCGTCACAGATGGTCTGCGCGTCCCATTGCGCAGGTTCCAATGCCGACAGCTCATCCGCCAGCCGACGTCGTTCCGCCGCAATCGTGTCCCAAACCTCGTTTGCCATCGCCATCTCCTACCTCAACTAGACCGCCGCATCTCGGCGCTTGCCAAAACGACGGACAGCGATCGTCAAGATCGACAGTGCAGGCAGACTTTTCGCCGAAGTTATTCGAGGCAGCCCGAGGCAGCGATCTCGGCAACCTCGTCGACGTCATAGCCAAGAACGTCGGTGAGCACGTCAAAGGTGTGCTGGCCCAGCATCGGCGCTGCGGTTCTCGGGCCGTGGTCGTACCCCTCGATCCGGTAGGCGTGACCGGCGTAAGGGGTGAGGCCCATCTCCTCATGTTCCAGCCAACGGTAGAACCGCCGATGTTCATACTGCGGATCGCTGAGGAGGTCCTGGCTGCGTTGCGGTTTCCCCACCGCAACGCCCGCGGCCCGCATCACGTCCTCCACCTCTTCCTCGCTGCGTTCCGCGGTCCAGCTTGAAATGCCAACGTCGACCGCGTCGTGGTTTGCCATTCGACCGTCGACGGAATCCAGCAGAGCACTTTGGGCCCACCCTGGGTTGCCAAGTGCTGCCTTGAAGCTGGCCCATGCCTCGTCATCGGTCACCGAGATGGCAACCCAGGCATCGTCGCCGAGACACGGGTAGACACCCTGCGGAGCGGCCTCAGGTGACCGGTTGCCCAACCGGCCGGGCACCGCCCCGTCAAGCTCGTGATGAAGGAGTTCCGGGGCAAGCAGCTGCAGCGCTATCTCCAACTGCGCCGCCTCGATATGACACCCCTCGCCCGTGCGGCGACGGCGATCGAGCGCCGCCAGCAGCGTCGTTGTGATGAACCGGGGCCCGATGGTGTCGGTATAGGCCAGCCAGGGGCCGTCCGGGGGAAGGTCCGCCCAGCCGACAAGGTCGAAGAAACCGGCGATCGCCGCGGCGTGATAGCCATACCCGGCCATCGACGAATAGGTCCCGCCGCCGCCGAGCAACGAGGTGGTCACCGTGATCACACCGGGGTTCACCGCCCGGACAGCATCGGGTCCAAGCCCAAGGCGTTCCATGGCTCCGGGGGTCCAGCTGTCGATGACCACGTCGGCCCACTCAACCATGCGCTTCGCGACACGAAGGCCACCCTCGTTCTTGAGGTCAAGGGCGATGCTCTGCTTTGACGTGTTGAACGTTCCGAAGAAATTCGATCGGTCGTGGCCGGACTCACCGTCCTTGAACGGCGGCTGCATCCGCAACCCGTCAATTCGGTTGGCGGACTCCACCCGAATCACGGTGGCGCCATGATCCGCCAGGCTCTTTGCGGTGATCGGGCCAACCCCAATCCAGGAGAAGTCGGCAACCTTCAGCCCGGCAAACGGTAGGCGGCTCTCCGGTACCTCGGGCGGCTCGGGTGCGGTGGTTCGCTTGCTGTCGCCAAACGCGATCGGACCCTGTGCGGTGCTGCCGAGGACTCGCCCGCCGGTTGGACGTTCACCGTCAATCGTGACGAACGAGCCGGGCACCCTCGTTTCCTCGTCGCTGTCCAGGTGTTGGCCGATACCGCGCTCTGCATCGGCCGCGACGAGGGTTGACCAGAACGACCGCTCCTCGAGCTGTTCAAAGGCCAGCAGGTCTGCCACATCGTTGAGCGGCGCAATGGTCACCCCGGCCTCGGCGCCGCGGTCGAGCAGCTGCCGTTTGGTGTAGGTCGAACACAGTTGGTCGACCGCGGCAACGGCATCGTCGTAGCTGACAAGCGTCGGCTCGTCATCGATGATCCGGCGATCGAACGTGGTCCAATCCTCCGACGCCCAAGACTCGTCGACGACGCCATCGGCGATCATCCAGCCCAGAAGCTTGCCGATGTTGAGCCCTCGGGGTACCAGAATCACAAACCCATCGGCGCAGGCCCGGCGCAGCGGGATGCGCATCGCCAGTTCGAGCGTGGCACCGGTTCGTTCGAAGTCGCTGCCCTGGATGGCGTGGGCTTCCATCGCATTGAGCATCGTCCAGGTCATGGCCGACTGGGCCGAAAGGTCGACGAACTGGGCCTCGCCAAAGCGATCGGACCTGGCCTTTGCCACCATCGCCGCCAGAGCGGCCTCGGCGCCGGCATGACGCCACACCTGGGGAACCGACGCCTTCACCGGCGCACGGTCCGGGGTGCCCTGGATGCGCACCGGACCGCCGAGGGCGGCAATGGTCAACTCGGTGCTTGGCTCATCGGAGCGGGGGCCGTCGGCACCGAACGCGGTGACCAGCACAACAACAATTGTGGGATTGAGTTCGATCAGCTTCTGACGGTCAATCCCGAAGGCCGCCAGTCGGCCCGGCGGACCGGAATCGATGATGATCTCGGCGTTGGAGACCAGGTTCCGCATCGTCGCCCGGTCATCGGCGGCCGCCGGATCGAGGGTCACCAAACGCTTGCCGGTGTTGTACACCACAAACTGCAGACTCTCGCCCTGGTGCAGCGGATGGGCTCGACGGGCGGTCCCGCCATCTGGCGGTTCGACCTTGATCACCTCGGCGCCGAGCTCGGCCAACATCCATGGCCCGATCTCGCCACGGTGGTCGGTCAAATCAAGTACCGGCAGGCCATCGAGCATTCCGAGCAAAGTTAGCGGGTCCAGCACCCATGCGTCACACTGGTTCGGCCATGTCGAGCCAAACATCGAGTGAAACCAGCCAACCGGACGCCGCAAAGACCGTTACCGGCTACTGCGAACCCTGGTCCCTGCGGGCCGGTGAGGCGGTCCGGCTGATGGCCTCCAGCCACATCCCATGCAACGCTGCGGTGTCGGTGGTCCGGCTGCACTGCGGCGACCCGACGAGGAGCGGCCCCGGCTATGCCGAGGAAACGATCGATGGGCTGGTTTCAGATGCCGAGGTGTCCCTCGGTGATCAGCCGCTCGCACCCGGCTCGTACGGCACGGTGAACCTCGACGGGTTGCGGGTGCAGTCACGCGTGCAACTACGCCTCAGCGTCATGGCCACCCGTCCATCGGAGCGCCAAATCATCGCCACGGTGGTCGGTGACTCGCTCATCATGCAGCTGGTCTTGGAAGACGGGCGGCTCCGGGCCAAGGCGAGTGGTGCAGACCTGGCGTTGCGCGACCAGCCGTTGACGAACCGGCGCTGGTACGACGTGGTCGTCAGCTGCGACCTGAACGCAGGAACGATCAGCGGGTCGGTCTCGACGAGCCGGTCCGCGTCACCAGGCCGAGACCTTGTCGAAACCGGTGACGGCGAGCAGGCCGCTCGGATCTCGCTGGGGCCGTCAAAGCTGGGCCACCTGGTGTTTGGCGGCGATGCCAACGGCGGCTTCTTCGATGGACGGATCGCTCGACCCCGGCTCACCATCGACGATGACGAGTTGTGGTGGGACCTCGGAAAAGAACTCGACGGGCCGACCCTGGTCGACGGCAGCGGAAACGACCGACCTGGCCTGCTGCATCAGCTGCCGGCTCGTGCTGTCACCGGGCCCGATTGGCACGCCGGAGCACAGCGGTGGACCGATGAGCCTGCGCTGTGGGACGCCGTGCATTTCCACAAGGACGACCTGTACGACGCAGCGTGGCCGACAACGACCGAGGTGGCGTTGCCCAGTGATCTGCCGAGCGGCATCTACGCCTTTCTGGTCGAGACCGAACACGGGTCAGACCGGGTGCCGTTCTTCGTCCGGCCAGCGGCAGGTGCCGCCACCGCAGACGTTGCGCTGCTGATGTCATCGGCGACCTATTTGGCGTACGCCAATCACCGCATGCTGTTCGAAGGTGCGGACTTCATCGCCACCAGGTCTCGGCTTCGCCCGGAGCACGAGTACATCAGGCAGCACCCGGATCTCGGTCGGTCGATGTATGAGAAACACCCGGACGGCAGCGGGGTCATGTTCAGCTCACGACGCCGACCGGTTCTGAACCTACGCCCCGGTGCTGATGGCTGGAACTTCACGCCGGACACCGACATCAGCGCGTTTCTCACCAACCATCTTGGCGACCGGCCCGACGGCGGCCCTGGCCACGACATCATCGGCGATGAAGACGTGCACGCCGAGGGATTCGACGCACTTGCGTCCTACCGGGTGATCGTGACGTGCTCACACCCCGAGTACTGGTCAACCCCAATGCTCGACGCGCTTGAACGTTGGCAACGTGGCGGCGGCAGATTGATGTATCTCGGCGGCAACGGGTTCTACTGGCGGGTGGCGTTCAGCGACAAGTGGCCAGGGGCGATGGAGCTTCGCCGAGCCGAAGACGGCGTCCGCAACTGGCAGACCGAAAACGGCGAGAGCTACCACGCGTTTACCGGGGAGTACGGAGGCATGTGGCGCAGGCTTGGCCGAGCCCCGAACGAGCTTGTTGGCATCGGCTTTGCCGCTCAGGGCTTTGACAAGGCGTCCTACTACGAGGTGAACCCGGCAGCGCTCGGCGGAACGGACGGCCCGGACAACGGCGGCAGTGGAGCGGGCAGCTCCAACGGCGCTTTGAACGAGTACGGGTTTGACCAGGGCCGAGCGGCGTGGGTGTGGAACGGCGTGGAGCTTGATGACGGCCGCATCGGCACCTCGGGCCTCGGTGGCGGCGCCGCCGGCCAGGAACTCGACCGGTATGACACGAGGCTCGGCTCACCTTCGCACGCGGTGGTGCTGGCTTCCGCGACCGACTTCGGCCCGGACATGCTGCGGACCAAGGAAGAGTTCGAAGGTTCGGTTGCGTACAGCAGCCCCGACCCCTACGTCCGAGCGGACATCGTCTTTTACGAAACACCAAACGGTGGCGCAGTCTTCTCGGTCGGCTCCATCTCATGGTTTGGTGCGCTGGCTCGTAACAACTACGACAACGACGTCGCCAAGCTGACGGGAAACGTGCTCGACAGGTTTGTCGACCCACGACCGTTCGAGCCGCCTACACCGCGCTAATCTCGCCGCTATGAGCGGCCCACAGGCGAATCCGGAAATGGATCGATGGAGCGAGCGCAGCATACGTTACCGAGCGGTCTGGACCGGGCGCGGCCAGGGTGTGGCAACCGACGGGGTCAGTTGGTTTGTCACTCAGAATGACGCCAGGCCCGGCATCTCTCGCTACTCGGCGGACTTCTCCACCCTTGAGGCCAGGCTCGACATCCCGCGAACGACGGCGGGACACGTCGGAGCGGTGGCCATTCACGAGGACTCGGTGTACATCGCCCTCGAAGGTCCCGAGCTGGCCGCGATCTGCACGAAGGACCTTACAGACATGTCGCTGGTGGCGGTCGACCGCCCGCTGGAGCGAGATGACAAACGGCATCTGGCGTGGTGCGCGATCAACCCGGCCAACGGCCTGCTCTACACCTGTGATTGGAACGACGCCACAACGCTCAACGCGTACGATCCGGCATCTGGCGAGCGTCGAGCTGACGAGGACGTCACACTCTCGGATTCGGTCCACCGATCCCAGGGTGGGGTCTTCTCAGACTGCGGTGCGGTCTATCTCGCCTCGGACGAAAAGCTGACGTTCGTCGAGCAGATCAAGGTGTGGCTCGGCCGCCCGGTCGAGCGTGAAATCGAACCCGGCATCCACGGCTTCGATGCCGCAACCGGCGCCCGGCTCGGGTACGTGCGAGTGCCGACCAGGCCCCACTTTCCTCACTTCGAGGAGATCGAGGGGCTCGGCATTGGACCGATGACCGTGACCGGAGCTGAGGCTCATGTCCACCTCTCGGTGCTGGACAAGAACCACTCGTGGATTCGAGACGACGTGCACCTGAAGTCGTTTGTGGTGCCACACCCGGACCAGATCTGACCTCTGGCAGCTGACAACTGACTAGCACTGACTAGCACTGACTAGCACTGACTAGCGTTTGGCGGGGAGCGTCTTGGCGTAGCTCACGCCGACGCCGACCCACCGCGCCAACTGCCGCTTGGTCGCAACGTCGGCGGCCTGCACCCGAAGCCACCCCTGCATCTGGCGACCTCGCATCTCCGCCAGGCAGGCTTTCGAACTTTCCACGAGCGCATCGGAGTGCTCGGGGTCAACCCGTACGAGTACGCCACCCTGCCCGCTCGCCGCCACCGCCATGTGGCCACCGATGAGAAACGCCAGGCCGCCAAACATCTTCTTCTCGCTGAGCGCGGGCTCGACGGCGACAAGCTCTCTGATGCGATCGGCGAGGTGCTCGTCGTATGCCACACCCACAACAGTAGCGAACCCTCCAACGCCCAACCGGTCGGAGACACCCGCCGGTCGTGGAAGACTGCACCTATGACCGTGATCCGAGCGACCGTTCTCCAAACGCCACGTCCGGAGGCCTTGGAGGTGTTGACCGACGCGCTCATCAACGTCGGCGCCGACGGGCGGATCATCTCGGTAAGCCCGGCGGATGGCTCGTCACAACAGATGCAGGAGATGGGGCCGCAGGAGAGCGCTGCGGTCATTGACCTGGGCCCGTCCACCGTGCTCATCCCCGGCCTGATCGACACCCATCTGCATGCTCCGCAGTGGCCACAGCGGGCAACCGGTCTGGACCTGCCACTTGAGTCCTGGCTGTTCGAGCACACCTTCCCGCTGGAAGCCCGCTTCGCAGATGCCGCCTACGCCGAACAGGTCTGGGATGCCATGGTCCCCCACCTCCTGCGCAACGGCACAACCACCGCGGTCTACTACAGCTCCATTCACGAGCCCGCCACCACCGCACTGGCCGCGGCGTGTGTACAGCACGGCCAGCGAGCGTTCGTCGGCCGAGTGGCCATGGACCATCCGGACGGCACCCCGACGTGGTACCGCGACGCCAGTGCCGGCGAAGCAATAGAGGCCAGCCACCGTTCGGTCGATGCGATTTCCGCGATCGGCGGC
>CAZSTV010000027.1:0-30044 GCA_964609665.1 uncultured Acidimicrobiaceae bacterium
GTCCGTATACCGAACCTCGGGGCACATAGAAATCAACTTCGTTGACGGCGTGCAGCAGGCCATATCGCTTGACCAGACGCTTGCCGACGATCGAGGCGTCCTCGGAAGGCAGGAGTGGCGTCGACACCTCCGAGGGTGGATCGATGAGCGTTGCCACCCCGGCCTCGGCGGAGAGGCCCGCGTCGGGAGCCAGCGGTGCAGGAGGAGGCGGCACCGACGGGAGCGACCCGGTTGGTGTTGAAGTGGCAGGCACCGGTTCTGCGGGCGGTGACCCGGGGGTTGCCCCGGTAGGCGGCCCGAGGGGAGGTGGCGGAAGATCACTCATCGATGACCTCAATCGTCAAGACGTAGTTCATGGCCCCGCCATGGCCCTGGGCTCGAACTTCGAGCACGCCATCGTCGAAGGGGATGAACTCCAGCTCGGCGCTGTTCAGGCGACCGGAATCATCGTCGGTGGCGAGCAAATCACCGAACTCGTCGTAAATCTCCAGGAACGGGTCGCCGTCGTCGGAGCTGATTGACACCTTTATCGACTGCTCCGGGACAGGCGCCAAAAGGAGGTACTGGTCATACCCGAAGCCCGGCAGCTCTTGAACGATCTCAATAGGCTCGTTCGGTGTCAGGGCCCCGAACTCCTGGCTGGACCAGATCTCGCCCTCGAACTGCTGGCCGAAGTCGGCCTCGACGCCGAACCGCTGGTCGAAATCTCCACCCTCGGGATTCCGAAACGCAGGGGCGGTGGACAGCGAGGTCATCTCTGCCGACTCGTCATCGACAACGATTGTCGCGGTCACCCCGACACCCCACGCCCAGTCAGCCTCGAACGACCGAAACTGGAACTCCCCGCCGGTCACCGCCGCAGCGGGAATGGCGATGGTGCTGTCGCCGGTGTCGGTGAGTTTGGCGAACTGCCACTCGTCATCGATGAGGAACGACACGCCGGCACTCTCGCGGCCCGCTCGTACCGCCAAACGGTCAACGTCGGTCCCGGGGGCCAGCGTCACCCGGAAGTCTTGGGGGTAACCGGCGAAGTTCCCGAAGAACTGCGGCTCGTTCTGCCTGCTCGGCAACCGCATCACGGTGGAGAAGCCAACCTCGGGCTGGGCGTCCGCCGCAATGTTGGCCCTGGCCACAAGCGCGGTGCGCCCCACCTGGACATCACCGACGGGCGACGGCAGATCATCGGTCCAACCGGCAACACCGATGACGCCCGGCGGGGCGACGAGCGATCCCGACTCCACTCGCCATTCGGTCCACGCCCCGGCCGCCGTCTTGGCATCGCGATCAACCGGGACTGCGATGGAGCCGGAGTTGGTCCACTGTTGCTCCACTCGCGGCCACAGCAGCAGTTCCTGCATGGTCCTGGTCGAGTCATCGAAGGCGTCGACCGACACCGAACGGGTCTCGCCCGCCCCAATGTCGCCAATCTCGGCCCGGGCGTTACCCGCAAAGGCGAGAACTTCGGTGAGGTCAACCGTGCCCCGGTTTGAGACATCTGCGGTCAGCTGGTCACCGTCGAGCCTGATGTTGTCGATGACCAGGACGCCGTCATACTGCGGGGCGTCGCCCAGAACCCGAGCGGTGGCGTTGCTGCCGGGGGGAACCTCGAACGACAGCTCGCTCGACGAGGCCCCGACGCTCAGCTTGGCGGGTCGTTGTCCCTCGGTTCTGGCCTGGCCAAGGTAGGTCCAGGAGTCGGGGAGGTCGATGCTGCGGTCGCCGCCGATCTTGGAGGTGAGCAACAGGTTGGTCGTTGCCCGAGAGCCACTGTCGTTCACCTCGACGATGGTCACGTGCACGTCATCGGTACCGGAACGACTGAGGACCCCAAACCCGACGATCCCAACGACGAACAGCAATGACAGCGCCGGGAGGGCAACCCAAATCCAACGTTGCACCCGACGAGCAGACACCATGCCGAACAGCAGCGGACCGCCGAGGAAGGTGTAGGCGAGGAGCACGCCGGCGATGACCACGACCGATGGAAGGGAGATACCGGCCAGAATGCCGAGCTCTCCCGAGGCGCCGCTGCCGAGACCCTGCGAATCCACGAGGTCCTGCATGCCGGTCCTGCCGAGGTACCCACCGAGCGGGATGCCCTCTTGCCAATCCTCGGCGTACACCACCGACCCTGCGCCGTAGGCGAAGCGGCGCTCGTTGGCGGTGGGAAACTGATGGAAGCGCGAGTCGAGTGAAGCGGTTGGCCCGTCAACCACCAGTTGGCCGCCGCCCCAAACCCACCCGTCGACCCGGTTCCCACTCTCGGTATCGGCCGCGAGCTGGTTGTATCCGGCCGGTGTGACCAGCAGCGACGACGCCGACTCGAGTCCGCGCAACGTCCGGTCCAACGAAACGGTCACCAGCTGGGTTTCGTCGCCGATCTCGGAGACGCGCCTCGGCGCATCGTCAATGCCAAAGGTGGCGAGGACGGCCACCTCATCACCGCCGTTTGGTTGGCGTCGCAATTCATCATCGGCGATGACGTCACCGTTGGCTCGCAGAATGGCGGTGGCCTCCACCCCGTTCCAGCCGGTGGTCAACGTCAGGGGAAAGACGCCGGTGGTATTGGCGGCGACGTCAACGTCAAACTCATAGCTGGTGGACGGTTGCCCCTCCGGGCTGTTCACCACAACGAGCGTTCCGGAGATGGCCCGCTGCGCTTCCACGGTCACCGTTGCGCTGAGGCGCTGACCGTCCTGCCAGGGGATGTTGCCAAGGACGTCAACTTCGACGGTGGCGAAGTCCTCGTCGTCTTGGGCTGCGGCCGGAGTGCTCAACGGCGGCACCAACAGCGCGAGACAAAGTACGGCGAGGCCAAGCCCCGTGGCGACGAGGGCCAGAGCCGCGGTCCGTCGAACCCGTCGGCTCGGTGAGAAAACATGTAGTGGTCCGATGAGTGCGAACCCGAAGATGCCCTGACCCAACGGGTCTTTCGACAAGCCTGCCCACAGCGACCCGATCACAGCAATGACAGCAAAGCCGACCCAGAACTTGAGTCGACGCTGCCGCTTCTGTGCCCGAAGCACGTCCTGTATCTCAGGATTCAACTGTCCCCATCTCGGCGTCGGATGTCCTCAACGAGCCACTACACCCGTGTATCCGACGACAGGATCGTAGACCACTTATCGGCGGTTACAGTCGCGCCCGAGGCGACGGGCTGCGGTCCGGCACAGGGGAAGCCGGCACCGTCCTTCTAGTCACCGGCGACGAAGAACATCCACTGGCCTGATGCATCGATGGCGGTGCGATAGCCGACGTACCCGTCAGCGAAATCGCAGTCGGCGGCGATGTCATCATCGGAGTAGCCAAGCTCGGCAAGCGACTGTCGATCTGCGTCGGTGAATGACTGGCAGCTCTCGGCGGTGAACACGGCTGGCCAAACGTAGGCGTCATCTGCGCCGTTGGGCTGCGTCGCAAAGGGCTGGTGCAGGATGGCTCGAAGATCATCCATTACACCGTTGGCCTGCTCGCTCTGCTGCCACAGCTCGATGGCGTCACCGCCACCGAAACTCGCGGTGAAGGCCGGTCCGAGCAGTTCGCCAAGGCGGTCCCAGTCACAGGCCGCGGCTGCTACGTCAATCTCGGCCACGGTTTGGGCGACCGCGTTCGGGAGGCCGGCAGCGGCCAGCGTGTCCTGGTCCAGTACCGCAAGGTCGACGGCGCCGGAACACGTCGGTTCGGGAACGGGCGTGGCCTGAGCCTGAGCGGGCACCGCTTCGTCGCCAAAGGTGGTGATGGTTATCGCCGCTCCGAAACCGACCTCGTCGAACGGGTTGCGGACCAGCTGCGTGCCGGACCGGTTCAACGCCGTCAGCCACGAAGAGTCCGCGGCAAGTGGCGCAAGCTCGTCTGTCCTGAAGTTCCAGATCCACACCACATTCGTTGAAGACAGAAACAGCACCTGGCTGGTCGGGTCCCATACTGCGCCGGTTGCCTGCACCTCCGGCGGCGCGTTCCACTGCTCAGCGGAACCGTCCAGTCGTTGCACCAGCCACCCCGGTTCGTTGTAGACGGCAAACGATCCGTCCGGGGAGACAGCGACGGCACCGGCGGCTCGTGGATCCGATGGTTGCTCCGCAAAGGGATCGGCCGGACTGCCTTCTTCGACGTTCAGTTCCACAAGGTCGCTCACATCGCCGTTGGCGGCCATCGTCGCTTCCCAGACCGTCGACCGGAAGCCGTCGCAGAAGTCCGCCAGGTAGACGGTTCCGGCGGCGCCGGACTGGTCGGCCAGCAACATTTGCAGACCGCCGGTTTCAACGGTCATCCCCGCTGGAAGGGCGGGTACCCGAACCCCTGTTGCCAGGTCCTGGGAGAACAGCTCCAGAAGTGGGGCTCCCTCACATCCGGTTTGTCCGGTGGTGGTGTCGAGCAGGAGCAGCACGGCTGACTCATCGGGGCTGAACCCGACAAAGCGGCCGTCACCGATGGTCGTGGTGGTCGACGGACCGAAGTAGTCCGCTGGGAGGAGTGGAAGGTCATCCTCGGCGGCGGGCACATCATCTTGTGCGCTGTCATCGGTGTCATCGGGAGCTGATGTGTCGTCGGGTTCCGCGGTGTCATCCGGGGACACGTTCTGGTCGGTCGACTCAGCCTCACCGTCAACCTCGGAGGAGTCGGCAACATCGGCCTCGATGAAGTCCCCGCTGTTGTCCCGGTTCAACAGCACCGCGGCACCGACACCGATGACAAGCAGCGCAGCGGCGGCACTCAGCCAGAGCGCAGCCCCAGATCGTGACCGATGCTCGGCCAACGAAGCCACGTTTGTGGCACGCTCCGACGTTGGTTCGCCATACAGCACCGACGTCTGGTCGGCCTCAGCCTGGACCGGCATCTGCACCGTATTGTCGGACGATACGTCGGGGTTGTCGGACGATACGTCGGGGTTGCCGGGCGGTACGTCGGGGTTGTCAGCCAGAGCCGTAGGACCGGTGGCGGGGAAGGAGCCGTTGCGCATGGCCGCTTCGGCATTCAGCTCGGTTTGGAGGTTCGCCCAGAAGTCCGGGCGGTGTTCGGGGGCGCCCTCGGCGTTCAAGCGAGCCCCCAGTTCGGCATCGTGGTATTCCACTTCGTCATCTCCGGTCCCTCCGGAATGTGGTGTGTGATCGGTCATCGGTTCATCTCCTCGGGCATTTCAAGCAGACGGCGAAGTTCGGCTCTGGCCCGGTTCAGCCTGCTGGCCACCGTGCCTCGCTCGACGTTCAGCACCTCTGCGGCCTCCGCGTAGGACAGCCCTTCCCCATCGACGAGGAGGACCGCCGCCCGGTGGTCGGGGGCCAACATTTGTAGTGCGTGATGTAGTTGCTGGTTGGTGGCCAGACGTTCCTCGTGGGAATCCGTGGCCCCTGCATGCTCGACCTCGTTGAGAGGAACTTCGGCCCGCCTGCCGACCTTGCGCAGATAGTCATAACAACAGTTGACGACGATGCGGTTCAGCCAGGTGGAGAACGACGACTCGGCCCGGAACCCGGCGATGTTTCTAAACGCCTTCGGGTAGGCGGCCTGGAGCGCATCGTCCATGGCCGCCTGATCCCCGACCATCCGATAGGCCACCCCTCGCATGGCGTCGTCGTGGTCTCGGAGCAGTTCACTGAACGCCTCCGGGTCCCCGGCGATGGCTCGCTTGACGGTGGATGGATTACTCACAGCCCTCATCATGACCGCACCGCCAGCCCAATATGCGTACTGGTTTGTGTCCTCACGCTCTACTGACGCTGCCCGCTTCCGGTTTCTTCCAAGAAATTTCGGATAGCCGGGTCAGCGGCGCTAACTATCGGTCCGAAACGCCCCTGGAGACACCGACGTGTGCCGCTTGAAGTGGCGGGCCAGGTGGGACTGGTCGTAGAACCCGGCGGCCACCGCAGCGTCGGCCGGGCGGACGCCACCGAGCAGCAACTTGCGGGCCGCATCGACCCGGCGAGATATGAGGTAGGCGTGCGGGGCAATGCCATAGGCGGCGGTAAAGCTGCGGACCAGGTGGGCCTTGGTTCGACCAAGACGCTCGGCGGCCTCGGTCAACGTGACCGGATGTGCATCCGCTTCATCAAGCATCTCACGGAGTCTGCGGGCAACGCTTGGCTCGGTGCCCTGCGGGTGGGGTGACCGCCGTGATAGGTGATCGCCAATGCGGTCGGTCACCAGCGCAAGACACGACTCGGCGTGGAACGAATCACCACCGACCAGTTGCTCGTGCAGCGTGACCAACCCCGACCGCAGTGCCGGGTCATCAATGTTGGTCTGATCCACCGCGGCGCCGACCAGGTCAATCGGCAAGACGTCCTGGTCCAGGTACAGCACCCGTTTGGTGAAACCCGAAGCGCCAGCGGCCGGTTGACCGTTGTGGGTGACGCCGGGCGGCAGGATGGCCACGGTTTGGCCGAACGCCCCACACCGACGCTGATCCAGTTCGTAGTGAATGGCACCGGTGTCGACAATCAACACGGTCCACGTGTCGTGCACATGAGCGGGGTAGCCGTAGTTGACGATGCGGGCGTGAAAGACCTCTGAGATCCCGCTGATCGGCGGTCGCCACGCCGCGACGCGGCACCGGTCCGGCAGATCGCCGTGCTCATCCTGGCCAGTGTCGGCCTCAAGGTGGTCATCGCCCACATCAACAACGTACAAGCCAACCGATGGGGGCGTCATGCAAAGTGGTGCCATGGCTCCCCCTGCACCGATCAACCTGACCACCGCCCTCGAGTCGTTCGACGAGGTGTACAGCCCGAGAATCGTGGCGACAATGAACGACTACGACGTGCGCATCGCCCATACGCTCGGCGAACACGTCTGGCATGCCCACACCGACACCGACGAGTTCTTCCTGGTCTTGGACGGCCGGTTCGACATCGCTATCCGGGATGCGGACGGCACCGAATCTGTCGTCGAGCTTTCGAAGGGAGACACCTTCGTGGTGCCGAAGGGCACCGAACACAAGCCGTCTTCACCGGGCGGATCAATCCTCATGTTCGAGCCGAGCGGCACCTCCACCACTGGCGACCACGACGGTGATGTCCCCGACCACGTCGACTCCACCACCGGGCACACCTTGTAATCACATCACGAGGCGTAATCACAAGGCCTAGGGGCCCTGCGCCCGGTCCGCTCACTCGGGTTTGTGGGCCTGGATGGTGAACTGCAGAGGGATTGACCGGTCGAGCGGTTCGGGGAACCGGACCCAATCGTCGCGGTCCGCAACGGGTTCCATCCACGGAAGAAGTTCCCACGCCAACTCCTGGTGCTCGTCGAAACGGTCGATCACGAGCCCCGCGTCGATGAGCGCCTGGATGATCGAACCCATGTTGTGGGCCCACTCCACCGAGTCCGGTGAGGTGACTTCGCCCGAGCCCGCATAGGTGGCGGTGTCGGTCCAGCGAATCGGTGGCGACCCCTCGAAATAGGGGAACTCGATCTGCATGTTCTCCAGCGTTGAGTCCTCGGAGAAGATCATGGCCACAGGGTGACCCTCGGTGATGTGAAACCGACCGCCCGGCCGCAGCAACGCCGCCACCACCTGGGCCCACCGCTTGATGTCCGGTAACCAATTGATTGCCCCGACGCCGGTGTAGACCATGTCATAGGTTCGGCCGAGCACCTCCGGCGCGTCATAGAGGTTGCCTTCGACGAAGCGGGCGTCGATGCCACAGCGTTCGGCAAGATCTTTGGCAACGGCGATGGCCGGCGGGGAGAAGTCCAACCCGGTGATCGATGCCCCCAGCCGGGCCAGCGACACGGTGTCGGTCCCGAGATGGCACTGCAGGTGGACCAACTCGACGCCGGTCAGGTCTCCCAGGTAACGGCGATCGAAGTCGACAACGTCGCTCAGCGCCGACGAATTCTCGATCAACCGGTCGATGCGGTACCCGTCCGGACCGGTGTGGACCGGGACCCTGGCGTTCCAATTGGCCAGGTTGGTCGCCATGTTGGCCTGCTGATCGCTGTCGGGTCCTGTCATGGCAGAACTATAGAAGCCTCCCGAACTGCCGGTATCGCTTTACGGCGGCAGCTCGACTCGGCAGAAAGATCACACTGACAGCGAAGAATTCTGGCATTTCGGCGCAACATTACAATAGGGTGAACGAGTGGCTTGGCGAGCACGGCAGGACGGGGCCCACGGAGGTTCCGAGACCGCCACGAACGAGATGGTTTTGCAGCTGGAGTCCGGATCGGCAACGGCCGAAACCCGGCTGGTTAACGCGTTCCACGCCGACGACGATGACCATCGCAACGAGATACTGAACAGCCTGGCCATCTCGGCAGCAAATGGCTCCCCGTATGCGCTGGAGCTGCTGCTGGGCTTCATGACCGACTACCGCCTTGCCGCCCCCGCCATCGGACGCCATGTCCAGAGCCCGGCCGTCATTGAGGAGGTGGAACAGGAGGTGCTGATCGCCGTCGCTCGCTCCATCCACCGCTTCCGGGCAGAGGCCAAGTTCACCACCTGGCTCTACTCGCTGGCTCGCAACACCGCCGTGTCAGAGCTTCGCCGCCTCAAGCAAACTTCCAGCATCGACGATGAGGTGGACGACTGGACCCAACGCCGGATCAGTTCGCTGGTCGCCGAGCGGGACATGGTCCGAGAAGCCGTCTACTCGCTCCCACCGGTCTTTCGTGACACCGTGTTGCTCCGAGACGTGGAGCGTCTGAGCTACAGCGAAATTGCCGAGCGTCAGGGTCTGGCCATCAATACGGTCCGGTCCAGACTGTCACGGGGCCGAGCACTACTGGCGGCCCTCATCCCCGAACAGCAGCAGTACAGCTGATTGCCATGACCCCGTCCAACGCCTCCACCCGTGCCAGGCACCGCATCGGTGGCTACCGCGTGATCGCCCCCATCGGGGCGGGTGGGTTTGCCACGGTGTACCGGGCGCTGGATGAGAAGACCGGGCGTGAAGTTGCCATCAAGGTCCTGGCCGAGAATCACAGCCTGGTGCCGGACACCCGCCGCCGGTTCGTTGATGAGGTTGGGCTGCTCGCCACAATCGACAGTGCCGCCATCGCCAAGATTTACGAGGTCGGTGAGACCGACACCAAGCAACCATTTATGGTGCTCGAGCTTGCCGACCGTGGTGACCTTCGGCGCCGGTTGGAAGAGGTACGTGGCAGCCATCGGGTACTCAACCGGTCGGATCTGACCATGCTGGCTCACCACCTGTACGAGGCGTTGAGCACCTTGCACGATGCGGAGATCGTCCACCGGGACGTATCGCCCGGCAACATACTGATCAAGAGCCGCCGGGCCTCGGGCCGCCGCATCCCGACCGGTGAGGGCGGCGTTGCCCTGCTCGAACCAGGTGAGAGACTGCTGCTGGCGGACCTTGGGCACGCCAAGGACATGATCTTGGCATCCGGCTTCACCGCGGGCGGCGGTACCAGAGGCTTCGCGTCACCCGAACAGCGAGATGACGTCACCGTCGTCGATCACCGGGCCGACATCTTCAGCGCCACTGCGGTTATCGAGTGGGCGGCCCATGACGGCAAGTACGGCGAGGATCTGGAGCCCTTCTTCGACATCGGGCTTGCGGCCGAACCCGATGACCGGTTCGACTCCATGGCCGAATGGCACGCAGCGTTCTGCGCAGCCCTCGGCGCACATGGCAACGGCCAACAAAAGGGCGGCCTCTTCCGCCGAAATCGCTCGAAGTCAGGCCAGTCGCCGGAACGGATCAGTCGCCGAGGTGTTCTGATCGGAGCGACGGCAACGGCCGCAGTGGCAATGGTCGCGCTGGTCGGCGCATCCCAACTGGACCCCGACGTTGCAACCAACACCTCTGTCGAAGCGGTGGCCGCGGCGGGGCCAACCTCGCTGCCCATCGAGGAAGCGCCGGGCCTGCTGCGGGTCAAGGCGGAATCCACCGAAGGCGGCGACGCAACCGATGGCGCTGCCACTACCGAAGAGGCATCGACCACCACCGAGGTGCCGCCGGACGCAACCACCACAGTGGAAACCGTGACCACCATCGGCGAAACGACCGTCACCGAGCCAGACCCGACTCCAACCGTCACCGAGACCACCGCCACCATGCCGCCCGACTCCGAGACCACCGTCGACGAGTTCACGAACTCACCGCTTGCGGACTTCACCAGCCCGGCGGATGGCACGTCGGTGGACGGGGACCTCACAATCGTCGGGCAGGCCACGTTCCCCGGCGGACTTAAGCACGTCGAGGTGGTCGTCAAGAACCTCACGACGGGCCTCCACTGGAACCCCGAAATCGACGAGTTCCAGATTGATTGGCTGCGGTTCCCGGTGCTGATCGACGGCCCGGACAACACCGACACATCCTGGACCTTCACCATCCCAGACGCTGAGCTGGCCCCCGGCGAGTATCTGATTCGGGCATGGGCCCGAGGGGTGAACGGCGAAGGGGACCCCCGCAGCGCCAGTACGAACATTCGTGTGAACTAGTACGACCAGACAAGTCGCACCGTGCCGGACTAGACAGGGTTTGATGAGTACGTCGAGCGAGAGCACTTCCGGGGGCGAACGGAAAGTAGTAATTGAGGCCGTCGACGCAGTCCGCCACTTCGGTGATGTCAAAGCGGTGGACGGTGTCAGCATTGAGGTGACCAAGGGAGAGGTCTTCGGACTCCTTGGACCAAACGGTGCAGGGAAGACAACGCTGGTGCGGATGTTGGCAACGCTGCTTCCGCCGACCGCAGGCATTTGTCGTGTCGGTGGGATTGACGTGCGGAAGGATCCCATGGGGGTCCGGGCGCTCATCGGGCTCGCAGGCCAAAGTGCCGCGGTCGATGACCTCCTGACCGGCCGGGAGAACCTGGAGATCGTCGGGCGTCTGTACCAACTCTCAACTGCCGAAGCGCGACGCCGGGCGGGCGACATTTTGGAGCGGTTGTCTCTGACCGACGCCGCCGATCGGTTGGTGAAGACTTACTCGGGTGGCATGCGGCGCCGCATCGACCTTGGAGCAAGCCTCGTCGGCCAACCGGAGATTCTCATCCTGGACGAGCCGACCACCGGCCTTGACCCTCGAACCAGAATCGAACTGTGGGAGTTCATGCAGGACCTGGTGGACGGCGGCACCACGGTGCTGCTCACCACGCAGTACCTGGAAGAAGCCGACGAGCTTGCGGACCGGCTTGCGGTACTCGACCACGGCAAGATCATCGCCGAGGGAACGCCGGACCAACTGAAGGAGCAGGTCGGCGGCGACGTATTGACCGCCGCGCCGGCCAACCCGGCAGACCTGCAAGCGGTCGTCGCTATCTTGAGTCAGCTCGACAGCGCAGACCCATGGATTGACCAGAAGCGACAGCAGGTTTCGGTGCCGGTGTCAGACCGCATCGCTTCGCTGCTGCGGACGGGTGAGCTGGTGGAGCAGCAGGGCATCGTGTTGCGTGACCTCGCTGTTTCCCGACCGTCCCTCGACGAAGTGTTCCTGACGCTGACCGGCCGGGTGGCAGAAGAAGACGGCGATGCTGAAGAAGTCGGTACCGGTCGGCGAGGAGGCACAACATGACCGATATCGGCAGTGTGACCGGCGACGGCTCTGCGTCTGGAGCCAGACGGACCGGCGCGTACCAGGAGGGGCCGCTGCAGCGGACCCCTCTGGTGAAGTTCGTCTCCGACACCTCGACGATGACAAAGCGAAACCTCTTGCGGCTGTATCGCCAGCCTCAGGTGCTGATCTTCGCCCTCATCACACCGATCATGTTCGTGTCGCTCTTCAACTTTGTCTTTGGCGGCTCGCTGGACGTGAACGGGTTCACCTACGCCGACTTCTTGATCCCCGGCATCATGGTGCAGACGGTGATGTTCGGCGGGAGCAATACCGCCATCGGTCTTGCCGAGGACCTGACCCAGGGCGTCATCGACCGCTTTCGCTCGCTGCCAATGTCGCGGCTGGCGGTGTTGAGCGGCCGGACCCTGGCCGACGGCGTTCGGGGCATCCTCACCAACTCGGTCATTGTGGGGGTCGGCCTTGTCATCGGTTTCCGTATCCGCAACGGGACGCCGTGGTTCCTGGCCGGGTTCGCGCTGGTGCTGCTGTTCGGCTACTCGGTAACCTGGTTCTTCGCCTGGATGGGTCTCAAGTTGAAGAGCGTGGAAGCGGTGCAGACCGCCACGTTCCTCCCGGTCTTCCCTCTGACCTTCGCCGCCTCAACCTTTGCGCCGGTGGAGAACATGCCGGGCTGGCTTCAGGTCTTTGCCAGGAACCAGCCGGTGACCATCATCGTCGACACGGTCCGGGCGATGATGCAGGGCGGCGAGATCGGCCCCGGACTGATCAAGTCACTGCTGTGGTGCGCTGGCATTGCGGTCTTCTTTGCGTTCCTGTCCGTGCGGGAGTTCCGCAAGGGCTGAACCAGCATCGGGCTTAGGTGCCGACCACGCCACCGTCGATACGGCGGATTGCAACGGTCGCGGGCCGCGGTCGGCCATTCGCCAGACCGTCGGGCCAGGTGCTGACCTTTGTCGGCTCCCCCGGCGTGCCGCCGTCGCCAGGGTGCTGAATGTTGATGAACAACGTGGTGCCATCGGGCGTCTTCGTGACACCGGTGACCTCGCACCCACGGGGGCCAACCGCAAACCGCTTGATCTCCTTTGTGGTGGGATCGCAGGCCAGGACCTGGTTGTTGCTTCCGTCAGGCTGGCCGCCGTCGGTTTGAATCCAGAGGATCCCGTCCGGGTCGAGCCACAGGCCATCCGGTGAACCAAACGCGTCCGTAGCATCGATGGTCGAACCGTCGCCCGAGTCCCGACCGCCTCCGCCGATGAGAAAGATCTCCCAGTCAAAAGTGCGGCTGGCCGCATCGCCACCCTCGTTCCATTTGATGATGTGGCCGAACAGGTTGGGGCCGCGAGGGTTCGGGGCATTGGTCTGGTCTTCGGTCCGCTGACTGTTGTTGGTCAGTGTGCAGAACACGTCGCCGGTGACCTCGTTGGACGTCGTCCACTCCGGGCGGTCCATTGGGGTGGCTGCGAGGAGGTCGGCGGCGATACGGGCCTTGATGACAACGTCGCCCTGATTGGCGAACCCGTTTTCCGCGGTGAGAGGACCGACGCCATGGACCAGCGGCAGCCACTCGCCGGTGCCATCATCGTTGAAGCGGGCGCAGTACAGGGTCCCGTCGGTCAGCGGGCTACGCCCCGCGGCCACCTCCGATGCCCACGGCTTCGCGCTGACAAATTTGTAGATGTAGTCGAAGCGCTGGTCGTCGCCCATGTACACCACCACCTCGCCGCGTGCGGCGGTGAGAAATGTTGCGCCTTCGTGCTTGAACCGACCGAGAGCCGAGTGCTTCTGAGGAGCTACGTCGGGGTTGTACGGGTCAATCTCCACCATGTAGCCAAACGTGTTCGGCCGGTTTGGGTCCAGGTCTGCTCGCCACAGATCATCGGTGGTGGCCCAGCGGTAGCCGGCGCCCTGACCGCCAACGCCATACCGCCGGTTGCTGGCGGCCTGCTCGTCGGTGATGTTCTCGCTCGTCCCGTTGGTCTCCTCCCAGAAGTACACGTTGAAGTTCTCCTCCGTGGTGAGGTAGGTACCCCACGGAGTCTTCCCTGCGCCACACTGGTTGACGATGCCACGGGGCCTGCGGCCGGTGCGGTCCCGATTGGTCACGACGAGGCGGTGGCCGCGGGCAGGGCCGGTCATCTCGCAGGTGGTGTTAGGCGTGATCCGCCTGGCATAGGAAGACGATTGGAGGGCCCATTCACCGTTGCGCTGCAGCGCCACTTCCACCACGGAAACACCATGGCCGGCCTGTTCCTTGCGGGTCTTCTCGGCGTCCCAGTTGGCGTCACCGTCGGCGAAGTGGAGTTGGGTAAGGGTGTACTCGTGGTTGACGGCGATGAGGCCACGTGTGCTGCTGTTGCCATCGGCGCCAAGCGGGAAGTAGTGCATGCCGTCGTGGCCCTGGCCGAGTTGGCGCTCCTGGTCTGACGCCGGGTTCGATGCCTGCATCCGAAACGCCGGCGACCGACCGTCGATCGGATCGCCCCATTTCATGAACGGCTGACCGACATACCCCTTGGGAAGTGCGACGGTGTCAGCGATGCCGGTGGGAATCGGGTGGAATCCGAGGATCTCCGGCGACCCGAGACTGTCGGGGTGAATTGGGCCGATCGCGCCGCTAGCGCTTCCGCCGAAAGCATCGCCAATGAAGAACGCCACCACGCCAATCGCTCCGCCGCGAAGTACCGAGCGCCGATCCACCCTGGCGTTGAAAACATCAGCAAAGGGACGGTTCTGGGACGTGTTGGTTGGGATGTCGTCCACCACCACATCTTACGGACCGCTGGTCACTTCAATTCTTGCGCCTCACTCGCTCGCTCGCTCGGCGCTGGGCCACCGCCCCGTACGGCCAACGGTCGCAGGGTGAACTACGCTTGACCCATGACAGACGAGTCCGACGATCAGCCGGGTCGACTCCGGAAACTATGGTTACGGGCCGCCGACTGGCTTGGCATCGATCGTTCACCCCCGGTCGACCTCTTGACCACGGACCCCGCCCGCCACTTCAAAGAATGGGACCGCGACCTTCCCGAACGGGAATGGGGCTGAGCCCGCGGCCACCATTGACCAGCGGCCGAAATAGCTCCTATGAGAGATCGACCGCCTTCCGCTTTTACCCAGCGAATGGGCGTCCGAACCTCCGCCAAACTGCATAAAATATTGTCGCTGTCTCGCGAATTGGGAGTTCATGAGTCGATCGAACCCTCCCGAAGGGTGGTACCAGGACACACGCTCACCAGATAGGCAACGATGGTGGGACGGAACGCAATGGACCATCCACGGACGACCATTGCCATCGACCCCGCCACCTCCGCACGCCGCCAAGCCTCCACCTCACGACAGACGGTCGTTTCTGAGGGACGCAGCCAGAGAGCAGAACACCAAGGGCGGCATCCTTATCGGTGGAGCGTCCTTTCTGTTAACAGGGCTGATCGGCATGGCCCTTATCAATGCGAACCAGCCCGATGATGAGCGGACCATAGCTGCCTTTCTGACCGATGAGTCACAACAGACGCCATCCACAACTACGACGGTGACAATACAAGACACCACCATTTCAACTGCGACAGAATCGACAACTGCGGCCAATTCAGCAGCGGCGGTCGATCCAGCAACCGAGGCGGAGCCAACCGCAGCCGCAACCGATTCAGCAACTGCGGCCGATTCAACAGTGGCCGTCGATTCAGCAACCGCAGCCGGGTCGGCGGCGGCACCACCTCCCACGGCCCCGGCGACGACCGCTCCGCCAGAAACCGTCGAAGCGACCACGACCGCAGCGCCAACAACTACCGTTGCGCCGCAAAGTAGCTGCGACCCGAACTACTCGGGCTGTGTGCCCATCGCTTCGGACGTCGACTGCAAGGGCGGCACTGGCAACGGACCGGCCTATGCAGAGGGGCCGGTCCAAGTCATCGGGACCGATATCTACGACTTGGACCGCGACAACGACGGCATCGGCTGCGAATAGTTCTAGCGCCGGCCGACAGGTCTCAGCTGGCCTACCAGTGTCAACTGACCTGGGGGACCGTCTCGATGTTGAGCTGGCCGGCAAGACCGGCGGTGCGATGAACCGACAGCGCACGCCATTCCTCTGAGGTTGACATGTCCCACAGCGCCCGCCGGTTGGGGTAGGTGGCGATGGCGATCTCATCCCACAGGTCCTCAACCTGACCGAGCGCAAGAAACGTGACATCGGCGGCAAAGACCAAACTGCCGCCGTAGTCCTTCAGCAGTTCAGCGACGCCTCGTCCATATATTTGGTACGCCTCATAGCCGGTCAGCTCGGTGTCGCGACCGTCCTCGTATTCCGCCCGCTCCTTGAACTTCAACAGGTTGACCATGTGGATCGGACCGTCCGGGCCCGCCTCCATCATGGCCTCGATGCGCTCCTGGCTGGTCGGCATGACTTCGTTCACGACCTCCATGAGGCCCCCTTTTCGATGCTCGTAGTGTCTGCTCGTACTGTCTGCTCGTGCCCTTGCTCGTAGAGGTAGCGGCGATCAGCCGATGAAGTCGATGATGATCTGCGCCAACTCCGGCCCCTTGTCCTCCTGGAGGAAGTGACCGCCACCCTCGATGGTGGTGTGTGGCTGACCGGCGGTGCCCGGCACCCGTTTGAGGAAGACCGCATCGCCGCCGGCGGTGACCGGGTCGCTATCGCTGAAGCAGCAGAGGAACGGCTTGTCGAACGCGGCCAGCACCTCCCAGGCGGCGCGGTTGGCGGGAACCTCGGGATCATCCGCGGACGTTGGTACATGCGATGGCCAGATCCTGGCCCCGGCCTTGTAGGAATCGTCGGGGAACGGCGCGTCGTAGGCCGCGATGACCTCTGCCGAAAGCTCACTGACGCAGGCGCGGTTGATGAGGTCGCCAATGGGAAAGACCGGCGTGGTCTGAGAGAATTTCTGCCACTGCATGAACGCGTCGGACGGTGAGCCTGACCCGTCCGGCAGACCGGTGTTGGCGACCACCACCCGTGCGAAGCGATCGGGTTGGTCCGCAACGAGCCGAAGCCCAATGAGTCCACCCCAGTCCTGACCGAAGAACGTTGCGTTACTGATGTCCAACACGTCGAACATCAGGTGCGACATCCACGCCACATGGCGGGCGTAGCTGTAGTCGCTCTGTTCTGTCGGTTTGTCGCTGCGGCCGAACCCCACCTGATCGGGAGCGATGACCCGATGACCAGCAGCCACCAGCGGCGGGATCATCTGGCGATACAGGTAGCTCCACGATGGCTCGCCGTGGAGGAGGAGAATCGGCGGGGCGTCGGCCGGGCCCTCATCGACATAGTGAACGCGGAGGGTGCCACCGTCGCCATCGGGGATCTCGGCGTAGTGCGGCGTAAAAGCGAACCCGGGAAGGTTCTCGAACCGGTCATCCGGCGTGCGCAGAGTTTTCATTGTTGTTCCTCCAGGCCGGCGAACACCTCGGCCGGGTCGGTGTCGGACGGGGCGAGGCGCTGTAGGCGAGCGGTGAATCCGAGGTACTGCCACAGCAGGTGCTCCCCCTCGCGCCAGCGCTTCACTTCAATTGGGCCGGTTCCTAAGTCAAGGCCATCCGGACGCAGGACATGGACGCCATCCTCGTAGCTGGCGACCACGTGTATCTCTGTGGTCTTGTCGAACTCGGCAACGTCGTGCACGCCGTTTTCGAGCGTGCCGTCGCAGCGCATGTCGTGGATGACGCTGCCGGCGGTCACCACCACTCGGTCGCCGGCCTGCTCAATACGCTGCACATGATCGAGGGCGGGGTGTTCAGATACCGGCTCACCGTCAACCATCACTTCAATGGTCTGCCAGAACCCAGCGAGGTCTGGAGCGCCGTCCGAGCGAGGCTCGGCGCAGCCTTCCAAGATGGGGCCCGGCCAGTCGGTGAAACCCCCTGTGGGGGTTTTGGCGACGGGAATCGAATCGATGGTGGGGGTGGTCATTGGCGTGACATCTCCGATCGTGAGGTGGTCTCGGCCTCTGCCGCGGACCGTCGTCCCAGTGCAATTTCGACTTCGTGCAGGGTGCCGCTGAACGCAAACGGCGCCTGGTACCGGGGCGACACCGCCGAGCCGTGATCCCGGCCGAGGCTGGCCCCGATGGAGGAGATCATCCGCATCATGAATGACAGATCGACCGTCCCGCAGTCGGCGCCGTCGATCGCTAGCGAGACCGTGCCGGTCGTTGGGCCGTTCCTGGCGATGTGGACGCCAAGGGTGACATCGCCAACCGGTACAGGCAGTTCAGACTCAATAACCGTGTGGTCATCGAACGCGTTGTAGTCCACCACCAGCCGGTCGTTCTGCACGAACACCGACAAGCCGGAGTTCTCGTTCCCCGTTGCCCAAATGACACCCTCGTCACCGTCGGTTCGACTGACCTTCGCGGTGAGCTTCCATGACCGGCCACTCGGCGATGGCGCGGCCTGCGATGGAATGGGCGACATCGGCGGCCGGTAGCGGTACACCCGATCCGTCGGGTGAGGCGACCGGTCATCAAGGCGTGACGCAAACAGTTCAATCATTCGATCATCGAGAGGGAGCACGCCGTTGCGGTCCGCCTCCGCCCACCACAGATCGACCAGCTCGGCGAGCTTGTCCGGATTGGACTGGGCCAGGTCATTACATTCCGACGGGTCGGCGGACAGGTCGTACAGCTCCCAGCGATCGTCGTCGAAAGCGTCACCCTTTCGGTGCCGGGCGACCGCCTTCCAGGACACGCCGTCCTGTTCCGCCACCAACGCCCGGGAGCCAAACATCTCGAAGTACTGCAACCGGTTGGTGGCAGGCGCGGTGCGGTCTGCCAGCACCGAGGCAAACGAGTGACCGGTCACCGGCATCTGCTCACGACCGTTGAACACCTCGGGCGGGGTGATGTCGAGCAATTCGTAGATGGTCGGTACAACGTCGGAGACGTTCACAAACTGATTGCGAGTGGTCCCCCGCTCGGCGGCGTCAAGACCGTTCGGCCAATGCATCACCATTGGGACGTGTACGCCACCCTCATGGGTGTTCTGCTTGTACCACTTGAAGGGTGAGTTGCCGCACTGCGCCCACCCCCACGGGTAGTTCGTGTGACTGTGGGGGCCGCCGATGTCGTCGATTCGGGCCACCGCATCGTCGGGCGACTCGATGATGCCGTTGAAGAACTTCATCTCGTGCATGACGCCGAACGGGCCGCCCTCCTGAGACGCACCGTTGTCCGCCATGAGCACGACGATGGTGTTGTCCAGCTGTCCGAGGTCCCGCAGCCCGTCGACAAGTCGGCCGATTTGATCGTCGGTGTGGTCCAGGAACGCGGCGAACGCCTCCTGAAGGCGGCATGCCAGCTTCTGGTGGTTCTCCGGCAGGTCGTCCCACGCCTCCACCCCGTCGTTGCGCGGAGCGAGCTCGGTCCCCTCGGGGATGACGCCAAGCTCCATCTGACGCTCATACCACCGCTGACGAACGACGTCCCAGCCCTCGTCGTAACGGCCCCGGTACTTGTCGAGGTAGTCCTGCGGCGCCTGATGGGGCGCGTGGGTGGCGCCAAACGGCAGGTAGGCGAAGAACGGTCGGTCCGGCCGAACCCCCTTGGAGTCGGTGATCATGCGGAGCAGCTGATCGACCAGGTCTTCGCTGACGTGATAGCCGTCCTCGGGGCCGTACGGCGGGTCGATGTGATGGTTGTCGACCACCAGCTCGGGGTGGAACTGGTCGGTTTCGCCTTCGAGGAAACCGTAGAACCGATCAAACCCTCGACCGAGTGGCCACTGGTCGTGAGGGCCGGCGGCAGAGATGTCGAGCGTGGGAGCCAGATGCCATTTGCCGGCACAGAACGTTGCGTAGCCTTCGGCACCGAGCACTTCGGCAACGGTGGCCGCGTGGTTGGAGATATGTCCCCGCTGGTGGGGGAAGCCGGTGTTGTGGTTTGAGACCGACCGCATGCCCACCGCGTGTTGGGATCGGCCGGTCAGCAACGAGGCCCGCGTCGGCGAGCACAGCGGGGTGACGTGGAAGTTGGTGAAGCGAAGGCCACCGTTCGCCAGCGCGTCGATGTGTTGGGTGTCGATGTCGGAGCCGTAGCAACCGAGCTGGGCAAACCCCGTGTCATCCAGCAGCACGATCACCACGTTCGGGGCATCATCGCCGGGGTGTGGAGCGACGGCGAACGACGGCTCGGAATCTTCCAGGGTGCGCCCTATGCGGCCGGTGAAGCTTGGGATGGGGATTGGCTCTGACACGGTGGCTCCTCCGGTGGGCGTGAGTTCAGATTACGATGGTGGTCAAGTCATCACCGATGATGATCTCACCATCAAAGTGCTCTTTGGCCTGGGCGATCCACTCCGGGTACTGCTCCGGGGTGGGGGCAGGTACCAGGTGGGTGAGCACCAGTTTCTTCACGCCAACCCTGGCCGCGGTTTGCGCGGCGTCAACAACGCTCGAGTGGTAGTCCAAGATGTCCTGCAGCATGTCGTTGGGGATGGCGGCGACCAGGTCTCCCCGAATGACCGTCTGCACGTAAGCGTCAACGCCTGCCGCAAGAGCGTCGACACCATCGCAGGCAACGGTGTCTCCAACGATGGCCGCGGCCGAACCGTCGTGTTCGAGGCGGTAGCCGATGGTGGGGTGCACCGGGGCGTGTTCGGTGGCGGCGGTAGTCACCGCAACCTCGCCGACCTCAAACGAATCGCCGGGGCTCAGTTCGGTGACCGCAACGTTTGGCCCGAGCGTCAACAGGTCATGGTGGGCGATCCGGTAACCGATATCCGGCTCGAGGGCGTGCATCTGACGTTCGACGAACTGCGCGGTGCCTGGCGGACCGTAGATCTGCAGCGGCACCTCGCCGCGGGTCATCACCCAGTGGGTGGTGATGACGTCGTTCAGTGCACAGACGTGATCGCTGTGAAGATGGGTGATGAACACCGCGCCGAGAAATGCCGGCAGCGACCCCGCACCGGCCAGACGCATGACCACGCCGCGTCCGGCGTCCACGAGGATATGAGTGTCGCCGACCTTGACCAGGGTGGAGGGGCCGGCTCGGTTAGGGTCCGGCAGCGGCGACCCGGTTCCGGTGAGCACAATCTCCATCACAGCCTCCTGGGGCGGCACATTCTGCGAACGACCACAGCCTATATGTAGTGCCGGTTCAACACGCAAATTATCGACGGTCCGGCGCTTGGGTGGAAAGCGGGGCGTGCGCCAGCCATGATGCCTGCACAACCTTGCACACCCGAAGTACCAGAAGCACGGTCCTGGGCCGAAGCGGAGGAGACGAGTCCAACCATGAGCACCACCGTCATCTACCTGATAGCCGGGGTGGCCTTCGCTGGTTCCTGGCTGGTGAAACGGTGGCTCGCATCCACCTATAAGAAGTGGAGCTTGGTCGAGAACACCCACCGGATCACCGGCGCTCAAACCGCAGCCGCCATCCTGCAGGCCAACGACGTTCACAACGTTCGCATCGAGCCGGTGAAGGGTCGGTTGACCGATCACTACGATCCCGAACGCGACATCCTTCGGTTGTCTGCCGCCAACTACGCGGGCACCAGCATCGCGGCAATGGCGGTGTCGGCTCACGAGGCGGGACACGCGATGCAAGACGCTCACCGCGACCTACGCCTTCGCTTCCGACGGTTCCTTGTTCCCGCCGCGGCGATGGGCCAGCGCTTCGGGCCGATCATTGTGATGGCCGGACTGTTCTCCCAGAGCACAACCATTCTCCAGGTGGGGGTGCTGTTGCTTGCCGGCACCATGCTGTTCCAAATCGCCACGCTGCCAGTGGAGTTCAACGCAAGCAGGCGAGCGCTCAAGAACCTGCGCAACCTTGGCCTTGACGACCCCGAGCAGGAGAAGGGCACACGACGGGTGCTGACCGCTGCCGCGTTCACCTACGTCGCCGCCGCTGCCACGTCGATGGCGTACTTTGCCACGCTGTTCGCCACGCGGGGCCGAGGACGAGTTATCTGACTTTGCCGAGTTGGGGCTCTCACTTGCTCCTTTGGCTGAGACGGGAACCGATCACATAGTCTCTGCGAAATGGCCAATACCAAGGCACCCGACCCCGCCGCCGGATTCGACGAGCGGGCCGGGCGACTCACGCTGGCCATCGCTGCACTTGCGGCGATGGCCACCTACCTCGACACCACCATCCTGTTCGTCGCGTTTCCCGACATCACCAAGACATTCGGAGATTCATCAACATCGACCCTCTCCTGGGTGTTAAACGGTTACACCATCACGTTCGCCGCGTTGTTGGTCCCGGCAGGGAAGTTGGCGGACCGGCTCGGCCACCGCCAAGCGTTCCTCACCGGCTCTGCGCTGTTCACCGTTGCGTCGATGGCCTGCGGGCTGGCCCCAACCGTTGCGCTGCTCATCGTGGCCCGAGTGTTCCAGGGGGCAGGAGCCGCCATTCTCATCCCGGCATCGCTGGCATTGGTCATGGCCGCGTTCCCTCGTGACCGGCTACCGCAGGTGGTGGCGATCTGGGGTGCGATCGGTGCACTGTCCGCTGCGATCGGACCGTCGTTCGGCGCGCTGATCGTCGACTCGTTCGGGTGGCGTTGGGCGTTCTTCATCAACCTGCCCATTGGCCTGGTCACCATCTTCTGTGGTGTGCGGTTCCTGACCGAGGCCAGGGACCCGACGGTTCGAATCCCGTCGCCGGTCGGAGTATTTCTGATCGCCGCAGCCGCCGGGGTGTTGCTGTACGGCGTCGTCGAATCTGACACGGTTGGATGGGCCAGCGCTCAGACGATCCTCGTGATCGCCATCGGCCTTGCCCTGTTGCTGGTGTTCGTCCTGCATCAACGATCGACCGACTCGCCAACCCTTGACCTTGAACTGTTCGCACTCGGCAACTTCCGCTGGGGCAACCTGGCGATGCTCAGTTTCTCCACCGCCTTCTCGGCGCTGTTCTTCGGGTTGATCCTCTTCCTGGTGAACGTGTGGGACTGGTCCATTCTCAAGGCAGGCCTCGGCGTTGCGCCCGGCCCCTTTGTCGCTGCCGCACTCGCGCCACGTCTCGGCTCACTGGCCGGCCAGATCGGCCAACGGCCGCTGGTCATCCTCGGCGGCCTGCTCTTCTCCGCCAGCGGTTTGTATCGCCTCGTGTTCCTCACCGCGGAGGTGGACTACCTCGTTGACTTTGTCCCACCGCTGGCCATGGTCGCGCTTGCCATACCCCTGGTGTTCCCGCAGGTCACCAGTGCAGCGGCTCAGGCCCTGCCACAGAACCGGGTGGGGGTTGGTGGAGCGACCACCCAGGCCATCAGGCAGTTCGGCGGATCGTTTGGTGTTGCGGTGACCATTGCACTGCTCGGTACAGCGATCGAACTCGACGACGTCCTTGCGGGGTTTGACCGCATCTGGTGGTTCCTGATCTTCGGTGGCCTGCTCACCTCTGCGCTGGCGCTGCCGCTCCGCACCGGAAAAGCAACCGTCTGACACAGCGCATCGCCGATGTGGAGCTGCGCCGTTTTAGAACCTGGGCTCGGTGTTGCATAACATCGGACCCATGAGTCGAACCGGTGATGACATCAAGCAGGGTGCAAGCGGCCTCCCGGCCCCGAGCTTCGAAAGTGCGGCGTTCACTACCCCACCTCGGTTGGCGGACGCCACGGTCGCGATCTTGACCTCGGCGTCGCTGCACCATCCGGACCAGCCGGACTTCGGTCCGGCCGACACCAGCTTCCGGGTACTCGACCCCGACCGCCGGGACTACGTTCTTGGCCACTGGAGCCAAGACGTTGACCAGACGGGGTTTGGGATTGACTACAACGTGGTCTTCCCGATAGATCGCCTGCAGGAGATGGAGGCCGACGGCCGCATCGGCAAGGTGGCCGATGTGCACCTGGCCTATGCGGGCAACCAGTTCGACGTTGCGGGCATCCGCATGGATTCCGGACCGGAGGGCGCAAAGCTGCTCCGCGATGCCGGGGTGGATGTTGTCCTACTCACACCCGTTTGACCGCTGTGCACGCGTGCCGTGAGCACGCTCGCCCATGTTCTCGAAGAAGAGGGCCTCGCCACCATCTCGCTTGGCATCATCGAAGGTCAGCTGCGCAGCACCGTCCCACCACGCGGACTCTTTGTCGACTTCCCACTCGGTCGGCCGCTCGGCCATACGGCCGACGCCGCCTTCCAGCAGCGGGTGTTGGACCAAGCGTTCTCGCTGCTCGAATCCACCGAACCGGTGATCGAAGCGTTTCCCGAGCCCATCCACGATGACGGTCAGGTCCTGGCCTGCACCATTCCTCCAACCGACGACCCCGATGCCCATCCCGCCGTGGCCGAAGCCCGCGGCCTGCGGGCCGCCTACAACCGGACCGTTGCCAACACCGACGGTCGGGTCGGCGCTCACCGTGTTGTCGAGCCCGATGATGTCCCGGCCGCCATCGAGTCATTCATTCGAGTTGCCGAGGGCACCCCGTGGAAGGAAGCGGGCATCCCCGGCATCCCGGCTCGAGTGGCCCAGGACATCCGCGGCTACTACGAAGCCGCGGCGATGGCCCTGACCGATCACACCCCCGCCGCGTTTGAGGCGACCCGCTGGTTCCTCCGTGAAACCGAGGCCGGTGCCACCATCCTGGCGGCCCGCGAACAGATGAAGGCCGACGGGGTCAAACAGCCGATCTGGCAGTTCCTCGTGACCGAACAGTTCTGACCGCAGTGGTGTGATCAGTGCCGTCGGATCAGCCGTCCGGGGCGTGCGCCGGTGTCGGTGTCATCGCTGCGGGTCTGTACACCGTTGACGAAGGTGGCGAGGTAACCAGAGACCGGCTGCAGGAAACGCACGCCGCCGGCCGGTAGATCCGCGTAGGTCTCCGGGCGCCGGACCGTCAGGTTCTCAAAGTCGATCACGTTGAGATCGGCCCGCATGCCGACCTCCACGGTGCCACGGTCATCCAGGCCGTACAGCCTGGCGTTGCGGCGGGTCTGCTTCTCGACCAGGAACTCAATGGGAATCTGCTCGCCACGGGTCCGGTCCCTGGACCAATGAGTGATCTGGGTGCTCGGCACCGACCCATCGCAGATCAGCCTGACGTGAGCGCCCGCATCACCAAGACCGGTCACCGTTTCGGGGTGGACCAGCATTTCTCGAATGGCATCGAGATTGCCCTCAATGAAACCGGCGCCGAGCATCGTGGCGACATTCTTGCCGTCACCGGCGCAAAGGAAGTCATAGGCCGCTTCGAGCGGCGTCTTGCCTTCCCGCTCCGCGAGGGCAGCGATTGCCTGGTCCGGGGTCGGCTCGTAGTCAACGACCGGGTCGAGTGCGTACATGCCGGGGATGCGCATCTGGAGTGCCTCGGACAGCGCCTCCATCGAGCCCGGGTTTTCCGGCGGGATGTCATCGTCGCTCAGAATCCTGGCCCTGGTCTCCGGGTCACGCATGGCCTTGGCCCGTTCGGCGACCGGCAGGTGAGCGATGGCCAGGTAACTCCGTCGACGCATGAACGCGTGATAGCCCTCCAGGCTCGACAACAGCCCGATCGGTCGGGACCCGACCTGCGGGTAGAGCTTGGTGCCAGCGGCGTTGTGCTCGCTGGCAAACTCCAGCACCTCGCGCCAGTCGTTGGGACGGTCGCGGTTCTGGACGGTCGTGAAGGTGATCTTCTGCCCGGTGGAGCGCGAGATGTCTGCCAGCAGCTCAAGTTCGTGACGCTGTGAGAACCGCTCGCCACCAAACATTTCAAGGTCACCGATCGACTCCGAGGTGATTGCCTCGAAGACCGCTCCCCCACCCTCGGCCATGCCGTGAGCAAGCTCCCGCAGCTCCTGGGCGGTGGCGTAGGTCCCGGGAACCGCGGTGCCATCGAGCGAACGGTGGAAGATGGTGCGGGAGGTGGAGAAGCCAACAGCTCCTGCCGCGGTGGCCTCGGCGACGAGGCGACGCATCTCTGCCAGGTCGGCGTCGGTGGCGTCTTCGTTGCGGACGCCACGCTCGCCCATGACGTTGAACCGCAACGGCCCGTGGGCAATCTGAGCACCGATGTCCAGCGCGTAGGAACGTCTGCCCAGAAAGTCGAGGTATTCGGGAAAGCTCTCCCAGGCACCCCACGGGACGCCTTCGTGGAGGGCGCTGCCGGGGATGTCCTCCACTCCCTCCATCAGCTCGATGAGGGTCTGCTCTTCGCCGGGGGCGCATGGCGCAAAACCGACGCCGCAGTTGCCCATCACCAAGGAGGTGACGCCGTTGCTGAAGGAGGGATCCAACTCATCGTCCCACGCCGCCTGGCCGTCGAAGTGGGTGTGCACGTCAACCCATCCGGGGGTGACGAGGGCCCCATCGGCATCGACCGTGCGCTTGGCGGACAGCCCGGCGCCGATTGCGCTGATCTTGCCGTCGGTGATGGCCACGTCTGCGCTACGAGGCGCGTCGCCGGTGCCATCGATGACGGTGCCGCCGGTGATCACTATGTCAGCGTCCATGCCCCAACGTTACGCCCCGTGCCGGGGCGGGGCCAGATTGCCGCGGCGCTACCTGGCCGGTTCGGCGGGAGTGGCCAGCGGTGCGGGCTCGCCCTGCACCTGCAGCCGGTTGATGGTCCGGGGGTCATCGCCGTGATCGTGCACCGCGTAGTGCAGGACGGAACGATTGTCCCACATGACAAGGTCACCGACGCTCCAGCGGTGCCTGGCCTGAAAGTCCGGCCGGGCCGAGTGTTCAAACAGGAACTGAAGCAGGCCGTGGCTCTCGCTGCGGCGCCAGCCTTCGAACCGATCGGTAAATGCCCGACACACGTACAGCGCCTCGTCACCACGTTCCTCGTGGCGACGCGCCACCGGGTGCACCGCCCGAGGTGACTCGCTGGGGTCCTGCCCGTACAACCGGGCCAGACCCTCGGCGGTGTGAACCGCCCGCATCCCTCGGAGCTGTGTCTGCAGCGTGTCGGACAGCTCGGAGAACGCCAGGTGCTGGTTGGCGAACGCCGTCTCCCCACCAAGTTGAGGCGCCTCAAGTGCGTACAGCATGGTCAGCTTCGGTGGCTGCGGCTCGTAGCTCATGTCGCTGTGCCAATGCTCGTTCGGGTTCTTGGCTTTGCCCCGATTCTCCAGCGTGATGATCTCCGGGTGTTTTGCGTTCCGGCTGTATGGATGCTGTTGAAGTGCGCCCCAGCGTCGGGCGAAAGCCTTTTGTTCCTCCGCCGTCAGCGACTGGTCCGGGAAGACCAGCACGTGATGTTCAGCAAAGGCGGCTTGCAGAACGGCAAACCCGTCATCGGTGATATGGCGAACATCGACTCCGGCGACGGTTGCGCCGAGGGAGGCAGCGAAGCGAGAGACGTCCACCGTGTCGAACGCCCGATCAGAGCCGGACCGGGATGGCCCTCGGACCCCGGACCTGGCCGTTGGCCCAGGTGGTGATCCGGCCGCTTGAGGGGTCTTCGTCCAGTTGGTAGTCCGGGAACGCGGCGATCCATTCTTGGAACGCCACGAGCATTTCCATCCGGGCCAGGTTTGAACCGGCACAGCGGTGGATCCCCAAACCGAACGCGGAGTGCCGGTTCTTTGCCCGATCGATGACGAACTCATCGGCGTCTTCGAACATCTCCGGGTCACGATTTGCGGCCGGGAAGGTCAGCAGGACCTGGTCGCCCTTGTTCATCGGGCACCCCTCCACCTCCACGTCGTCGATGACTTGGCGGGCCATTGTCACCGGGGCATAGAACCGCAGCACCTCTTCGGTGGCCATGATCCATGCCGGGTCATCGAACGATGTCTCGGCCAGCATGCGGCGCTGCTCCGGATGCTGCGAGAAATGCCACAGCCCTGACCCGATGGCAGACCAGGTGGTGTCGATCCCGGCCAGAATCTGCAGGACCAGATAACCGATTTGGGTTGGCCGATCCAGCGGTTCACCGTCGATCTCCGCATGAGCGAACAGGGTGGCGAGGTCATCGAGCGGTTCGGCGAGGCGGGCTTCGAGGAGGTCATCGAAGTACGCGTTCATGTCTTCAACGAGTTGAGCCCGCACCCTGAGGTCCTTGGGGGCCAGCTGAAAATTGCGGTGAACCCAGTCCCGGAAAATGTCGGCGTCGGTTTCGGGCACGCCGATCATTTCGGCGATGACGTGAACCGGAATGTTCTGCGCATAGTCCACAGCGGCATCAGCGGTCGTCTGCCCGTCGAGCTTGGCAATCAGTGAACGACAGTACTGCCTGGTCGGCTCTTCCAGTCCTTTCACCACTTTTGGAGCAAAGGGTTGGAGCAGCAGCCGCCGGTGGCCGTGATGGTCTGGCGGGTCGGAGGTGATGGGGGGCGACAACCGGCGTGGCGTGCCGGGCTTCGCCACCGAGACCCGGACGGAAGAGAAGTGCTCGGTGTCGTGAGAGATCGCTTCGACGATGTTGTGGCGGACGGGCATCCAGGCCCGGCCGTAGCGCTCGGTAAAGGCCATGTCGACGCCATCGTCTCGGAGTTCGGCCCAGACGTCGGGGGCGCGCCGGCCCCAATCATCGTCCAGCCAGTCCCAGTCTCGGGCCCAGTCGGTGACCGGTGATTCGTCGTGCGTGGTGTTGTCATAGGCCATGGCTGCCCCCTGGGAGCGACTCGGCGAGAGAACGTCCAGATTCCCATACTCGGCCAAGATCGAGAAACCCGCCACCGGTGACTCTGACCTCGGCAACCCTGTGCCAGCCGACGGGAACCAATGGCGCCGGTACCGACTACTCACTAGGATTCGCCTACCTCGCTTGGCTGTGACGGCCGACACGTTACCTTTTTGGCGAGGAGAATCAACCCCGTGGAGGAACCCAGGTATGGCGATGGACAAGTGGCTAGTGGAAACGACCCCTGACGAGAAGTACTCGTTCTACACGCGGGCGAACATCGGCGAGGTCTTCCCAGACCCGGTTGCGCCGCTGAGTTTCGACTGGTTTGAGAACGCATCGGGCGTTGGCGGTGCCGAAGCCGGCTTCCGCATTGCCTATGACCGCATCGGTGTAATCACCGCGGACGAGCTTGTTCCAGACAAAGCCGTCTTCCTCGGCGTCAGCGGCGGCTACGGCTACCTGAACGCTTCGGCGCTTCGCATGCTCGGGCACCGCGCCCCCGGCATGACCTACAAGGACATCGATGACGCGTTCTTCGGCGACGCACCGGGCGTGCCCGATTTCGTGCCCGGGCCCGGCGATGATCGGCCGGAGCTGACCGAGAAGATCGGTGCAACGTTCCAGTGGTGTCTCACCACGCCTGACCTTCCCGATGTTCTCGCCGCGCAAGATCTTGTGAATGGCTTGCGGGCGGCCCGTCCAGAGCTTGGCGCCATGTCCGACCGAGCGCTGGTCGACTATGCGTTCAAGCTGATGGATGAACACTTCAGCAATCTGTTCGCGGAACACATTTTCATCACGTTCCTGGCCACCGTTCCCATCGGCATCATCACCAAGGTCAGCGAAGCCGTCGGCATGCCGACCGCGGCGCTGAAGTTGATTGCCGGGGTTGGCGACGTTGAGTCCGCCGCCCCCTCGATGGCGATGTGGGAGCTAGGCCGCATAGTTGCTGGGTCCGCCTCCCTGGGAGCGATCTTCGACGGCGGCGTCGACGGTCTGGACCAACGGTTGCGTGCCTCCGACGACGCCGATGCCGCCGCTTTCGTCAATGCGTTCGACACCTTCCTCTACTCCTACGGCGCTCGGGGCCCCAACGAGTGGGAGACCCGCTCGCCGACGTGGGAGACCGAGCCGGACCTGGCCCTGGCCGCCATCGACCGGATGCGGCTTTCCGACGTCAGCGCAGCGCCGCAGGATTCCAACGATGCCCGGGCCGAAGAGCGGCTGGCGCTTGGCTCGCAGATCTCCGAGATGCTGGCGGGAGACCCGGAGACCCAGGGTCAGTTCATGGCGGCCCTGCACTCGGCAACCGTCTTCATGCCGGGCCGTGAGCGGACCAAAACCAACTGCATCAAACTGGTGCACGAAGCTCGTATGGCCTTCCAGGAGATCGGTCGCAGGGCGGTGGAAGCGGGCACGTTCCCCACCCACAACGCCTACGGCATGCTGACCCGAGATGAGGTGTATGACTTCCTCGACTCGCCGGACGGCTACCACGACAAGTTGCTCGAACGGGAACAGATGATGACCGAGGCATCGAATCTCCAGGAGCCGTTCCTGTTCGTCGGCGAGCCGCCGCCGATGGCAAGCTACGAGCGGCGCGACGCCGCCAACGTGGAACCGGCCGGCGCGGGCGAGGCTCTTCAGGGCATGCCGGGTTGTCCCGGATCGGCCAGAGGCATCGCTCGGGTCATCACCGACTCCCACGACCCGACCGCGCTCAACCCGGGTGACATTCTGGTGGCGCCCATCACCGACCCGTCATGGACGCCGCTGTTCGTTCCGGCAGCTGCGGTCGTGGTCGACGTTGGCGCTCCACTGAGTCACGCCATCATCGTCAGCCGGGAGCTCGGCATCCCGTGCTGTGTCTCGGTCACCGATGCCACAAAGCGGATTCCCGACGGCGCCACCATCGAAGTGGATGGTGACACCGGAGCGGTGACCGTCATCTCGCTGCCGTAACTCTGACCGCCAGCGTCGAACCGCAGCGGCACCCACCAGCCCGCGGGTCCCCCCCACGCCACCCCCCCAAGTCCCACCGCC
>CAZSTV010000027.1:30054-37325 GCA_964609665.1 uncultured Acidimicrobiaceae bacterium
CCGTAACCGCGCCCCCCCCGGGCCCACCCCCCGCGCCCCCCCCGGCCGGGGGGTGCCACGACTGGCAACGGCCGCTAGTCCAGCGTCCAAATCTCGTAGCTGAGCGTTTCATCGCCCCAGACATTCCCGGACTGCTGGACACCACAATCGTTGGTGTCCCACACATGGTTGACCCCGGATGAGAGCAGCTGGTTCTTTTGATACACCCGGTTGCCTGTCACGGTGTTGGCAAAGCAGTGCTCGCTGTAGTTGAAGTGGTGCATCGTGAAGCCCACTGTCGTTTTGCGGTCGCTCGGAACATCACGGTCACTGAAGATCTTGTTGTTCCGGACCGTGATGTGGTCACCGCCTGCCAAGTTGATGCCAACGTGGCCGGGGTCGACGATGACATTGTCTTCAGCGGTGATGTACTGGCTGGGGCCGGCGGAGGTGTTGCCATCGCCCAGGATCATGGCCGTTCCAGAGCTGGATGGCCCGCCGTTGCGCATGAAGTTGCCTCGAATGGCGATGTTGCTCGTTGCGGTGCCACTCGATGAGTACAGGTTGATCATGTCCTCGAAGTCGGAGTCCCACGGGCCGCGACCTTCAATGCGGTTGTATGCGATCTCAACACCGCTCACGCCCCTCACCCTGTTCATCTGAAGGGCGTTCCGGCCGGGGTTGATGAAGTCGTTGTGCAGGATCTTGAGGTTGTGCGAGTTGTTTCCTCGAACGACGATCGCCCGGTTGCCTTTGTCCCCGCTCTTTTGAGCGATGTCACTTCTGATGTCTCGGAACTCGTTGTTGATGATCCTGGTGTTCGGGCTGTCCTCGATCTGCAACGCGTTGTTTCGCTTGTCGATCGAGGCGACCGAAGCGAAGTTGGTGAACACCGTGTTTTCGATGGTCACGTTCTCCGACGACTGGATGAGGACCAGGCCGGTGTCATAGCCGTCAGACACCTCACCGGTCGTTCCACAGTCTCGAAACGTGACGTTGCGGATGGTGACGTTGCGAGCGTTGCGGACCGTGAGGCATCGGCCACCGGGATTGGTAATGATTGCGTTCTCGAGCACAGCGCCCTGCGACCCGTCCAGGCTTTGGACGCCCGTCAGGGTGGTGCAGTCCTGTCTGCACCCGGCCGTCCCATCGTTGCCGGCAACCGACGGCGTGGGCGTCACAACCACCACGGGCTTCTCGGGCAACGGTGTCGCAGTGGTTGAGGACACGGTAGTTAAGGACACAGTGGTAGGGGGAACGGTGGTTGGGGGCACGGTGGTTGAGGACACGGTGGTTGGAGTCGGCCTGGTCGGCTCCTCTGAGCCGGGACCGTGAAGCACGGTGCCCTTGGCGTTGCTGTATTTGAAATAGCCGTTGCAGTACAGCCACGCCGAAACCGAATCATTGCCGGGACTGCACCGGCCGTTGAGGTAGCTACCGGTCGACCACGTCGTCGGCGCTTCGGATTGGTGGCGTTCACCGTCGAGGGCGACGTAGTCAACGTTTACGTCGCGGCCCTGTCCGTCGTTGCGGAAGTAGACCCGGAGCGTGTCGACCGTGATCGTGGCCGGCACCACGTAGTCGTAGGAATCCATGGTCTTGGACAGCGCAAAGTCGGCAACGAACCTGTCGTTGATCTGCAGCTCGATCACCTCAGAACCTGAGGTTCCATAGGCTCGGACCGAGACAACGCTTGTCCCCTCAACTGCAGAAACAGGTGAGATCAACTGCAGCGAGGCGAGCACCAGCGCCACGATGACCGATACGCCTAGTACTTTGTTTCGGCGTCGGGCACCCTCGTTGCGAACTGCAGTGGTCATGGGTGATTCCTCTTCCGAAGGCGTGAGAATGGCCGACCAACTGCCGGTCCAGAGTCTCAGTCGAGGTTCGGCGGCGAAAAGTTCCCGTCGCCCGCTGTTGTCACCGCCGCTCGCTCTATCGCCGAACGCAGAATCGCGACCAGCTGGTCAATCTGGTCCCGGGTGATGATCAGCGGCGGAGACATCACACAGCTGCTGTACACCGGCCGGACGATCAAGCCCTGCTCCTGGCTGAGCCGGTCCACCTCCATCATGAAGGCACTGTCACGGTCCTCGTCCGGGTTGGCGGGGTCGAGCGAGCATTCGACGGCACACATCAGGCCCTCGCCCCGCACCTCACGCACCACGTCGAGTTCGCCAAGCTCAGCCAGCCGTTCCTGAAAATACGGGCCGACATCCTGGACGTGCTCCAAGATGCGTTCGGCTTCGATGATGTCCAGGTTCTTCTCGGCCGCGGCCACCGATACCGGATGACCGGAGTAGGTGAATCCGTTGGAGAAGTACGTGTGGTCGACGCTCAACTCGCGGAGTTCTGCAAAGAGTCGATCGGAGATGAACAGCGCCCCCATGGGGACATAGCCCGAGGTGAGACCCTTTGCCGTGGTGATCATGTCCGGCACGATGCCGTAGATCTCCTCGGAGGCGAACATGGAACCGAGCCGCCCGAACGCAGTGACAACCTCGTCACTGATATAGAGCACGTCATAGGTGCGGCAGACCTCAAGGGTGCGCCGGTGGTAGCCCGGGGGCGGGACCACAACCCCGCCGGAACCGAGGACCGGCTCGGCGATGAACGCGCCAACCTGCTCAGGACCGATGGCCAGGATCTTCTCCTCCAGTTCGTTGACCAGGAAGTCGCAGAAGTCCTCGGGCGACATGCCGTCGGGACGATCGAGTGGCTTCGGGTTTGAGACGTGGTGGACCAAACCCTCCGCCATGTCCATGTGGAGCTTGTCCGAGCCCTTGCCGGAACAGGTGGCGCTCAGAAACGTGCTGCCGTGGTAGGCGCCGGAGCGGGCGATGATCTGCTTCTTGTCGGCCATTCCTCGGCAGTTGTTGTAGAAGAACATGAACCGCAGCGCACTGTCGACGGCCGTCGAACCGCAGGTGGTGTAGAACACGTGATTGAGATCGCCCGGGGCGTAGCGGGCCAGCCGCTGGGTTAGACGCAGGGTGTGGTCCATCCCAAACGACCACGGCGACACGTAACCCAACGTCATGACCTGGTCCGCTATGGCCTGGGCCATCTCGGTGCGGCCGTGTCCGATATTGACGCACCACATGCCGCCCGGTCCGTCGATCAGTCGGTTGCCGTCACTGTCGTGCACGTACACGCCGTCGCCTCGGCTGAGGAACGTCTTGCCAGACGTTGGGACCGACACGTCCTCCCACGGGTAGACGACCTGCTCATCAAGTTTCTGGCGGTCGTCCTGGTTCAGCTCCTGGGTGCTCATGGCTCAAGTATCGCCGCTGATCTTCGAACCGCTCGGGTCCTGCGCCTGTGCCCGGCGAGACCAACCTGTATTACGGTTCGGGGATGAGCACGCAACGTCTTGCCATCGTCACCGGAGGGGCCAGAGGTCTCGGCCTCGCCATGGTCCACGCACTGCTCGACCAGAACGTGGTCGACCGTGTGGCAGTCTTCGATTTGATCGACGCTGAAATCGATGATGATCGGATCACCATCCACCGTTGCGACGTGACCGACGTGGCGTCGGTCCGCGCCGCATACGCCGAGGTGGGAGCGGTACCGCAGGTGCTCGTCAACAACGCCGGCGGAGACCCTGGCTCCGGCATAGCGTCAACCCAGCACGGACCGTTCGAGGACCCCGAACAGTTTCGCCGCATGGTCGACTTGAACTTCACCTCGGCCCACGTGGTGACGTCGGTGATCGGTCCAGACCTGACAGATGGCGCGGCGATCTGCAACACCGCATCCATCGCCGGTCAAATGGCCTCTCCCCTGTTCGCCTACGGCGCTGCCAAGGCGGCGCTGATCAACTGGACCTCATCGATGGCTCGAGTGCTGGGGCCAAAGGGCATCCGGATAAACGCCGTCGCCCCCGGCATTATTCGGACACAACTGTGGGAGCAGATGGAGCCCGACGTCGACCGCTACAAGGAACGAGTCTCCGCCATCACGCCGCTGCTTTCCGACCAGACACCGGAAGAGATCGCCGACGCCGTGGCGTTCCTCTGCTCCAACCGAGCGTCGAGCATCACCGGGCAAACGTTGGCCGTTGACGGCGGGCTCACCAGGGGATCGCCGTTGCCCGGCGCCTAGCCGAACGTAGCTGTCTAGCCGTTGTCGGGAACGAACCCGGAGTATTGACCACGCTGTGCGAGTGCGTTGGAGCCGTTGACCCGACAGTTCAGCTCAGCGACGATGCACTGCTGGTTGAGGTCTTCCATCTGGTCGGGGCTCCAGGCGTTCCAGAAGTCCTGGTGGAACGTGTACCACTCGCCCGAGGACAACGAGAATCCGGCGCCGCCATCAGCGTCGTACTGCGTGAACGTGGTGAGCTGCGGGATCTTCACTGGGTGGGTGCTGGGGCAGGTCAGCGTCTCTTCGTCGAAGTACGCCATGTGACTCTGATGATCGGGGCTGTCGAGGTGAACACCGTCCCAGCAGTTGGGGAAGTTGACCCGCAGCACCATGTTCACGGTGGAGTTCTGGCGGGTGATCATCTCGGTTGCACCGCGGGTGTTGGTGAGGTCTTCCTTTGGCACCAGGTCGTTGGTGCGCTGCTCTTCGAACCAACCGACCAGCTCGTCCTGATTGCCCGTCGCTCCGGCGTTGCCCGCCACCATGCGGAGGCCGAGTGGCATTGCGACGGAGTCGGTGGTCGTTGACTTGTAGTACGCCTTAAACCCTTCGGCGGTGAGGAGCTGTCCGTCCTGGTACACCGCAGGCGACCAGTACGCCGACTTGTCGTTGACGTCGGTGCACTCAATTTCTGACTTTGGGGTGTCGGCGAAATCCTGGGTGACCGACGAGTGGTTGATGTTGCCGTTGCCGAAGAACTCGTGCAGGTGATGCGACGGCCCACCGGGGCTGACCATCGGGTCGATCTGCTCAAACTTCACGCTGTCACACTCGACCAGCCAACCGATTCGGGTCCGACCCCACGTCGGGTCCTCATGGTTGTCGGGGTCGAAGAAGAAGTACTTTTCGGCAGTCCGGGCGTCGGTATAGGTCGTGCTCGCCTCATCAGCGATGGTGACCCATTCCTGGTCGCCGGGGTCTGGGTGATGGTGGTTGCCGTCGGCGAGCCACTGTGACATCTGCTCGCAGGTGATCGAGTTGTCACGGGGGAACGGTTTGATGTCGTTCCAGACCGAATCGCGGGTGGGGATGCCAGCTGCCAGCAACCCTGCCTTGCAGGTCGCGCTGACGTAGGTCCGGGTCTGCTGATCGGTCACTACAAATCCACCCTTCGTCGGGGAGGCGTTGTTCGGTGTGACGTAGAGGACGATCGACGGCGTCTGGTGGCCCGGTGTCGTCGTGGTGGTCTGATGCGACGTCGTCGTCGTGGCGGGTGCGGTCGTCGTTGTCGTGGCCAGAGTCGTTGTGGTGGCCAGAGTCGTTGTCGTTGCCGGTGCCGTCGTGGTGGTAACCGGCGCGCTGCTGAGATCGGCGATGATCTCTTCGCAGGTGTCGGCCTGCGCGGCCGGTACGGAGGCCCGGGCTTTCACCTCGGTGGTGGTGCCGGGGCGCAGGGCAATTCCGGCGGCGACGATGTCTGCTTTGCACGACGAGTTGATGAACAGCTTCCGACCGTCATCGTAAAAGACGTGCGCGCCCTTGGTCGGCGAGACGCGGCCGGGTGTGACAACCACCTCGGTCGCCTGACGAGTGGTCGCACCACTCACCGCGCTAACTGCGATGAAGGACGCTCCAACGGCAGTCGCCACCGTCAATGCGATCGTCTTGATGGAAATCATGTAACTGGGCCTCGCTGAGCAAAATGTGTCCGTCGTTATTACCTCGGCGCCACGGCGCGCGACCTGAGCCAAGGTTGCTCTGTCATAAATTGGACAACGTTTACTTCGATTCCGGTGGCAGTAGTCACCAGACCCCAATGCACGCCACCCTCAGATCAGCAGCGGCTCAACTCTAGCCCTTTTGACGCCCCGGGCCGCCAATTGCGTCACATCTCGGCCCGGCTTACCCTCTGAGTATTGCCAACATAGGCAAAGGAGCCCACGTATGAGTGAGCGTCATGTCGCAGGTCAGACTCTCAGCGACGAGCTCGTGGCGTACCTCACCGACCAGATGGCGTGGGAGTTCAGCCGCACCGGACCACCGGAGGGTTTTCCGGCCTTCCCCGACGTTTCGGCCGAGCGCTACACCAGCGAGGCCTTCTACAACCTCGAGCAACAACACCTCTGGCCAACTTCGTGGATCGTGGCCGGGCGGGTGGAGGACCTCCCGAGCAACGGCAGCTACTTCTTGTTCGACGAGCTCGGCCCACCGCTGATTGTGATCCGCGGTGACGACGGTGTCATCCGCTGCTTCTCAAACACCTGTCGCCATCGCGGCGCCCCGATCGTGCGAGAGCCGACGGGAACGGTCCGCAACATGCGGTGCCAATACCACGCCTGGACCTACGGCATCACCGGCGGGGACCTCATCGCCATTACCGACGAGCGCGACTTCATCGGCATCTGCAAAGAGGAACGAGACCTGCCGCAGATTCGCTGCGAGACGTGGGGTGGCTGGGTCTGGGTCAACTTCGATGCGAACGCCATTCCGCTCTTGGAATTTCTCGGCAAGATTCCCGGCGAGATGGCGCACTTCGACTGCGAGAACCTGCGCCTTGTCGACACCGACCACCGGGTCATCGACTGCAATTGGAAGGTCGCGGTCGAGGCGTTTCAAGAGGTCTACCACTTCCGGTTCATCCATGACCGGGGCGGCGTCAACGTGCTCGATCAGCGGGGCGCCACCATGGGGCTGCTCGCCAACGGCAACTCGCGGATGGTTGTGCCTCACTCGAAGCACATCGTCGAGGCGACCGGCCGCAAGTCATGGAGTGATTACCAGAAGATGCCTGGCGTCGGCGGCCTTGAACCGGTGCCCGGCGTGCACCCCATCGTGCACTCGACCAGCTACTCGTTCACGGTGTTCCCCAACCTGATCACGCCGGTTGCTGCGGCCGGATTCCCCATCATGTTGTTCTTTCCCGATGGCATCGGCCGGACCAACATTCGCATCTACCACTTTGGGCCGGACTGGGGCGACGGCCCGGCACCCGAGGCGTGGAAGGAACGGGTGAGCAGCTTCGCCGAGATCATCGATGAAGACGTCGAGAACCTGAGCCCGATGCATCGAGCCATGGAGTCACCGCTGTTCCACAGCGTCCCGCTGTCCTATCAGGAACGGCGAATCTGGCACTTCAACGAGACGATCGACCGGGTGATCGGCAGTCAGCGAATTCCCGAGAACTTGCGGGTCCCTACGTTGCTGGA
>CAZSTV010000028.1:0-6803 GCA_964609665.1 uncultured Acidimicrobiaceae bacterium
TGAACCCATGACCGGCCTCAAGACCCTCAGCGCTACATCGAATGCAGCGTCAGATCCGACTGCGGTGGTGCCAGAGGCGCTGACCGAGATTGCATCCGCTGGAGCGGTCATCATCGAGGACATGCTTGGCGCGGACGTTGCGGACCGGATCAAGGCGGAGCTGGAAGAGGACTACCGCGCCACCAGTCCGGGATCAAAGAGTGGGCTGCAGCAATGGGAGACCTTTCACGGCGCCAAGACCATTCGTCTCACAGGCCTTGCCGCTCGCAGCGATACGTTCGTCGACCACGGCCTGCTGAACCCGATTCTGCTTGCGGTTGCTGACGGGCTGCTGCTGGACTACGCGTCGGACTACTGGTTGAACACCGGGCAGGTCATGGCGGTTGGACCGGGCGAGCCAGCGCAATATCTCCATCGAGATGAGGGCAACTGGCCCGAGGCGATCAGCGACGACAAAGAGGTGACGGTCAGCTGCATGTTCGCCCTCAGTGACTTCACCCGCGAGAACGGGGCGACGGTGGTCCAGCCCGGTTCACAGGTGCTCCCGGCAGGCATCCGTCGTGGCGATGCCGACAGCGACGCCGGCTTTCCCACCGCGTATGCCGAGATGTCGGCAGGCAGCGGGATGATTTATACCGGGAAAGTGGTGCACGGGGCAGGGGAGAACACCACCGACCAGTGGCGCTACGGGATGCACGTCAGCTTCGTGCTCGGATGGCTGCGGCCCGAGGAGGCAAGTCCGCTAATGGTCGATCGTGACCGAGCGGCCACGCTGCCGCCGCGGGCCCGAGACCTGCTCGGCTGGAGTTCCTATCATTCAGATGGCGGCGGCAGAACGTGGCTGGTCGACTTCGAAGACGCCACCACCCTTTTCCCGTAGCGGCGTAGCGCTTAGGTCCGGACGCGGCCGGTCGTCGAACGGATCACAAGACGTGGCTCGATAAGTTCGTGGCGAGCATCGGAACGACCGGCAAGGCGTTCGAGCAGCAACTCCATCGCAAAGCGCCCGAGCTGTTGGCGCGGCTGGTGGACCGTGGTCAGCGACACCGGACCGATGCCTGCGAGGAGCGTGTCGTCGTAGCCGACCACCGACACGTCGCCCGGCACGCTTGCGCCGATGTTGTTCAGGTGGGTCAGCACGCCCGTCGCCGCCAGATCGTTGCCGGCGAAGATGGCGGTCGGCGGGGTTCGCAACGACATCAGCTGCGCGGTTGCGGCCTGGCCGGCGTCGTCGTTGAAGTCACCTTCGACAACAATTGGCGCCAGCCCGTACCGCATCATCGCGTCGATGAAGGCCGACCGTCGTTCCGGGCCGCCAGCCGCAAGGCCAGCGTCGATGTGGGCAATGCGTTCATGGCCGAGGTCGACCAGGTGATCGACGATGAGGTTTGCGCCGTGGATCTCGTCGTTACTGACGGTGTCGAAGTGGTCAGAGCGGCTGTAGATGCTGACGCTCACCGTCGGGACCTGGGACGCAAAGCCCTCGATCACGTCAGCGGACAGACGTGGTCCGCCGAGCACGATGCCATCGGTTCTCAGGTTCAGGAACGACTCGATCGCCTTGGCCTGCCCGGACTCGCGCTGCCACCCCGAGTTGACCAGCACCTGCATCCCGGCGGCAGCGGCGGCTTCGGCGAGACCTTCGGTCATCTCGGTGAAGTACGGGTTGTGCAGATCATCGAGCATGACGCCGACGGTGTGGGTCTGCCCGCTCGCCAGGCTTCTGGCCCACAGGTTTGGCCGATACCCGAGCTCGGAGGCGGCGGCCAGCACCTTTTCCCTGCTTCGATCGCTCACCCGCGGTGAGTCTCGCATGACGAGTGATACCAGGGCGCGGGAAACGCCCGCCTTCGCCGCAACGTCGTCCATCGTCGGCTGTCCCATAGCTGGATCGTACGGTAGAGCGCTCTAATCAATCAAGATTTGTTTGACGGGAGCCGTTCTCGTCAACCCGCGCCGTTTGTGGAAGTTCGCCGAGAACATTACGAAATCAGGCGAGTTGTAACAGTCTGAAGGGTTGACGGGCGTCACATCCTTCCGTAAGTTCTGCGAAAGACCGATTAGTAGAGCGCTCTACACCTCTATGATTCGGCCCGAACCACATTGGTGATTGACGCTAACTGGCATGGGGGATGCCCAAAGGATGCAGAACATGACCTTCATGCAACGCTTGGCGACCGCCCCCATCTCTTGGGGCATTTGTGAGGTGCCCGGATGGGGCCATCAGCTGCCCGTCGAACGGGTACTCGCTGAGATGGCCGAACTCGGTTTCCCAGCGACCGAACTTGGCTCGGACGGCTACCTGCCGACCGACCCCGACGAGCTTCGTGCCGTGCTTGCGCCCCACGGCCTTTCGATGCTGGCAGCCTTTGTCCCATTGATTCTGCATGTTCCGGAGGAGGCCGACGAGACGCTCCGTCGAGCAGAGGAGATGGCAACGCTGCTTGCCGCCGCCGGCGCCACCTACTTCAACACCGCACCCGTCACCAGCTATGACTGGGGTCCCCGGAGTGAACTGACCTCGGCCCAGTGGGACCACGTGATGACCATGTTCGGTCGCATCGAGAAGGTGACCGAGGCCCACGGCCTCACCCAGGTCCTGCACACCCACGTCGGCTGTGTGGTCGAGACCAAGGAAGAAGTCGCCAGAGTCCTGGATGGGTGCGACGTCTCTTTCGTGCTCGACACCGCCCATCTTGCGGTCGGCGGTTACGATCCCGTTGAATTTGTCAGATACTATGCTAATCGTGTTGGCCTCGTTCATATAAAGGACACCGATATGGCAGTCTCGGACCAGTTAAACGCAGGCGAAGTGACCCTGATGGAGGCCGTCCAGAACGGCATCTTCCCGCCTGTCGGAGACGGAGATCTTGATATTGACACAGTTATCCAGACCCTTGAGCAGTCGGGTTTCGATGGCTGGTACGTGCTGGAACAGGATGTCGCAATCACCGGCGCGGAACCAGAGGTAGGCTCTGGTCCAATCGAAGACGTTCGTAAGAGCGTTGACTATCTGAGGGGTGTGGAGCAGCGGTTGAACGCCTAGACGTCACGTTGTGGCGTCGGTGCTCAGTCGTGGTTGCAGACCCCGAAGAAACACTAAGAAATACCTATTGGAGAGAGGTACAAATGAAGAAGATGCGTTGGCTGGCCTTGTTGCTGGCACTCGTCATGGTTGCGTCCGCATGCGGAAGCGACGATGACACCACAGAAGATTCGAGCGGAGACACCGACACCGAGGAAAGCTCGGAAGAGTCATCCGACGATGGTGAAGAAGAAGAGGCAATGGAAGAAGAGGGTGACGACGGCGAAACCGCCATCGAGACCCAGAGCAGTGACCTCACCTTCTACATGATCACCCACTCTGATGACGGCCCGTTCTGGTCCGTCCTCAAGCGTGGCGCCGAGGCTGCGGCCGCGGACGTCGGCGTTGAGATGGTATGGCAGGGTTCGAACAACGACGCCAACGTGCAGGCTGAGTTCATCGACGCAGCGGTCGCCGCTGGCGCCGATGGCATCGGTGCTTCACTGCCGAACGTGGACGCTGTCCGCCCCGGCCTTGAGGCTGCAGTTGCCGCCGGTATCCCCGTCTACACCATCAACTCCGGTGTGAACGACTACCAGGACCTTGGCGCAACCACCCACGTCGGTCAGACCGAGGTCATCGCAGGTGAAGGTGCGGGTGCGTTCTTCAACGACGCCGGCGCCACCAAGATCCTCTGCGGTCGCCAGGAGCCCGACAACGGCGCCCTGATCGAGCGTTGCGACGGTCTTGCCAACACCTTCGATGGTGAAGTTGTCTCCGAGTTCATGGATCTCGATGCCGATCAGACCGCTCAGGAAGCAGCTATCAACGCTGCCCTGGCCGCTGACCCCGACATCGACGGTTTCATGGGCGTTGGCCCGGTCATCACCATGTCCGGTCTGCGTGCAGCTGACGCCCTCGGGCGTGACCTGACCATCGGTGGCTTCGACATCACCCCCGAGCTCCTCGACGCCGTCGAGGCCGGAGATGTCCTCTTCACCGTTGACCAGCAGCAGTACCTCCAGGGCTACATCCCAATCATCCTGATGTTCCTTGAGGTCACCAACTCCAACACCCTCGGTGGCGGTCTTCCGATCCTCACCGGTCCTGGCTTCGTCACCGCTGACAACGCCTCCTCGGTGAAGACCTTGGTTGAAGCGGGTACCCGCTAGTTCCGAAGGAACTTGTCGCAACCCGAGGGGTTGCCGCTGGTTCCGAAGGAACTTGTCGGCCAGTGCAACCCTTCGGGTTGCACTGGCCGCATCAATCACAATCTCGTAGTTTGACATTGGGGGCCGGGTTCTATGGGCCCGGCCCCCGTTGTTTCCTCCGAAGCAATCGTCTGCCGGCGCGGTAGGCCAACCGGGGGAATCGCGGTATCCGATCGATGCCGCAGCACATCTGGGCGCTATTTGGGGAGAAATTTACATGTCAGAAACTGTGCTCCCGGCGGGGGATGCGGGAGAAGCAGACGCCGCCGACGACGCCTCGGCCGGTTCGGCAGGTGTGGACGAACGGCTTGCATACCGCGGGGTGTTCCAGCGGTTGTTCGTACGGCCGGAGATCGGCGCCATTGTCGGCGCCACGGTCATCTGGAGTTTTTTCTGGGCCGTCTCACGAGAGTTCGGTACCGCAGGCGGTGCGGCCTCCATCCTGGACGTTTCCGCAACGCTGGGAATCATGGCGGTCGCCGTCTCCCTGCTGATGATCGGTGGCGAGTTCGACCTGTCCTCGGGTGCCGCCACCGGCGCCCTTGCCATCACCACCATCCTGTTGGTGAGAGATGTCGGAGAACTGGGCGGTGCCGGGTTAAGCCTGTGGGTCGCCATTCCACTTTCGCTCGTCGTTGCCCTTGCCCTCGGGTGGTTCAACGGCACCATGGTGGAACGAACGGGGCTGCCCAGCTTCATCGTCACGCTGGCCACGTTCTTCATCCTTCGAGGCTTCAAGCTTGGCTTCTCCAAGCTGGCCATCGACAACCTCACCGTCGGCGAAATCCAAGACGGCGAGGGCTATGACTTCTGGTTCCCGATCTTCGCCTCTACCTGGAATCGCATCGAACATCAGCTCGACAGCCGAGACCTCATATATACGGTCGGCGTCTTCGCAGGCCTGGCGCTGATCGCCTTTGCCGTCGCCGAGCTGAACTTCAAGCCCGCCGCAAAGCAGAACCCGACCGGCATGGTCGTCTTCCTCCTCGGTATTGCAGGCACCATCGCCGGCATTCTCTACCTCCACAACTCCGACGGGGTCAGCGCCAACACCATCGGCGCCCTCATCATCGCCGTCGGGGCCATCGCCGCTTTCGCCGGTCTCGGGCTGTGGCGCTTCGCCCGCCAGAGCGTCGGCTCGCTGTCGTTCGGTGGCAGTCACGCCATATTGACCGTCGCCGGTATTGCCCTCGTCGCCATCGCCATGGTGCTGGCCCGAGTCCTCGGCGTCGAGTCACAGGAACAGGTGCTCGACCTGGCCGGAGCACTCGCATGGCCGCTGGTCATCCTGGCCGGAGCCGTTGGGCTCTACAACGCCTACCGCAAGCTGTCCGGTGACAGCCGCTACAGCGCCCAGTCGCTGTTCAGCGTTGCCAGCGTCGGGTTGGCCGCAGGCGCCGCCGCCTACGGCTTTATGTTCATGACCACCGAGCAGGGCCTCCGAGCCATCCTGTTCGGCGGCGCCGCCAGTGCAGGCATCATCGCGCTGTCGGTGGCCGTGGTCCGGGCCGGACGCATCAGCCCCCTTACCCGAGGCGTTTCGCTGGTCATCACCGCCGCCGCTCTCGCAGCACTCGGGTTCTTCATCCGCAACGAGTCGGTCTCGGTGAAGTTCCGCTCCGAGCTGTTCTCGGTCCTGCTCGCCGCCGGCCTGGTCCTCGTGGTCTGGGCGGTCATCAGCACCATGTTCGAGACACGCTCAAGCGTGGAAGACGGCACCGACGCCACCGGCAACCTGTTGGCCAAGCTTGGACTTGTCCTTGTCGGCATTGGCATGATCGTCAAGCTGCTGTTCACCACCACCACCGAGCTCGAGTTGGAATCGGTCACCCCCGCCAACTTCCGCATCTCGATCGTCTGGTTCCTTGGCTTCACCATCTTCGCAAGCTTCCTGCTCGGCCGAACCAAGTTCGGCTCCTGGATCTTTGCTGTCGGTGGCAACAAGCAGGCCGCCCGACAGGTTGGTGTACCCGCAGCCCGGACAAAGACCCAGCTGTTCATGTTGGTCTCGGTGGCGGCGTGGCTTGTCGGCCTGTTGCTGGCATTCCGCCTCAGCACCGTGCAGTCGGTCGCCGGTAACGGCCTCGAGTTCGAGTACATCATTGCTGCGGTGGTCGGCGGCACCCTGCTGACCGGCGGCTACGGCTCAGCGTTCGGTGCGGCCATCGGCGCCATCATCATGGTGATGGGCAGACAAGGCATTCCGTCCGCACGATGGAACTCGGACTGGCGGTTCGCCTTCCTCGGCATCATCCTCCTGGCGGCCGTGATCGCCAACAACTTCATCAAGACCAAGGCGGAAGCTGGCACTCGATCATGATCTGTCTTGCTTCGCGTCGACATATCACGACCGAGTGCACGAGATTTCGACTGCGTCGAAACTCGGGTCGCACGAACGGCTGGGAACACAATCTGTACGGAAGGGGTATCGAATGTCTGAATCGCTGATTGAGCTTGAAGATATTGGGAAGTACTACGGCAACATCATCGCCCTGCAGGGTGTGACCACCAGCGTGCGGGCCGGTGAGGTGACCTGCGTCCTCGGTGACAACGGTGCTGGCAAGTCG
>CAZSTV010000028.1:6813-36991 GCA_964609665.1 uncultured Acidimicrobiaceae bacterium
ATCGCCAACAACTTCATCAAGACCAAGGCGGAAGCGGGCACTCGTCAATGATTTCCTTGCTTCGCTTCGGAGAATCATTGCCGAGTGCACGAGATTTCGGCTGGCGCCGAAACTCGGGGCCGCTGCCGTTCGCTTCGCTCACTATGCGAGTTTTGGCTGGCGCCAAAACGTCGAGACGGCCAAGTGCTGCCATCACCGTTACCAACGACGAGAGGGGTCTCTGTGTCTGAGTCTTTGATTGAGCTGGAAGATATTGGGAAGTACTACGGCAACATCATTGCTTTGCAGGGTGTGACCACCAGCGTGCGGGCCGGTGAAGTGACCTGCGTGCTTGGTGACAACGGTGCGGGCAAGTCAACGTTCATCAAGATTCTGGCCGGCGTGCACAAGCACGACGTCGGCGAGATGCGGCTTGAGAACGAGGCGGTCAGCTTCGAGTCTCCCCGTGAAGCCCTGGATCGCGGCATCGCCGCGGTGTACCAGGACCTTGCGATGGTGCCGCTGATGTCGGTGTGGCGGAACTTCTTCCTCGGTGCGGAACCGACGAAGGGTGTCTTCCCCTTCCGATGGGTCGACAAGGCCAAGGCCAAGGCGACCGCAAAAGAAGAGATGGCCAAGATGGGCATCGATATTCGTGACACCGAGCAGCCGGTGGGCACCCTCTCCGGTGGCGAGCGCCAGTCGGTCGCCATTGCCCGGGCTGTCTACTTCGGGGCCAAGGTCCTGATCCTGGACGAGCCAACATCAGCGCTCGGTGTCAAACAGTCAGGCGTGGTCCTCCGCTACATCGTGGAAGCGGCCAAGCGAGGGCTCGGCGTGATCTTCATCACCCACAACCCCGCTCACGCCTACCCGGTGGGTGACCGGTTCCTCATCCTCAACCGCGGCCAGTCCATGGGTAACTTCGCAAAGGAAGAGATCACCCAGGACCGGCTGACACAGTTGATGGCAGGTGGCGCAGAGTTGGCTCAGCTCCAGCACGAGTTGGCCGAGGCCATCGCGAGCAAGGACGCCTGAGTTGGCAGCGTCGACATCGGTTCCCGAACTCCTGGCCATCGGTCGGGTGAGCGTTGACCTCTACCCCCAGCAGACCGGACCCATGCGTGACGTCCGGACCCTCGCCAAGTCGATTGGTGGGACGGCGACCAACGTTGCCGTCGCCACCGCCCGGCTCGGTCATCGGGCGGCGCTTGGGACAAAGGTTGGCGATGATGCGTTCGGCGACGACATTCGCCATGCGCTGAGCAGCCGGTTTGATGTTGACGCAACGTATGTGACTACCCACCCCAGTTTGGCCACCCCGCTGGCCTTCGCAGAACTGAACCCGGTCGAAGAGCCGAACATCATCTTCTACCGCCAGCCTCGGGCCCCCGACATCGAGATCCTGCCCGAGGACTTTGCCGACGCACCGATCGAAGACGTCGAGATTCTGTGGATCCCCGCTTCCCGGTTCTCCGACGATCCGAGCCGCTCCACCGTCACCGGAGTGCTGGAACGTCGGGCTCGCAAGACCCACACCATTTTCGATCTGGACTGGCGCCCCCACTTTTGGGAATCCGAGGCCGCCGGGACCGAGCAGATCAAGCCGCTGCTCAAACATTTCTCCATCGTCATCGGCAACCGGCAGGAATGCCGGGTCGCCGTTGAAAGCGATGACCCCGAAACCGCAGCTGATCGGCTGCTCGACGTTGGCGTGGAAGCCGCTGTGATCAAACTTGGCGCCGACGGTGTCCTGGTCGCCACCCAAGACGGCACCCGAGAGAAGGTGGCACCGTTCCCGGTCGAGGTGGTGTGTGGCCTCGGCGCCGGTGACGCCTTCGGCGGAGCGTTCTGCCACGGACTGCTGTCGGGTTGGACCGTTGCCGAAAGCGTTCGCTACGGAAATGCCGCCGGCGCCCTCATCGCCGGCCGCCTGATGTGTGCCGATGACATGCCGTATGTTCACGAGATAGACGAGTTTCTGGAGCAGCGCTCCTAAGCCGGTACGCGCCACCGCGGTACCGACCGCCGCAAGAAATCCCCCCATCAACAAACCGAACGTGTCACCGGCAGCCGGCGGCACCAACCAAACCTGTGCATCAAGCCGTTTCAGACGAGCCAGAAAGCGAGAACTCATGAGTGCAAACCTGCCATCGGTACCGGTAACCCCAGAGAGCGCCGGGTGGCGTTTCCTGTCATTTGACCTGGTCGAACTCGACGGTGGTCAGTCCCACCAGCATCTCCTGAGCGACCAGGAAACCGCCGTGACCCCGCTGTCCGGTCGGGCCACCCTGACCATCGGTGACGACAGCTACGAAGTGTCACGCAGTTCGGTGTTCGAACAGCTCGCCCCAATCGGTTACGCCCCTCCCGGCACGCCCATCACCGTCACCGCTGACGGTCCGTTCACCTTTGCCGTCGGGTCCGCTCCGGCCGAAGGCCTGTACCCGGCTCGCCTCATCGAACCGTCGACTATTCGCTCCGAGGTCCGTGGTGGCGGCGCGGCCCACCGCCACGTGAACCACTCGCTGGCCATGCCCATCGAAGCCGAGCGACTCATCCTCTATGAGGTCTACGTCCCACGCGGCAAGTGGTCGGGATGGGCCCCGCACCGTCACGACGGCGTTGACGGCTCGCCATACCTCGAAGAGGTGTACTACTTCCGCCTCGACGGACCGGAAGGGTTCTGGATGCACCGGAACTGGCACGACGACGACCCGGACCAACCGTGGGAGGAGCTCTTTCGCGGCGGCGACGGCGACTTCGCTCTTGTGCCCGGCGGCTACCACTCCTCGGTGGCCTGCCCAGGGTCCAATATGTACTTCCTCAACTATCTGGCAGGCGAACTGGTCGGTGACGAGCGCTCCACCCCGCCATGTTTCGACTCCCAGCACACCTGGATCGAATCTGACTGGGATGCTGGCGCCTGGAAGCTCCCGGTCTTCTAAATGACATCGCTTGACGCACTGGCCACCGAGTCCGGCCACTTCACCATCGCCGCGCTCGACCATCGAGACGCCTTGAAGGCGGAACTCCCCGGAGCGGATGACGCAGCGCTGCGGACCTTCAAACGCGACATGCTCGACGCGCTCAGCGCCATGGACGAGCAACCGTCCGGCGTGATGCTCGAACCCGAATTCTCGCTCCCCGAACTCCTCGACGCGGTACCGGCCGGAGCCGGGATCAGCTGTGCGCTCGAAGCGCAGGGCTACTTCTCAGACCCCGAAGCCGGCAACTCCATCATGGAGGGCTGGACGCCGGCCCGGGTCACCGAAGTCGGTGCCCACGCGGCCAAGCTGCTGGTGCTGTACCGCCACGACCGAGGCGAGTTCACCGCGGCCCAGGAGCGACTGGTCGCCGACGTTGTTGCCGGTGCGGCCGAGGCGAACGTGCCGGTGATGATCGAGCCCGTTCCCGTCGAGGTTGTCGACGCGACGGATCGCCGCGACGTGATCTTGGCCGCAGCAGAGCGGCTGAACGGTTTTGGACCGATGCTGCTGAAGATGCCGTACCCCGGCCCCGGTGCCTGCGGTGACCTGACCGAGAAGTGCGGCGACACGCCGTGGGCGGTGCTCTCCTGGGGCGTTCCCTACGAAGAGTACAGTGAGCAGGTGGCCGAGGCGTGCGCCAACGGCTGCTCTGGCTTCACCGTTGGTCGAGCGCTGTGGCGTGAAGCCGTCGCTCCCGAGACCCGGGCGGAGTTCAACCGGACGGTCCTGCCAACACGCTTTGCCGAGCTGAGCGGGCTTGCTCGAACCGGTCGGCCGTGGACCGACGCCGCGGGATCGGCATCGGTCCGTGGCTAGCCAGGTCAATGAGCGAGGCTCGAATACCAAACATCAAGTCCCTGTGAAGCCCCATGGAGGTGCTGAATCATGAGTGAAGTCAGTTCGTCAAACCCGGTCGGCATTGCCGTCATCGGGTTCGGCTGGATGGGCCAGGCCCACAGCCGGTCCTACCTGAGAATCCCGACGCTGTTCCCCGACCGGCCCGCCGATCCCAAACTGGTGATCTGCGCTGACAACGTCGAAGCAAGGGGAATCGAAGCGGTGCGATCCTTCGGTTTCGCCGAGTCGACCACCGACCCAATGCAAGCGATCGAACACCCCGACGTTGACGTTGTCGTCGTTGCGGCGCCCAACATGTTGCACGAAGAGCTCTGTGTGGCAGCGGCCAAGGCAGGCAAACACATCTTCTGTGAGAAGCCTGTCGGTGGCACCCCGGAGCAGACCGCCAGGGTCGAGAAAGCAGCACGAGAGGCTGGCGTCATCACCGGCGTTGGCTACAACTATCGCTGGGCGCCACTGGTCATGTACGCCCGGCAGCTGATCGAGGAAGGCGTACTCGGCGAGATCCAAAATTACCGGGGCCGCTTCTTCTCCATGTACGGCTCCGACCCGATGGGCCTGCTGTCGTGGCGCTTCGAGCACGACGGCGCCGGCTATGGCGTCAGCTCCGACATTCTCAGCCACGCCATGGACCTGGCCATGATGCTCAACGGCCCGATCACCGAGGTGGTCGGCACGTCCGAGACCTTCATCAAGGAACGTCCGCTGCCAAAGCCCGGCGAGGGTACCCACTATGACCGCGGCGAGCCCGGCGACCCGACCGGTCCCGTCACCAACGAAGACTACGCCGGTTGCTTCACCCGGTTCGAGAACGGCGCCATCGGCAACTTTGAAGCATCCCGTTCCATCGTCGGCCCTCAAAGTCAGATGGCGTTTGAGGTCTACGGCACCAAGGGTTCGATCATGTGGAACCTTGAGACCATGAACGAGATGCGCATCTTCTTGACCGAAGCAACCGACCACCTGCACGACGGCTACACCACGGTCTACGCCGGCGATCGCTATCCGTTCCACGGCGCCTTTGTCCCCGGCGACGCAAACGCGATCGGGTACGAGGACCTGAAGGTCATCGAAGACCTCAACTATCTGGAGGCGGTTGCCTCCGGCGTGCAGCATCAGCCCGGGTTCACCGAAGCGCTGAACTACGTCAGCACCCAGTCCGCCCTCATCCGCTCCTGGGAATCCGGCGGTTGGGAAAAGGTCACCTCGATCGGTCTCGCATAATGGGGACCTCAGCGGCGGCTCCGCCAATGGAGCAACAGTTCACCGGAAAGGTTGCGCTGGTCACCGGCGGCAGCCAGGGCCTCGGCGAAGCGACAGCTCGGCTGATGGCAGAACGTGGCGCGTCCGGTTTGATGCTCGTCGGCCGGAACGCCGAGCGGGGCGAAGCGGTCGCTCGCTCCATCAGCGAATCGACAAACACCGACGCGGCGTTTGTTACCGCTGACCTCAGCAAGGCCGATGCCCCGGCCATGGTCGCCGCTGCAACCGATGAGCGGTTCGGTCGGATCGATTCGCTGATCAACGTTGCCGCCCTCACCGTTCGAGGATCCGTCTGGGATTCAGACGCTGCGCTGTGGGACGAGATGTACAACATCAACACCAGAGCCCCTGCGCTACTGATCACCGAAGCGGCAAAGATCATGAAGCGGGAAGGCATCGAAGGCACCGTGGTCAACATCGGCAGCGTTGCAGCCGCCGGTGGCCAGGACTTCCTCTACCCCTACTCGGCGACAAAGGCCGCTCTGCAGGCCATCACCCGCAACGCGGGTTTTTCGCTGATGCGGCATCGCATTCGGGTCAACCTGCTGCAGCCGGGTTGGATGAAAACCCCCGGCGAGGACGCGATCCAGAAGCGTTTCCACGATGCGGACGACAACTGGCTCGACGCGGCCGAATCAGGCCAGCCCTTTGGTCGGCTGATCGACCCTGACGAGGTGGCAAGGGCGATCTGTTTCCTGGCCTCGGAGGAGTCCGGGATGATGACCGGCACCGTCATCGACTTTGACCAGAGCATTCTCGGCGCAGGTGATGCGCCAAAACCAGGCCTCGAACCGGTCTGGGGTGAGGAGACATCATGAGCGAACTAAAAATCGGAGTGTTGGGAACGGGCCGTATCGGCTCGATGCATGCCGATCTACTGCAGCATCAGGTCGCGGGCGCAACGGTGACCGCGGTCTTTGACGTCATGGCCGAATCTGCGGCCAACACCGGCGCTGCGGTTGACGCCGAGGTTATGGATTCGGCGAAGGCGCTCATCGACCATCCGGACGTTGACGCGGTTGCCATCTGCACCAGCACAGACACCCACGTCGAGATGATGGTTGCGGCGGCAGATGCCGGCAAGGCGATCTTCTGCGAGAAACCGATCTCTCTCGACCTCGAACAGGTTGATATTGGATTGGCCGCCGTTGCCGCAGCCGGGGTGCCACTGCAGATCGGGTTTAACCGCCGGTTCGACGCGGGGCACGCTGCCGTGCGTCAGGCCGTAGTTGACGGCACCGTCGGTGAAGTCCGCCAGGTGCGGATCACCAGCCGGGACCCCGAGCCACCACCGATCTCCTACATCGAGGTCAGCGGCGGCATCTTCTGCGACATGACCATCCATGACTTCGACATGGCCCGCTTCGTGACCGGGTCCGAGGTGGTCGAGGTGTACGCCAAGGGCGACTGCCGGGTCGATCCCGCCATCGGCACCGCGGGAGATCTCGACACCGTCGTTGTGGTCCTCACCCACGAAGACGGCACATTGACCACCATCGAGAACTGCCGTCAGGCCGCCTACGGCTATGACCAGCGGGTCGAAGCGTTCGGTTCGCTCGGCATCTCGTCATCGGAGAACCTGCTCGACCACTACGCCATCACCCGCACCGCGGCCGGTGGCCAGACCGCCCAGGTGCCGTACTTCTTCCTCGACCGGTACATCCCGTCCTACCTGGCGCAGTGGAAGTCCTTCGTTTCGTCGGTCAGCGCGGGCGAAGAGACCGCGGTGACCGCAGCAGACGGCCGCGCGCCACTGGTCATCGGCCTTGCCGCCTGGCGGTCGGTACGTGAAGAGCGCCCGGTGCTGACAAGCGAATTCGACTGAAGCACCAGATCACACATCCCAGATCACACATCCCACACACCGCACCCCTCGACATCAGACTCGATATCAGACCCAGCATCACACGGAGGATTGACACCATGGACACCATTCGACTGACCACCTCGGCGGCGATCGTCCGCTGGATGACCGCGCAGCGCACCATCTTGGACGAGGGCGCCGAAGCGCAGCTGTTCCCCGGCATCTTCGGGATCTTTGGGCACGGCAACGTGACCTGCCTCGGCCACGCCCTCGAAGAGGTGCAGGACGTACTGCCGACCTGGCGCGGCCAGAACGAGCAGGGCATGGCCCTTGCGGCGGTGGCCTACAACAAGGCGGTCAAGGCTCGCCAGATCATGGTGGCAACATCATCGGTCGGCCCGGGCGCCACCAACATGGTCACCGCGGCCGGTGTGGCGTCATCCAACCGACTGCCGCTGCTCCTCCTCGGTGGCGACACGTTTGCCACCCGCATCCCCGACCCGGTGCTCCAGCAGGTGGAGAACTTCGGTGAACCTTCGGCAACGGTCAATGATGCGTTCAAGCCGGTCACCAAGTTCTGGGACCGGATCATGCACCCGGCCCAGATCGTCCAGTCGCTTCCTGCCGCGCTCACCACCATGTTGGACCCCGCTACCCGCGGTCCTGCCTTCATCGGTCTGCCGCAGGACGTGCAGGCCATGGCGTACGACTACCCGACTCGGTTCTTTGAGCCGACCGTGCACGAAGTGCCTCGGCCCCGGCCAGACATCAGCGAAGTGGTTGCCGCCGCGGAAGCCATCAAGGGAGCCCGCAAGCCGCTGATCATCGCCGGTGGCGGCGTGCACTACTCGGCGGCCGAAGCAACCCTGGCCGAGTTCGCCCACGGTCACAACATCCCCGTCGTCGAGACGGTGGCCGGCAAATCATCGATGCTCGGCGACGACCGGATGTACGTTGGCCCGGTTGGGGTCACCGGTTCTGAGGCGGCGAACAACCTTGCCGCCGAAGCGGACGTGGTCATCGCCGTCGGCTCTCGTCTGCTGGACTTCACCACCGGGTCGTGGACCATCTTCAAAAACGAGGACACCACGATCATCGGTGTGAACAGCACCCGCTTTGATGCGATCAAGCACCGCTCGATGCCCGTCGTCGGCGACGCTCGGGAAACCCTGCGGGAGCTCTCGAAGCTCATCGGCGACTGGTCCGCTCCCGACAGCTGGGTGGAGCAGGCCGGCGACGAGAAGGTCGGCCTTCGCAACTACCTCGACCAAATCGGACTCCCCTCAAACGGGGGAACCCTGGAGGGTTCCACGAGTTCGCCTGCGGCGAACGTCGAGGGGTCCCCAGCCATTTCATACGCTCAGGTTGTTCGTGCCGTGAACGATCAGGCGACCGAGGGCGATGTCTGCCTTGCCGCGGCCGGTGGTTTTCCCGGCGAGGTCAACAATGGCTGGTGGACAAAAGGCATCGCCACGTTCGACTGCGAATACGGCTTTTCCTGCATGGGCTATGAACTGGCAGGCGGCTGGGGTGCGGCCATGGCCTACGGTCCCGGCGGCGGAGCCGAGCGTGAGGGCGAGGTCTTCGTCTTCGTCGGAGACGGTTCCTACATGATGATGAACTCCGACATCTACAGCTCGGTCCTGTCCGGCCACAAGATGGTGGTGTTGGTCTGCGACAACGGTGGCTTCGCGGTGATCAACCGCCTGCAAACCGGCCAGGGCGGCAAGCCGTTTAACAACCTCCTGTCGGACTGTCGTCTGGCGGGGGACGTTGTCGAGGTGGATTTCGCCGCCCATGCGGCCGCCATGGGGGCCGGCGCCGAGACCATTTCTTCGCTCGATGAACTGGGCGATGCGCTCGGCCGGGCCCGAGCTTCGGACCGTACCTACGTCATCGCTATGAAGGTCGACGCCTACACCTGGACCGAGGGTGGCAGCTTCTGGGAGGTCGGTGTGCCGGAGGTCAGCAATATGGCATCCGTCGTCGATGCTCGAGCCGAGATGGACAAGGGCAAAGCGGAGCAACGTATCGGCTGGTAGGAGCACTGTTGTGGTTGGGTGAAGGCGCCTGATCACCCGGTGTTTTTCTGTCTGAATCGACGGATCTGTTATACGCTCATTCTGAGGTAGAGCGGAGCGGCGATGGCAGTGCAACAGCAGAGGACAACTCTCCTTTTGTCGGTCGACAAGGTTGGTGATCGTTTTGTCGATCACGCGCCGTCGGCCACGGTTGCAGACCTGATAGCGGCCCTTCGCAGCAACGACGGTCTTGAGGTTCCCGAAGGGGTTGCCATCACGGTCGATCGGACGGCGAGCCCGCTTGGCCTCTCAGACCGCTTGGACGCATCCGATATTCGCTCCGGTGACTTTCTTCGCTTCGCCGACGGCGTGGATATTGACCCCACCGCCTACGTCTCGGCCCCGATCGTCCCCGAGGCTCCGGTCGAGGAACCCGAAGACGTACCGGCCACGCTGGAAATGCTCACCGGCCCAAAGGTGGGTGAGATCTTCGAACTGAAGCAGGGCGTCAACTCGATCGGTCGTGTCTCCTCCAACGACGTTGTCATCGTCGACCCCGGCATCTCCCGCAACCACGGTGCAATCGTCGTCGATGGGGAGACGTTAACCATCGTGGACAACGGCTCCACAAACGGCATCATGGTCGATGGGACCCTGATCACCGACACCACCACCATTCGCTCTGGCCAGCAGATCGTGCTCGGCCACAGCCAAGCGGCAATCAGTCTGCAGAAGGCCGCAGGTCCAGCGGAACCAGCAGAGCCTCTGCCGCTGTCCTTCGAGCCCGGCACCCGGACCAATCACCCCTATGAGGGTCAGCAGGTGCTGCTGCCCCGTCCCCCCGACCCTGAGAGTCGGGGCAGACGGCGAGAGTTTCTCTCCGGTCGGAACCAGAACAAGACCGCAAAAGAGCTCTTTGACCAGTCGATCGCTGCGCTGACAGAACGGATGTCGGCCGACAGAGATCTCCAACGCCAGGTGAGGTTGGCGGAGTCCCCGTCGATCAACGAGCTGATCGCCGCGGTGCCCCACCGCACCCACCTGTGGACCACGTCGGTGGTCGACCCCGGAGCCATGGTCGCCCGGATCGGGCTTGCCGATGTGCAGAGCCGCACCCGCTTTGTCGCCCCGGATGGCGGCCAGGAAGACCTGCGGGTTCGACTGGCCGAACTGGTCGATCAGCTCAGCATCATTCCTCGAGCTCCGGCGTGCATCGACCTTGCCGAGAGCGGCACCGTTGGACTTCACGGCCCCATTGAGTTGGCTCGTGACCTTGCCTACTCCATGGTTGCTCAGCTGGCGTTGAACCTTGGGCCCCATCAGTTGGGCGTGCTCACAAAGCCGGGCCCTCGGCGGGCCGAATGGGACTGGCTCAAGTGGCTGCCGCATGGCCACTTCACGGGATCGTTTGCCGGCGTTACCGCAGAGGACTTTGAGTCCACGGTGGTCAGGTTGTTGGACGGCAGACCAATGGCGTCCGGCATCGGCCGACCTCCTGCGGTCCTCGTCGTCATCGATGACGACCGCCCGCTCTCGGTGGATGTGCTGAACCGCCTGCTCGAAGATGGTCCCGATCTTGAGATCTACTCGGTGCTCCTACGGGACATTTCCGCTGGCTTCGATCACCCGCTCGGCGCCATGATCAACGTGAGCCCCGGCTCAGCTGATCTGCAACGAAACGGCGAAACCGAGATCGGCAATATCTCGCTGGAGACGGCCGACGTTCTGCGCCTGGTCTCGCTCGTTCGCAACATCGCCCCGCTGCGCTACCTGGATGATTCGGGTGAGCGGTCCGCTGCCGGGGAACCGGCATCCAACGGTCAACAGCACGCTGAGGTCACCATCGGCACCTTCGAGTTGGGTGGCCCGCCGCCGCCCGGACAACTGCCGATGTGGCGGCTCGGCGCTGCCCCTGCGGACTTCACGCCCGCTCCCGCTCCCGCCCCGGTGGTTGCCGAGCAGGCAGAAGCGGTTCCCGTTCCGCCACCACCGTCATCGATTCCGGCACCACCACCACCCGCCCCGGCAGCCGCACCCGCTCCCGCACCGGCACTTCCACCTCCGCCCACAGCGGAGTCGCAGCCGACAGCGGCCCCGCCGTCAGAGCCGCTGCCCGGGCCAAACGACAAGCAGCCGACAAAGGAACTGCCGGTTGCGAGCTACGTGCCAAAAGCACCGACCATGCCCGAGCGGCCGCTCGACATCACATCGCTCCCTCACGCCAAAGAAGACTCCCGGTTGGTACTTGGCACCGTGTCCGCCCCCGGCTTGCCAAGCGCTGCGGTGTTCGCTCTGAACCTCGCCCACGATGGTGTTCTGGCGGTTGGCGGGCCGAGCGGTGCAGGCAAGACCACCGCTCTGCGTGCCGTGGCGGTAGCCGCCGGTCTGGTACGGGTCCCCGACGACGAGAAACCATCGGTCTGCTACCTGGACGGTCGTGACGGGCTTGGAGATCTTGACAGCCTGCCCCACGCTGAGGGTGGCGGGCAGCGCACCCTTGAACGGACGCAGTCTGTTGCCGTAGACCTTGAACGCCTGGTGGCCGAACGCTCGGTCATGCTGGAGCGTGGAGACGGCCCCGCCGCAACGTTTGAGCAGCACCGCAGCGAGCACCCTGGTTCCGGCCTGCGACGGGTGGTGGTGCTGGTAGATGACGTTAAGGCGGTCACCGCCATGTTTGACGCTCAGCATCCCGGACGGTTCGGTGAACTGTTCGACCGAATCTTGACCGACGGCAGCCGACTTGGGGTACACCTTGTCTTCTCCGTGATGGATCGCTCAGAGATCGGCGAGGAGCGGGCGGACATGGTCGGCCGTTGGCTCATGCTTGGCGACGGCGCAATCGGTGGTCCCCGTCCGCCCGGTCGAGCGGTGGTCGGCAACAGCGAAGTTCGGTTCGCCACCGCCGAGATCGCCCCTGTCGGCGACGCGGATTCGTCTGCCGGCGCAGATTCATCCGCCGATGCCGGACCGGTGTCAGCGGCAGAACCTGACGCAGAACAGAGCCAGGGCGCCGCCTGAGCCCCAAGTCTAAGTCTAAGTCTCAGTCTGAGTCCGAGCCTGACCTTGAGCTTGCCTTCGGGCCTTCGGGCGTGAGCCCTAGGGCCCGGCAACCGCCACGGTGAGGGTGACCGATGAGTTGACCGCCACCATTGTTCCAGCGGCGGGTGTGATACTCAGCACGGTTCCGATCGACGGTGACCCGGCAGCGACCGGTTGAGTGACCACCGTTGGTGTGAGGCCAGCGGCGTTAATCGCAGCGACTGCCACCGCCTGGGTGTCGCCGACCACGTTTGGCACGGCAACGGTGACTACACCGCCGTCGGACACCACCAGGTTGATTGTGCTGCCCGGAGTAACCGCAGTTCCGGCGACCGGTGTGGTGCGAATGATCTCACCGGCGGGTAGCGCGCTGGCTACTTCCTGGATTGTCCCAACGACGAACCCGGCCGTGGTCAGTGCGTTGGAGCCGGCGGCCGTCGTCATGCCGCCGACATCGGGAACCACTAGGTTTGGCGGACCGGTAGAGACGGTGATCGTTGCGGTGGCGCCGGTTACGGCGCACGAGATGACCATGCCAGCAGCCACCGTTTCGCTGGCGGCCTCCTCCCGCTGGATGTCGGCGAACCCGGCGGCGGTCAGAGCGGCTCGGGCCACCGGCACAGTATCTCCGGTGACCGGCGGGCAAACTGCGGGAGCGGCGACGGCGTAAGTGATGGTTGCGGTCGTCCCGGTCACCGTGCAGGTGAGGACTTGATTCGCCGCTACGGTCTCGCTAATCGTCGCTGTCTCGGTGACGGTCAGGCCCGCCCCGACGAGCGACGCCGAAGCGGCAGCCCGGGTCATGCCGACCAGCGAATCGCAGTGATCGACTCCGCTGGAAACGGTGAGCGAAGCGGCGGTTGGGGTGGTCTCGGTACAGGAGATGACCAATCCGTTTGCGACGGTGCTGCTCGGCTGCAGCGTGCTGGTCACCGTGAAGCCTGCCGCTTCGAGGGCGGTGGTCGCAGCGGCCTCCGTCATGCCGGTGGCGTCGGCGCACCGCGTCGATGCGGGGCCGTCGGAAACAACCAGCGCCACGGCAGAGTCGACGTTGACCGTCGTCCCGGCCTCAGGTGAGCTGCTGATGACCGCATCCTCGGCCACTGTCGGAGAGGTCTCTCTGGTCACCGTTGCCGTGAGGCCCGCAGCGGTGAGAGCTGCTCTGGCATCGACCAGGGTGAGTCCGGCGACAACGGGAACGTCGATGGTCTCGATCGTGCCCGCAGCCGAGACGTAGATGGAAACAACCTCGCCACTCGGGACACTGGCCCCCGCTGAGGGAGATTGGCGAATGACAGTCCCAACGGGGACCGTTGCGCTCTCTTCGTCGACCTGGTTGACCACGAGGCCGACGTTTGTAAGTTCCGCCGCGGCGGCAGCAGCGCTCATGCCGCTGACGTCCGGCATTGCGATGTTGATCACCGCAGTGTCGATGGACGTGCTGGTGCTGGATGAGGTGCCGTCCAGATTGCCCCGTCCACCAAGGCCGTCGTCCTGATCGGTGGCTTCGTTGCCGCTGGCAGCCACGCTGGAGGTCGGCCCATCGACCGCTTCGAGCGCGCTGGTGTCTTCGGTGGTGTCGGAGCCGTCGCCCCTGGTGATCAAGTAGCCGCCGACACCGACCAACGCAATCAGGCCGATGAGTGCACCGACGATCAGTGGTCCGAGTTGCCGCCGGTCATCCTCGGTGTAGAGATAGCGCCGCTCCTCCGGGGTGGGAGGTGCCGGGCTGCGGGTGCTGCCGTCGAGGATGGACCGATCGCCGGCAGGGGGTTGCGGCGACGGCGGCTGGGGAGACGGCGGCTGCGGAGTTGGTGGCAGCGGCCGACCGGCAGGAGGTTCTTGAAACAGACCGGCCCCAACATCGGGTTCGCTGATCGTCGCATCTGAAGCAGGGGCTTGCACTGGCTCCATGCCGATGGTGGCGTCGGTGGCGCTGTCCATGCTGATCTGCGTAGCGTCAGCATCCGGAGCAGCCCAGGCGATTGACGCCGGTACGCCCTCGTCGCCGCCGGCGACGGTCTCGTTGTTGAGCCCGAACATCGGGGCGCCGCTTAGGGCCGGTGCGGCGGGTTCGCCCGCCACCGCCAACAGTCGGTCCCGAAGTTCTGGGGCCGTCGGGCGGTCTTCTGGCTTCTTGGCCATCGCCGCTTCGATGACATCGCACACCTGGTCCGGGATGCCCTGGGTGCGGAGGTCGGGGACGGGGTCATTGACCACCCGCTGGGCCAACGCCAACAGGTTTGAGCTCTGCTCGGTGTCTGCGACGAATGGCGCCTGGCCAGCGATCATGTGGAAGAGCGTCGCGCCAAGGGCGTACACGTCTGAGGGGGTACCGACGGGTTCACCCGTCAACGTCTCCGGAGCGACGTATCCGGCGGTGAAACCGACCGAGTTGGTCTGGCCCATCGTGGCGCCCGTGACGGTGCTGATGCCAAAGTCGGTCACCATGTAGCGGCCGGTTTGGGAGACGAGGACGTTGCCAGGTTTGATGTCGCGGTGGACGACGCCGTTCTCGTGGGCGTTGCCGACGGCGTCCGCAACCTGGGACGCGGCCTGGCAGGCGACCATGGGGTCGAACACGCCAACGTTGTTCAGGTGATCGAGCACCGAGGAACTGCAGAGTTCCAGGATCAGGTAGGGCTGGCCCGCGCCGGTAACGCCGGTGTCGTACACCGTGACAATGCCGGGATTCTGGCTGAGCTTGCCGAGGGTCTTGGCCTCGCGGCGGAACCGACGGACGAACGCCTCATCGGTGACGCTCAGCACCTTGACCGCGACTTCCCGATCCAGGTCGAGCTGGCGTGCTTTATAGACGATCGCCGATGCGCCCGCCCCTATTTCGGTGGCATAGCCCAGCCCACTAATACCAAGGTCCACTGAGTCAATGGTACGGCAACCAAGGGTGTCCAAACAGGTCGACCCATCAATCGACCGCTCTGAATCAAGCGACTCCCACTGGATTTGTCATCATTTCGACAACTCTTGCGGCGATTTCGGGGCCAACTGCTTGCTTATCCACCAGTAACCAGGAGGGTGTAGGGGGCCCGCCCTATTCACGATCCGGCGCCGCCACCGTATGGTGAAAATATGAATTGGCGCATCGCAACATCAGAGTTTCTTCTCGCTCTGGCCTTCGTCTTCGCTCTGTAGCTCCGCCAACCGCCGCGTTCCGCCGCTACTGGGTCTCGACTGGGATCTCCAATGGCAGCGTTGTTGTCACCTGCAGCCGCTGCGTGAAGTAGACAGCGACCGGGATTTCGTTGTTCGCTACCGCTTGTAGTTCCAGCTCCAGCCTGGCGATGTCCGGCTCGGTCGGCCCGAGAACGTCAACCTCTACTCGCTGGCCGTCGTAGGTGACGCCGCGGACCACAAGGCCCCGCTGCTGAGCCCATTCGTCGACGATGGTTTGCATGTCCATCAGGGCCAGTTCGGTCTGCGATGGGAGCGTGGTCTCGGTGAAGGTGGCGAGGGTCGCCCAGGTCAGTCCGGGTTCCAGCGTCTCGTCCAGAGCGGTAAGGCGTGGCACCAGTTCGCTGATGCTCGGAGGTTCGCCGGTGCCGGCCGCGTCGATGCGGACCCGGCTGCCTTCGAGGCTGATGTTGTCGATCTGATATTCGATGTCCCCGCTGGACAGCCACGCGTCCACCTCGACCCGAATGTCGGCCAGCAGCTGCTCGGTTGGCTCCGGCGGCGGGAGCGTTGTGGTTGTTGCCTGCTCGGTTCGGATCCACTGCACAAGGACGGTGTATTCGGGGAACTCCGGTAGCAGACGCTCCTCCAGGTCACCCTGGTCCGGCGGTGGCAGGAACCCTTCCAGCTCCACCAGAATTGTCTGGTCTTCCCGGTTGATTTCGATGGTGCGATCGAGTCTGCTCTCCGCGCCGAGCCACCCGGTCACAATGTCATCAGCGGTTTGCTGCTCGGTGTTTCGGTTGATGGTTGTAACGGACGATCGGTAGAGCGGCACGGCGACCAGGATGACCACAGCGGTGATGGCCACGGTGGCGACGGTCAGCCGAAGCAGGTTGTCCGACAGGCGACGGTGGGGGACAAAGCCGGTGATGACAAAGACCACGATGCTGGCGAAGATGATGGCGGTCAGGTTGGTGATGTAGAGCAGCAGCGCGCCATAGGCCAACCGTATTTCGCCCTGCTCAAGAGCGATACCGACCGCGCCGAGCGGCGGCACCAGGGCGACGGCCACGGCAACGCCCGGCAGCGACGATGACACGTCGGAGCGAACGGTGGCGTAGGCCCCGGCCGTTCCCGCCGCGAGCGCCACCACCAGGTCTTTGATGTCAGGCTGGGTCCTGGACAAAACCTCGGTGGTCAGCTCCGCCGCGGGGAGAATCCATGAAATGACGTAGGCAATGGCGATACACCACGTGGTTGCCGCGGCCACTTTGATCAGCGAAACGAGCGACTTGCTGAACAGCGCCATCGACAGGCAGGCGCCTGCAGCGAGGACCGGTTGCATCAGTGGAGCAAGCAGCATTGCGCCGATCACCACGGCCGCCGAGTTGAGGCTGAGCCCCATCACCGCAACGATGACCGACAGGGTCAGCATCACCCCAAACCGGTAGACCCAGTGCTCGATTTTGACGATTGCCAGGTCGTTCAGGATGCGGCGCCGTTCCTCGGGTTCGAGGTGCCGGTGCCACCAGGCTCGACGGGGGAGCGGCTGTGCCGGGTCTGGAATGGAATCGGTTTGGGGGGTCTCGGTCGCCGCCACGGGGCAAGTCTAGGTGCCGCTCCCGGTCCGCCCTCGCCACGGTCGGGTGGGATCTCACCCAACGGGCGGCCTCAGCGCCCTCAACGCTGGGATTTCAACCCCACCGCAGCCTGGCCTACTATTTTCTGTACATCTGCCACAGGGGGTCGGCATGAAATTCGGCATCTTTTACGAGCTGTCCGTTCCGCGTCCGTTCGAGGAGAACGAGCGACTGGTCTACGAGCGATCGCTGGAACAGGTTCGCCTGGCTGACGAGCTTGGTTTCGAACAGGTCTGGGCGGTGGAGCATCACTTCTTGGAGGAGTACTCCCATTGTTCGGCCCCGGAGCTGTTCTTGACCGCCTGCGCCATGCAAACCCAGAACATTCGGGTCGGGCACGGGATCGTGACCTGCGTTCCGGAGTTCAACCACCCGGTCCGCATCGCCGAGCGGGCGGCCGTGCTCGACATCTTGTCCGGGGGTCGTTTGGAGATGGGGACCGGCCGGTCCGCCACATGGACCGAGCTTGGCGGCTTCCAGGCCAACCCCGACGACACCAAGAAAAGCTGGGACGAGTTTGTCCATGCGCTCCCGAAAATGTGGACCCAGGAGCGCTACAGCCACGAGGGCCAGTTCTTCTCCATGCCGTCGCGGGCGGTCCTGCCGAAACCGTTGCAGAAGCCGCACCCGCCGATGTGGGTTGCGGTGTCGAGTCCGGGGACCGAAGATGATGCGGCCGACCGGGGTATGGGTTGCCTCGGCGTGAACTTCACCAGCTTCGCCGAACAGGAACGAAAGGTGAAGAGCTACCGTCACCGGATTCAGCACTGCGATCCGGTCGGCTCGTTCGTCAACGATCAGCTCAACACCATCAACTTTCTGTACTGCCACGACGACTCAGAAGTCGGGGTCAGCACCGGTCGACAGATGATGGGCCACTTCCAGTACATGGCGGGCCAGCTCGACATGGCAAAGGAGGTGTACCCGACCAGGGCGTACCACACCGCCGGGTTGCTCTCCGGCGCACGAAAGCGGGCATCGAGCCCCGGTGATCTGAAAGAGCCGCCAGAGGGCATTGCCGTTGGCAGCCCGGACCAGATCATCCGGGAACTCAAGAAGTGGGAGGCAACCGGTGTCGACCGGGTGCAGTTCCTGCTCAACGCGGCCGAGACCATCCCGCAGCAACAGGTGTTGGACAGCCTCCGGCTCTTTGCCAAGGAGGTCATGCCGCACTTCGCCGATCACAGCGCTGCCACCAACTCTCGTGAGGCGGCGGCGGAGATGGCCAACGGCGCTGCCCAGGAGCCAGTCGGCGTGCCCGGTGGCGGCGCCTGATGCCGCTGTTCGGAGAACTAGATCTTGCGCAGGCCCTCGCTGGCGCGCCAACCGTTTCCGACCTGACGCCAGACACCTGGGTGCTACCCGGAGCGGAGACACTGCAGGTCAGCTTCGAGGTTGACGAGGCCGCCGCGCTGTCCATCACCCCGCCTGCGCTCCACCCGAGCATTCCGCCATACGCCACCTTCTCGGTGGTCCGGTTCCCGGAGAGCCCGGTCGGCTCCTTCAACCTGGCGATGGTCCGGCTGATCGTCAGAGCAGGGATCCGGCCCCGCGGCCTGCTGGTCACGGCTTTCACCGACTCCGAAGCCGCCGCCGAGCAGCTTCGTAGCGGTTGGGGGTACAACGTGTCGGTGGCCGACGTTGGATATTCCCGGCGGCACAACCGCATCCAGGGCACGGTGGCGATCGACGGTACGACCGTCATGGACGCACGGTTGGAAGACCCTGAACCGGTGGCTGGCGGCGACCTTGAACTGTTCGACAACCTGCACCTTGCCAACATGGCCGACGGTGACCCGCTGATCGTTCAGGTCGATCCGGGCTACAGCTACAACCGGGCCGAGCGAGGGGCACCGGCGCTGGAGCGCTTCGATGCCGCAGCGCTCGGCGCCACCGGCATCGACCCGGTGTATGGGGTTGTAGCCGTCGCCTGCGATGCGGACATGGAGCTTGCAGCGCCACGATTCGTCATCGATCCGACCATTCCCGCAGTCAAGGGAACCCGCAGGCTTCACCCGTCCGGGGCGTAGCGGTTGGCGCCAGGCGCTCCTATGCGCCGCTCTGCCTGTCCGTTTGTTTGGCCTACCCGTACAGTTTTGGCGCCCCCTAGCGTTATGTAGTGTGTGATTGCCGACTCCCACATTGGTCAGCTTCGGCTGGGAAACCGGGAACGCCACTCGATCATTGCCTTCTGCAGCGTCGTCGCGTTTGCCCTGGTTGCGTTGGCGGTGCTGTGGGGGAGACCGTCCGGCGAACGGGTGTCGGAGCTGCAGCACAACACGGCGGTCGCCAGCACCATTGCCTTGGAAACAGCCGAGCGCAATGGCGACGGAGACGACGATGACGGCGGCACACTGCGGGTGTTCAGCGCCGCCGTGACCAGTTCGACATCGACAACCACCATGGTGGCGGCCCCCAGGGTGACCAGGCCACCGAATCCGACGACCGAGCCGACCCCCGCCCCCGAACCGGAGCCTGAGCCGACGGTCACCATCACGTTGCCCGATCCCGACCCAACCGTCACCGTGCCCGACCCGGATCCCGACCCGACCATCAGCATCCCGGACCCGGACCCGCTGCCGACCATCACCTTCCCGGATCCGGACCCAGACCCGTTCCCAACGTTCCCTCTGCCGACCGGTCCGTTCCCCACCATCACGCTCCCGCCGGAAACCAAACCGACCATCCGGCCGCAGCCGGTGCCGCTGCCCACCATCTCGGTGCCCGAGCAGAGGTAGCCCCGCATGGGGCCTTTTAACTGACAGGCGGCGTCGCAGCGTACTGTGGGGGCCGCTATGGCCACCGACGACACGGGGGAACACCCCGGGCAACCACCCGCCTCGGCCAAAGAGCCGCGCCCGCCCATACCCCGTGGGGTGCGGATTCTCATCGCCACGTTGTTCGCAACGTCGTTTGCCAACCGTATGCAGCTGGTGGCCCTCGGATTGCTGGTGTTCGACGTCACCGGCGAGGAGATCCATCTCGGACTGCTCGGCCTGGCCGAGTTCCTCCCCATCTTCCTTCTGGCCCCGTTCACCGGCACGGTGGCCGACCGTTATGACCGGCGGGTGGTGTACGCCCTCGGTCTCGGCATTGAGCTGCTGGCCGCCGGCGGGTTTTTCCTACTCGCCAGGCGAGACCTCACCTCTATCAACCTGATCCTCGCGGTGGTCATCGTTTTCGGGGTGGCACGGGCGTTCACCGCTCCGGCCAGCCGGGCCCTGCCGATCGACATGGCCCCCAAGGAGAGCGTCGAACGAGTGGTGGCGCTGCGGTCCGTCGCCTTCCAGACCGCAGGGATCCTCGGCCCGATCGCCGCGGGTCTGATCTTCAGCGTCGACCGGTCGATCCCGTTCGTGATCGTCTTCTTGGGCTTCACCGCTGCCCTACTGCTGTTGCGGTTGGTGCCGTCCGCCAACGTCAAACAGCTGGCCACTGCTCCAGGCCCGAACCAGGCGCTGCGTGATGCCGTCGATGGTCTCCGGTTCATCCGGCGAACCCCGGTCCTCTTTGGCGCCATCTGTCTCGACCTTTTTGCGGTGCTCTTCGGAGGGGCTGTCGCTCTGCTGCCCGCCATTGGCGAAAAGCGTCTCGGGGTCGACGAGGCCGCGGTCGGCTTTCTCTATTCGGCGATTGGCGTCGGCGCCCTGATCACCGCGGCGGTCCTGTCCGTCAAGCCGATTCGCCGACACGTCGGGTTGGTGCTCTTCGGCGTTGTTTCCATCTTCGGTCTGGCCACGATTGTGCTTGGCAGCACCCGTTCCTACGTGGTGGCGCTGATCGCTCTGTTGGTGCTCAGCGGCGCTGATGCGGTCAGCGTCTTCATTCGGGCCACCATTGTCCCGCTCGCCACCCCCGAAGAGATGCGGGGGCGGGTCCTCGCGGTCGAGAACGTCTTCATCGGCGGCTCGAACGAGCTCGGAGCGATGGAGTCCGGTTTGACCGCGGCCTGGTTCGGGCTGTTCTGGGCCGTCATTCTCGGAGGGTTCGGCACCCTGGCGGTGGTCGGCGTGTCGCTGCTGGTCTTCCCCGCACTGCGCAAGGTCGACCGCTTCGAGGATCTTCGACCGGTGGCAGAATCGTCTGGTTAGGTGGCGGGCAGGACGATGACGCCGGCCTGCACCATCCGGTCCAGTTCATCCGCCCGGTTGATTTCCGCCAGGACGGACTCGGCATCGGCTCCCGGCGATGAGGCCGGTCGTCCGGCGTTGACCATCGATCGGGACAACCACGGCCCCGGACCGGTGGTGCGAAGCAGGCCAATGCCGTCGTGTTCTCTGATGACGCTCAGGCCTCGCCGCACCACGATGGGATCCATCATGGTTTCGTGCAGCCAGGTCAGTTCCTGGGCTCCCATGCCGTGCTTAACCAGGTGCTCCACCGCGTCGGCGGTGCTGCGCTGCTCACACCATTCGACCAGCTTGTTTTCATAGTCGGTGCCGATGTCGCCGAGCACTGGTTCCAGTTGCTTCGGATCGTTTGCGCCGAAGTACAGCCAGCCGTCCTCACACTCATACAGGCTCTGGTGTCCGCTGAACCCCAGGGCCATCGGACCGGACGGCTCTGACCATTCCTTGTCCCCATGGTCGATCAGGAACATGGACTGCAGAAGCCCAGCGGTGTTGGCAAGCGCAGCGGTGACCTGCTGGCCTTCGCCGGTGACGTTGCGGTCGAGCAGGGCCAGCACCGTGCCAAGGGCTGCGGCGTACCCGGTCCCGTAGTCGCTGATGAGGCCGTAGGGCCACACGGCGGGCTGTTCGGTGCCGCCGAAGCGCACCTGCAGTCCGGTGAGTGCCTCCACCGTTTCGCTCTGCCCATCAAGCTCGGCCCAGGGGCCGGTGGTGCCATAGGCACTGATCGAGACGTAGATGATGTCCGGCTTCTCTTCCTTGAGAGCGTTGTAGCCAATGCCAAGCCGCTCTGCTTCGCCGGGCGGAAGGTTCTCGACCACCACGTCCGCCTGCTCGACGAGGTCCCAGAAGACGTCGAAGCCGTCGTCGGTGTCAAAGTCCAGGAGCATGCTGCGCTTGCCCCGGTTGATGTCGTGATGGAACAGGACACCGCCGCGGGTCGGGTCGTCGATTTTGATGACGTCCGCGCCGAGTTCGGCCAGCGTCCGTCCGCACGACGGTCCGCTGAGCATGGTGCCGATGTCCAGGACCTGTACGCCGTCCAGCGGACCAGCGACAGGAGAAATGGGAGCCGATGGCGCCGGTTTCGGTAGCGGCGGTGAGCCCGCGAGTTCGCTGAGGATTGAGGTGCGGTGCTGGTCGGGCTGGGGGGCCGGCGTCGTAACCTCGCTCGGTGAATCCGAGAGTTGCACCAGCGGTGCCGGTTGACGGGTGCTGCCAAGCTCGATGTCGTCGAGGTCGATGAAGAGATCTCCCTCGGTCGCCTGGGGGTGAGCCAACCACTCCTCGCCGGAGCGGCAGACCGCGCCCGGCAGGCCATGTTCGATCAGCTTGAGTTCCCAAAGGTCCGCGGTGTTGGAGGCGAACTCCAGGGTGAGCGCCAAGATGACCTCGTGGTGGGCCGCGGTGTTCGGCAGCCGCCGCTCGGTCAGGCCACGCTCGATGAACTCCGGGCGGTCGATGATCTCCGCCAGCTTCTCCGCGTGGGAGGGCTGGTTGCATGCGATGTGAATCCACCGTCCATCGGAACAGCGGTACTGGTGGTCCCACGGATTCATCGCCGCGCCGTGGGTTGGCTTGAACGGCAGTTGCGCCATCGAATAGACGCCGGTGGCTTGCACCAGGGCATCGAACAGCGGCACCTCGACCCGCTGGCCCCGTCCGGTCTTGTCCCTGACGGTGAGGGCGGCGGCAATGCCGACCGAGCTCAACAGCGCGGCGAACATCGAGGCGATGGGCTCTGCGGTGAAGGTGGGGTTGCCGTCGCGGTCAACCGGCTTGCGATGCAACTGTTGCACCATCTCCCGGTACTCGACGGCGGGGCGGAACCCATCGACGGCGGCAAGGACAACGCCTTCCCAACCCGGCATGTTTGCCCTGGCGTCTTCAACGCCGAACGCGGGCATGGACGCGTAGATCAGGCCGGGGTTGACCGCCCGCGCTTCGGTTTCGCCAAGACCGAGGCGGTCCATCACGCCCGGTCGGAAGTTCTCGATCACCACGTCGGCGCGGTCGATCAGCGCCCGAGCGATGGTCAGCTCTTCGGAGCGCTTCAGGTCAAGCGTGATGCTCCGCTTGCCACGATTCCAGGTGGCGTTGGCTTCGGCTTTGAACCGGGGGCCGTCAGGAGGGTCGATCTTGATCACCTCGGCGCCCTGGTCGGCCAGCAGCATGCCGGTAACCGGTCCCGCGACGTAGTGCCCGAAATCAACCACCCGTATGTTGTCGAGCGCACCCACCAGGCGGACCCTCACTTCGCATATCAGCGGCTCCGTCAGCCACCTCAGAGTCTCGATAGTACGCCTGTTACCGTTCGATGACGAGAGCTTGGGCTACTTTCTTGTTTCTCCTTGGTGCTGAAGACCTATTGAGATGACCCACCACCGCAGTACCTGGCGAACTAGCGGCCGTGTGGCTGCGGCCGCTACAGCACCGCTCCGGTCTGTCGGAACTCATCGAGCAGGACCGAGGTTTGGGTGCCTCGAATACCCGACAGGCTCAGCAGCTCCTTCAGCACCACATCGCGCAGGTCGGACAGGCCTTGGGCTCGGACCAGGACGATGAAATCAAACGTGCCTGCGCCAAGCCCGACCCACTGCACCCCCTCCGTGGCGAGGATCCGCTCCCGAAGGTCCGACCAGTCTCCCTGGTCCGCTGTGATCAGAATGAGGGCGGCGACGGTCAGGTCGACCGCTGCGGGGTCCACCCTGGCGCCAAATCCGGTGATGACCTGCTGTTCGACGAGCCGGTCAAAGCGGTTGTACGCGGTGGCCCTGCTCACACCGACCTGTTCGGCGAGCATCGGGATGGAGATACGGCCATCTTCGAGCAAGACATTGACGATCGTCTTGTCGATCTCATCCAGCTTGGCGTCGGTGTCCATATATCCAGGCTATCGAGAATCTTGCCGCCATACGATCGTATAGATCTACAGCGATCTATGAGATGATATAACAACGTACAGCATACTCGTCTCGTGGATAACGTTGCCCCCGCACTCGACCGGGATTATCTGCACCGACGGGAGTGGCTTGCTGGTCAAGCCGCCGGATCCGGTGCTGCGCCAACCCGCATTGACTACCTCGATAGCGAGAACGAGACCTGGCGGGTTGCCAAAGCGGCCCTGGACCAGCGATGGCGTCGATGCGCTGCCCCCGCAATTCTCGACGCGGCAAAGCGGTTGGACCTGCCACACGATCGGGTGCCCCAACTCGACGAGGTGACGGCGCAACTACGCCCTCGGGGCGGGTTTGAGTTTCGGGCCGTACCGGGCCTGGTGCCGGTCGCCGAATTCTTCGGCTCGTTGAGCAGAGGCGTGTTCCTCTCGACCCAATACGTGCGCTACCACGGCTCCCCGCTCTACACCCCAGAACCGGACGTCCTCCATGAGGTGATCGGCCACGGGACGTGCCTGGCCGATCCCCACCTGGCGATGTTGCATCGACAGGCCGGCGCCGCCATGGTGCGCCTGGAGACCGAAGCAGCCCGGCAGTTTGTGGCAGACGTGTTCTGGTTCTCCGTGGAGTTCGGGGTCATCGAGAGCGGGGCGAGTGGGGAGGGCGTCCGAGCATACGGGGCTGGTCTGCTCTCATCGGTTAGTGAGCTGGATTGGTTTGTCGACAACGCCGAGATCCGCCCGCTGGACATCGACGCCATGGGAACGATCTCCTACGACATCTCCCGCTACCAGCCGGTGCTCTTCGCCGGTCGTTCGCTCGCCCAAGTGCTCGATGTGGTCGGCGAGTTTTTTGCAACGGTTACCGACGACGCCGTCCTGGCTCGCCTCGGCTGCTCAACCGACGCGGCCTAGGTATTGTCCGCGGGTCGGATTCTTAACGATTGGGATTCTCAGCGGGTGGGGATCTCGCAGAACTGGTCGATCATGACCTCGCTGTGCACCACCGGGTTGGCGTGAGCGCCCGCAGCCCACGACGGCATGACCGTCGAGTACAGGCCGCTGCCACCGGCGACCAGCAGCACCACATCCTCGGGTCGCCGAACCGCATGGACGGGACCGCTGTCGCCCGCTCGTGACGCGTAGGCCGGGTTGAGCTCGGCCAGGACCTCGGGCGAGTTCACCGCCAGCTCGACAAGCCGTTGCTTGATGTCCGCTCGACTCAATCCTGCATCGGCCAGAACGGCGGCATGTTCGGGGTTGAGGATGACCGTCTGTGCCCCGCACCGGAAATGGGCGTTGTTCGACCCGACGTTCGCCATCGTCGCAGCAAGCAACTTCAGCAGCCGCTCCGGCGAGGTCGGATCGTCGGCGTCGTTGGTGAAAATGACCGAGTGCGGTGGTTCGGCGCCGACCACCGTCACCGTGGACTGATCGGCCCGATAGCCCCAGTCGGTGTGCATGGGGTCCCACGGCGACTTCTCTTCCGACTCCGCCAGGCAGAACGTGAACTTCCCGGAATGGCCGAGCAGCGCCATGTCCGACTCTCCCGGCCGGGCCATGCCGATGTTGATCATGGCCAGCCGCAGCGCCCGACCGATGGAGGCGTTGGCCCGGTGGCCGGGTCCGAGGGCGCCAAAGCCATCAGCGACCTGGGCCGAATGGCGGGCCGGCCCACTGACGATCACGAGGGGAGCGGTGCAGTGGGTCGTGCCCTGCATCTCGCCAAGGTCGAACTCCGGTTGCAGGACCGCCTGTACCGCGGCGATCACCACCGGCATGTGGTCAGGGACACAGCCTGCCATCACCGCGTTGGTTGCGACCTTGGCCACCGTTGCGTCACCGCCGCCCGGCCCCATGATGCCGAGCGACAGCTCACCATCAAGGCCCGATGCGAGCACCAGGCGGTCCACCCGTTCCTGGGTGGGGATGACGACGGGCAGCCCGTCGGTGCAGCGATGCTCATGCAGCCACTCGAGCGCTTCCGCCTCATCGGCGGCGGTCAGTGGCCCGGTCATGGCAGCGCCGTCGGTTTCCGCTGTTGTTGAAGTTGTGGCTGTGGCGTCGACCGTTTGGGCGCTCACGCCGCGACCGGTTCGTTGCGCAGCCGTGCGATCAGCTCGTCGGCGATCTCATTCGCAAGTGCAGACATGGCGTCCTTGCCGGTCCCGGCCACCGGATGGGGGATTTGGTAGCGAGGGATCTCGGGCATGCCTGCCGCATCGGCCACAAAGTCGCCCTGAGACCAGAACTGCTCGGTCACCAGTGCCACGGTCGGCCGGCCCCGCTTTGCCATTTCAATTCCGTCACGCACGGTGCCGGAGGTACAGCTGCCTCAATGCCCGTAGGCGGCGATGACCGCATCGCAGGTCTCGGCCACCTCGCTCAGCATCGCGTCGTCGGCAAGCTTTGACGCGTTGCCCTTGTTGAATCTCGCAAAGCGAATCCCCGGCAGTCTCGCGGAGACAGCGTCTGCGATGTGGTCGAGGAAGGCGTCAGAGTCAGGGAAGCCGTTGGCCATCAGGCCAATGGTGCTGCCATCGGGCAGCGGTGAGTGCAGGTCGTACGGCGTGGCCGCGGTCCCCGGAAGGCCGCGAGGATCGAGGAAAGTAACCATGACCAAACGCTAGTGGACCGCTCCGATGCGGTCGATTCCCACTGGCACAAGACGGCACACGCTGGGACACGCCAGCGCTCGCCTAGCGCAGGTCGAGGCCTTCGAGACGCCCCGTGGAGCGCCACTCATCCAGGATGCGGAAGAACTTGATCGGTCCGCCGCCGTAGGTCGAGGTGAACAGGCCGACCGGGTTCTGTCCCGGCTTGCCTTCGTTGTTGTAGTAGCCCGGGGTGCATTCGGCGTAGAACTTCTCGCCGAGTCTGGCCTTGGACTTCATCTCGTCGACCCAGGCCTGTTCGCCCTCGGCGGTGGCCTCCACCACGGTGGCATCACGGTCTCGGGCTTCGGACAGGATGTAGCGAACGTGCTTGGCCTGCTCGTTGAGCGCGTGCGGCACGTTGACGGTCACGCCGGTTTGGGTGAAGCCGAGGAAGAAGCAGTTCGGGAAGGCGTGGACCGACAGCCCGTGCATGGTGCGCATGCCATCGGCCCAGCGTTCGGTCAGCGTTTCACCGTTGCGGCCAACAATCTCATACCCGGCCCGCCTGGTGTAGCTGGTGCCAACCTCAAAACCGGTGGCAAAGATAATGCAGTCCACCTCGTACTCGGTCTCGGTAACGCCGCCGTGGCCGTCGTCGGTTTCAACGACAATGCCGGTCTCGGTGATGCGCTTGACGCCCTGCCCGCCGGTGTCGACCAGGGTCACGTTCGGTCGGTTGAAGGTTGGGAGGTACTCGTCGTGGAAGCACGGACGCTTGCAGAACTGGCGGTACCACGGCTTCAGCGCTTCCGCAGTCTCGTCGTCGGCAACAATCTCGTTGACCCGGTGCCTCACTGAATTCATCTTCTGATAGTCGGACAGCTCCATGAGCTTGCCCTTTTCGCGCGACGTCAGCCGTCGACCGAGTTCTTTCGATGCGGTCTTGGCGGCAATGCCGGTCAGGTTCCGGAAGATGTCGGTCCAGCCGTCGGACACGAGGTCCTGGTCCTGGTCGCCGCCGGAGACCAGCACGTTGAAGTTGTCCATCCGTCGCTGCTGCCAGCCGGGGCTCAGGTCCAGTTCCTCGGGGTCGGTCTCGCGGTTGTTGCGAACGTCGACCGATGACGGCGTGCGCTGGAAGACATAGAGGTGTTCTGCCGACGCGCCGAGGTGGGGTACGCACTGGACCGAGGTTGCGCCGGTGCCGATGATGGCCACTTTCTTGTCGCCAAGCCCGGTGAGGTTCCCCTCGTTCGTACCGCCGGTGTAGTCATAGTCCCAGCGGCTGGTGTGGAAGGTGTGGCCGGTGAAATCGGCAATGCCTTCAAGGCCCGGCAGCTTCGGGCGGCTCAGCGGACCGTTGGCCATGGCCACGTATTGGCAGCGCACGGTGTCGCCCCGGTCGGTTTTGATGACCCAGCGCTCGGTGTCGTCGTCCCAGCGCATGTCGGTCACGCCGGTCTGCAACAGCGCGTTCTCATACAGTCCGAAGTGGCGGCCGATGGCCTGGGTGTGGGCCATGATCTCGGGAGCGAAGGAGTACTTGTGCTTCGGGATGTAGTCCAGCTCCTCCAGCATGGGGAGGTAGCAGTAGGACTCGACGTCGCACATCGCGCCCGGGTACCGGTTCCAGTACCAGGTGCCGCCGAAGTCGCCGCCCTTCTCGATCATGCGGATGTCGTCGAACCCGGCTTCCTTCAGTCGGCCACCCATGAGTAGCCCGCCGAACCCACCGCCGATGACGACAATTTGCACCTCGTCATCGACCGTGTCCCGCTCGATGTAGTCGGTGTAGGGATCCTCTTTGTAGTGGGCGAACTCGGCCGCCATCTCGGTGTACTGCTCGTTGCCCTCGGCGCGCACGCGCTTGTCCCGTTCGGCCAGATACTTGGCCTTCAACTCCGTCGGGTCGAAGCCGAGTGCTGTAGACGGGTCATCCTGCAGAAGATCGATCAACGCCATTGCCCGAGACTATCTTCCGCCTCTGCTGTAGTTCGAATCACGAAGTATCTCGGCGGCAGGCTGGCCCGGTGAGCGAGCTGGTCGGCTCGGCGGCGGTCGTCTCAGCGCCGGGTCGAGTCGAGTCGGTTAGAGTCCGGCCATGTCTGGCATCACGACGCTCTATCACGCTGCGGTTCGGGCGGAGTGGGACGCCCGGTCCCAGGAACACTATGAACCGGCCGGGTACGAGTCGGAGGGGTTCGTCCACCTGTCCTCGGCGGCGCAGCTGGTCGGCACGCTTCACAAGCACTACCCGGGTCGGGCCGACCTGATGCTGTTGACCATCGACGTCGAAGCGCTCAGCGCGGCCCCGATCTGGGAAGACCTCTACGGCAGCGGCACCGAGTTTCCCCACGTCTACGCCTCCATCGAGCTTGGCGCGGTCAGCCAGGTTGTCCCGCTGCCCTGCGATGAGCATGGCCGGTTTGACTGGTGGCACCCGGACGAGTCGGTGGTGGTGCACCGGGCCACCAGCGCCACCCCGACGGTGCACGCGCTGCTGCAGCATCTTGTCGACGGCGGGTTCAGCGGTTGCCCCACCCCGCGGTGGCAACGGGACGGACTTGGCGCCGTCAGCTACCTTGCCGGTCGGGCATACGGTTACCCACTGCCAACGTTCCTGCGGGCCACCGAACCGCTCGAAGCGTTCGGAGCGATGTTGCGCAGCGCCCACGACTTGTCCGAGGACTTCTCGACCGACGGTCCGTGGGCCGCGGGTGACATTGGAATGCGGCCGGGTTGGGTCATCACCCATGGCGACATCGGTCCCTGCAACATTCTGTGGGGCAACGTCACTCGGGAGAACGGTCAACCGGTCGGCCTGATCGACTGGGAGTTCGCCGAGCCGGGGCCTCGCCAGTACGACCTCGTCGCCGCGGCGATGAACCTCTGTGGTCACGTCGACCCGTCGAAGCATGAACGTGCGGGGTTGCTCGGGTGCAACATCGATGATCGGCTTGCGGCGTTCGCGTCCGGCTACGGCGACACCTCGGCGGCGGAACTGCGGACCATCGCCCCTGACGTCGCCGCCGAGCGAGTCACCGCTTACCGGGAGCGGGTGGCGTCCGGGATTCCCCGATGGCAGGAGCTGGAAGCCGACGACGTTGGCAACCGAATGGAAGCGAACCTGGGGTTTCTACGGGAATCGATCGGCGGTAATACTGGTTAACGGTTATACGTGGATGTCGATCAGCGTCCACCGGTTCCTCAGTTGTTCACAAGGCTGAGCAAGTCGTTAACCATGACCGTATATGGGTATGGAGCGCGGTGTTCCCTGGTTCCCTCCCCCTCAGCCCGACGTTGGGTCGGGGTAGATGGAGGAACCTATGAGGAAATTCAGACCGGTACGGTCGGTTGTCGCCGCTGTCGCATTTGCGATGATGGTGTTGGCCGCACTGCCGACGGGAGCGTCGGCCAACGGCGAGTACGCCGATGAGGCCACGTACACCGTCACGATTATCAACACCACCGAGGCGCAGTACTTAACACCGCCGAACTTTGCTGCTCACGATGAAGACTTCCGGGTCTTCCGTTGGGCCCGGCCGGCATCACCCGGCGTGCAAGCTGTTGCCGAGAACGGTGGCGTGCCGGTCCTTGCGGCTGAGCTGAAAGAACGAGTCGAGCAGTCGAACCGCGGCGTTAGCGGCGTGGCCGGCGACACCCCGATTCGTCCGGGCGACTTCCGGACCTTCGAGGTCACGACCAGAGAGTCACATCTCAGCGTCGTCTCGATGATCATCTGCACCAACGACGGCTTTGGTGGCGTGAACGCCAAGCAGTTGCCAACCGCTGATGGCCAGACGATCGAGTATCGCCTTAAGAG
>CAZSTV010000029.1:0-23308 GCA_964609665.1 uncultured Acidimicrobiaceae bacterium
CGGCGCTGTGCCGCAACTGTGATCACGCCTTGAGCGTGTAGCCAGGTCGCCTGAACAAGACGGTTGAAACGAAGGTCCTCGGAGCAAGGCACCTCGTCGGTCAACACCTTCGACACGTCCCTCCGAGCAAACGGAGGTTTGATACGTGAACGAAGTACCAGCAATTCGTCGTCTACTCGGCGTGATCGCCGCGCTGATGGCTCTGGCCCTTGTGGCCTCGGCCTGTGGCTCTGACGACACAAGTGCTGCGGACGATCCCGAAGCGCCGAGCAGCGCCGAGGAAGACGCAGACACCGATGCCGCCGACGACGATACCGACGGCTCTGACGACGATTCCGCCATGGAAGATGACGCCATGGAAGATGACGCCATGGAAGACGACGCCATGGAGAGTGGCGATGTCTTCCCAATCAACGTCGAAACCTCCGCTGGCACCGTGACCATCGAGGCAATGCCGGAGCGCATCGTTTCGCTGTCGCCGACCGCCACCGAGATGCTGTTCGCTATCGGCGCCGGCGACCAGGTGGTCGCTGTCGACCAGTATTCGAACTTTCCCTCCGATGCACCGGCCCCGTCTCTTGACGGATTCGCCCCGGACCTCGAGGCCATTCTCGGCAACGAGCCGGACCTTGTCGTCGCCGCGTTTCTTCCCGAGGACATTGGCGCTGCGCTGACCGACGGAGGCGTGCCGGTGATCTTCCTGCCCGCCGCCGCATCGTTCGACGACAGCTATGACCAGATCGCCCAACTCGGCGAAGCGACCGGCCACATCGACGGCGCGGCCGCAACCAATGCGGAGCTTCGCAGCGGCATCGAAGAGGTTGTTGCCAGCCTGCCGGACTCCGGAGAAGCGGTCCGGGTCTTCCATGAGATCGATGACTCGTTCTACACCGCAACCTCGGGCTCGTTCATCGGCCAGGTCTATGCCTCGATGGGCTTTGAGAACATCGCCGACCCTCTCGATGATGGGTCCGGCTTCCCGTTGGTCGACGGTGAGAGCATCATCGCCGCCGATCCGACGCTTGTCGTGTTCACCAGCCAGGCCAGCTACTCCGAAGAAGACATCGTGGCCCGACCGGGTTGGGACACCATGACCGCTGTCGCAAACGACAACGTCGTCCAGGTCGATGCTGACATCGCCTCCCGCTGGGGCCCGCGCATCGTCGAATTCATGCAGGTCATCGCCGACGCCATCTCGGTCGACGCCTAGCAGGTTGGTGGCGTGGCGATGAGGAGCTTGCAGTGACCGTCGTGGACCGAGCGGCAACGCGCGGTCTCGACGGCGGCCGCCCCGAGCCGGTTGATCGTTCGATCGCCCGGGCCTTTCGGCTGTCGCCACTCACCGTTCCTCTGGCCTGCGTCCTGTTGCTTCTGTCGCTCCTGGCAGCGGCAACATTCGGAAGTACGCCAATCTCGTTCGTCGCCATCATCAGAGAACTGCTGGACGGGATCCCGGGCGTATCGCTGGAATCCGGACTGACCGAGGCCGAGCGCTCCATCCTGTGGCAATGGCGGCTGCCGCGGGGAGTGCTCGGCGCCCTCGTCGGATCGTCGCTCGCGCTGAGCGGCGCCACCTATCAGGGGGTCTTTCGGAACCCTCTGGCCGATCCGTTCCTGCTCGGCGTTGCCGCCGGTGCCGGTCTCGGAGCGACCGTCGCCATCGTGTCTGGGCTCGACACGGGCTGGGGGCCACTGCACCCGGTGCCGTTGGCGGCCTTCGTAGGAGCGCTGGCGGCCATCGCCATGTCGGCCACCGTTGGCTATGGCGCCTCCCGCTCAGCAGCCACCCTCCTGCTGGCAGGGGTAGCGGTGGCGTCATTCCTTACCGCGCTGCAGACCTACATCATGCAGCGCAACACCGACATCTTGGTTGAGGTCTACACCTGGATCCTTGGGCGGCTCGGCACTTTCGGGTGGTCCGAGGTGCTGTTGCTGTTGCCATACGTCACCGTCTGCACCGTCATAACCTTGGCGCTGCGACGCCAACTCGACGTAATGCAGCTTGGTGACGATGAGGCCATCGCCCTCGGCGTCAACGTGCAGCGAGTGCGGTTGATCCTCATCATCGTGGCATCGCTGATGGCGGCTGCGGCGGTTGCAGTGAGCGGTCTCATCGGCTTTGTGGGCATCATCGTGCCGCACTTCGTCAGAATGACCGTGGGCTCCAACTATCGAACCGTGTTGCCGGTCTCGGCGATCGGTGGCGCCATCTTTGTTGTACTGGCCGACATTGGCGCCAGAAATCTCACCGGTGGTGCAGAGCTCCCAATCGGTGTGGTCACCGCGTTCTTCGGGGCGCCGTTCTTCGGGTTTGTCATGTGGGCGAGACGAGGGGCGTTCCAGTGACCGATCTAAAACCGGTTGACGACCCAGAGCTCAGCGGCACCTCGGTAGCCGGCGAGCGACCACAGACGGTCGGCGACGACCGGCCATCGGGGCCCGCGCAACAGCGTTCACCGCTGCTCGAATTGGTCAACGTGTCCGTCGCCTACGGCAAGACCCGCGTGGTCGACGACGTCTCGGTTGCCGTCCATGCCGGAGAATGGCTCGGGGTCATCGGCCCGAACGGCGCAGGTAAGTCATCGCTGTTGAAGGCCATCGCTGGGATCCTTCGCTTCGACGGGTCGATCATGGTCGGTGGCGAGGAACATGGTCGCCGGTCCACAGCCGCCCGCCGCATCGGGTACGTGGCCCAGAAGCCGACGCTGCCCCCGGGAATGACCACGGCAGAATACGTCCTGCTCGGACGGACCGCTCATCTTGGCTGGATGGGCAGCGAATCGGCGGCCGACAGGACCCTGGTTGCCGACGTGTTGGAACGCCTGGAGCTTGACCCGATGGCCGGGCGGGACATCACCAAGCTCTCGGGCGGTGAAGCACAGCGGGCGACCCTGGCCAGAGCGTTGGTGCAGGAAGCCGAGATTCTGATTCTGGACGAGCCGACAAGCGCGCTCGACCTGGCCCACCAGATTTCGGTATTGGAGCTGATCGACGAACTGCGAGTCGAGCGTAACCTCGCCGTTGTGACCGCTCTGCACGACCTGACCACCGCCAGCCGTTTCGCCGACCGGTTGATGCTGTTGGCAAACGGCGGATCGGTGGCGGCGGGACTTGCTGCTGAGGTACTGACGGGCCCGGTCCTGTCACGTCACTACGGCACCCCGGTGTCGGTGGTGGAAGGTCCCGACGGGGGAGTGGTGGTGCTCCCGCTCCGTACCGGTGGCACGAGGAGCACAGACGAACGAACGACAACACCTGGAGATGAGTCATGACGGATAGCACCCCGCCGGTCGACAAGCCGGAGAGAGACCAGTTCAAGACGGCGAAATCGTTGGTGATCGTCAACACCGGTCACGGCAAAGGAAAGTCAACCGCAGCGTTCGGTACCTTGATCCGTGGTGTGGCCCGCGGCTGGAAGGCCGGGGTTGTCCAGTTCCTCAAGAGTGGGGAGTGGAACGTTGGCGAGGAGAAGGTGTGTCGGGAGCTTGGGGTCGACTGGTTCGCCCGCGGCGACGGCTTCACCTGGAACTCCGAAGACCTCGATGAGAGCCGGGCCCTGGCCCAGGGGGCGTGGGAACACGCCAAGAGCCTGATGGCAACCGACGAGTACCGCCTCCTCGTCCTCGATGAGATCAGCTACGCGATGACCTGGGAGTGGATAGACACCGACGAGGTCGCCAAGGCCATCGCCGAGCGGTCAGAGAAGCTCAGCATCGTGTTGACCGGCCGGGACATGCCGGACGCGATCATCGACGTTGCCGACACCGTCACCGAGATGCGCAAGGTGAAACACGCCTTTGACTCCGGCATCGTCGCCAAAAAGGGCATCGACTACTAATTCGCCTGCTCACTAGCTCACTAGGTCACCTGCTGGTTCGCCTAGCTCGCAGCGCGTTAGCGGGTGGTGGCGTCGAACACCGACGCAAAAAACCAGATGCCGCCGAACACAGCGATCGGCTGCCAGAACTCCGGACTCCACCGGTCGACAAGCTCGTACCCAAGGCCGCGGCCGAACGCTGCTGCCGCCAGCAGGGTGGCAGCGACCTGCCACCGTGGCGAGTAATCGAACAGGCCAATGGCGGTGCCGACGAACGCGACGGTGCCCGGAATGGACAGCAGCCAGATGGCGGCCGGGTCCCAGGACTCGGGCCACAACGGGTAGCCGAACGCCGCAAGGAAGGCGACGAGGAACCCGAGTGGATACAGGGCGGCGCAGCGTCGACAGACGTGGCGAGAACCGACCCGCACGCAGCGCTCGGCATAGTCTTCCGGCCAGTGGTGGGCGTGCCAGAGTTGTCGACGCCCCTGGTACTGGCGTTCCTGCCGACCGATTTCGGCGAGGCGAAGTTCGAAAATCGAGTCCGGACTCACGGGGGTTTCCTGGGCCATCGCGGCCTATCGGCACCGTCGTTCCAAACTGAAGTTCTTCCGTGCAAATTCGCAGAATCTGCCGTTGATGCCGGACTAATCTGCGGATGTCATGCTTGATTCGCTACGTTCAGAACTGGATCGAAGAGACCTGTTGTGGGTATTTGCCGGCGCGCTCGTCGCTGCCGCGTTTTCGCTCGTTGCCTACGACCAGCTGTTCAATCTTCACTTCTCTGCATGGCGGCTGTACGAGAACCATGAGAGCACCACCCCGCTTGCCAAAGCACTCCGGGGGCCGGTCACCGGTTGGTACCGGCCGGTCACCGTTGCGCTCAGCCTGGTCGGTGGTTTGGTTGCGGTGATCGCCGCTCTCCGGGGCAAGTGGAAGCCACTGGTCGCACTCGTTGCCTTGACCGTGGTGCTGATCGTTGCTGTTGAGGTCACCCAATCTGCCGGGCAGCTCACAACGCCGACCAGCGAGGTCGACGAGGTTGCGATCGTGAGCGTTGTCTGGACCGTGCTGCTTGGCGTTGTGCCATTGACGGTTTTGCTGGTGGCAGCGGCCGGCTTGGCCCGCCACCGCAGCTGATCCGCCAGCCGGCCCGACGGCCGACCAAAAGCCACACCGAGAGGCCAACTGAGACAGGCGTCGCCGTAGCGATGTCGCGGTGACACCGTCGCTGTTTGAGGTGGAAGTTCCCGACCGTCCGGGCCGAGTGGCCCATGGTGGCGCCGCGCCCATTCTGCGGTGTTGGCCTCGCTGGGTGAATACCCCAACGGGAAGGCCCCGCTGCTCCATATCCCCAGTCCGCAAGTCCCGACACCTTTGGGTGCATGCGGAATCCACCACCGAAGCATGCCTCGTTCGTCGCTCTTGCCATTGCGGTATTGGCAGCGTCACTCGCCCAGATGGTCGCGCCGACAGCGGCCGCGGCGGCACCTGGAAAACCGGTGGTCTATCTGACCTTTGATGATGGTCCGGGGCCGGACACACCGAAGTTCCTCGACCTCTTGGCGCAGTACGACATACCCGCCACATTCTTCGTGACCGGCCGAGCGGTCACGGCCAACCCGGCCACTGCGGTCAGGATCGTCGAAGACGGCCACACCATTGCGAACCACACCTGGAACCATCCTCGACTCAGCGCGCTGTCCAACGAAGGCATCCGAAGCGAGTTCATCCGTACCACCGCAGTCATCGAGTCCACCACCGGCGTGACGCCAACCTGCTACCGCCCGCCCTACGGCGCAACCAACGCCCGGGTCCACGCCCAGGCCATCTCGGTTGGGTTGCCGAACGCCGAATGGGCCACCGGTACGGCCGCCAGCCACTGGGGTCTGTGGGACATTGACACCAACGATTGGCGGCTGAGCCTGCGAACGACCTCCTGGTCGGAGTCGGCGATGCGGCGCCAGCTCGATCGGGCCTCCGACGGCGACACCATCTTGATGCACGACGGCTTCAGCCGCCGCCCCCGAGGGCTTGCCGTGCTTCGGTCCTGGTTGGCCGCCAGCGCCGATGACTATGACTTCCAGGTCCTCCCCGGCTGCGACGCACCGCCGGTGGTCGAGGAGCCCCCAGCGCCCGCAGTCGAGCCGGTGATGGACCCGGAGAACCCGCAGGGGTGGCACCGTTTCCAGATCGCCCGGCTCTATGGCGCCTATTTTGACCGTGAGCCCGACGCCGAGGGCTGGGCCTACTGGAACCGGGAGTTCACCAACGGTTCCTCGCTGGCAAACATCAGTTACTCATTCGCTCAGAGTTCGGAGTTCAACAAGTCCGCAACGCTTGACGACGAGGAGTTCGTCGCCTTCGTGTATGCGAACGTGCTCGACCGTGAGCCGGACCCTGAGGGCTTCGACTACTGGATCGATCAGCTGGCAGGCGAGACCGATCGCGGTGAGCTGGTGCTCTACTTCTCCGAGGGCGTTGAGTACATCTCCCGCACCGCCGAGGCGATGACCGGTGACTGCTACGACGGTTCCGTTGCCGGGTCCTACAGGTGCTGGGCGGAGACCCTCCCACCCCTCGACTGAGGCTGGTAGATTCGGGTACCGGCTCGCTCTCTGACAGTCACGAACCGGTACCCAGCCAGCTACGTGACCGACTCTATCGAACGAATGTTCACCCGGCAACTGGGTGGTGGGTTCCACCGGTCAGAACAAATCTCGAGCGGTGGATCGGACCGAGTCGATCGGGTTCATGAAGTCCGGGAACAGCGCCACCACGTCCGCTCCAGCGGCTTCCATCCGCTGGAAATACTCTGCGGCATCGTCGGGCGTTCCCACCGCGGCGATGTCGTTCCACCACTCGGCGGGCATAGCGGCGATGGCATCCTCCCACGATGACCGCTCGGCGTGTTCACTGAGTTCGGGAAAGAACGGGGCCATCTGCAGTGACAACGGTGCGTCCGCGCAGACCGAGGCAAGGTGGGGTGTGGCCGCGGTCCGCATGGCGTCTCCGTCCGGTCCGATGGCAGCGGTGGCAAACACGGTGACGCGATGGTTGTCCTCGGCGCTGTCTGGAGCGGTTCGCTGCGACGCCCCGGCCGCAATCTGTTCCCGGGTCCACGTCAGGTAGGTCGGGTTCACGAAGTCCGCAAGGATGGTGCCGTCCGCCGTGGCTCCCGACAGCTGCAGTGACTTGGGTCCCCGGACTCCAACCGAGACCGGAGGAACGACCGCCGGCGGTTGGTCCAGCGCGACGTCATCAAGGGTGACGTAGCGACCCTGCACGGACAGTCGCTCGCCCCGCAGTAGCAGGCGGACCGCGTTGACGGTCTCTTCCATCATCGTGAGCGGACTGGCCCGCAACTCGTCCATCTGGGCCATCCAGGATTGCACGCCGTGGCCGAACCCGGCGTGGAACCGACCGGGGGCCAGGCCTGCCATGGTCGCCACCTCCATTGCGGCAATCGCAGGATTTCTGGCAACGGTCGGCATGATCCCGATGCCAACCCCGATTGCGTCGGTCGACACCAATGCAGCCGTCGCCAGGCTCACCCCGGCGGTGTAGAAGCAGTCCTCGATGAGCCAGAACTCGCTGTAGCCGGACTCCTCAGCGGCCCTGGCCTGGACCACCACCTGGTCCGGAGCGTGCTCTCTATGGAAACAACTGGCCACCTGCAGGGTCATTGGCTTTCTCCGGTCTCTGTCCGACATCTGGTCAGCGCTGGGTCAACATCGGGTGAACGTTCGGTCATCGTCGCTCTAGGGTGTTCGAATGGCAACAATCTTTACCCGAATCATTGCCGGTGAGATCCCGTCCCGCATGGTCTGGGAGGACGATCTCTGTGTCGCCTTCCTCGACGTTCGACCGCTTGCAGATGGCCACTGCCTTGTCGTCCCTCGAGCCGAGGTTGACCAATGGACCGACCTTGAGCCTGAGGTTGCGGCTCATCTGACCACGGTCGCTCACAGCATCGGCAACGCCCAGAAGGCCGAGTTCTCCCCGGCCAGGGTTGGCCTGATGATCGCCGGGTTCGAGGTCCCACACGTGCACCTGCACGTCATCCCCATCAACACCATGTCTCAGCTCGACTTTGCCAACGCCAACACCAGCCCGGACCAGGCCGTGCTGGACGGGCAGCTCGTTGCACTGCGGCAGCGCCTGAGCGACGCCGGACACGCCGAGGTCTCCACCCGCTAGCCCTGCGCCAGCGGGACAGATCGCTAGTTGATAGTCCGGCGGCGGAACTTGGCGGCACCTGCCAAGAGCACGGCACCAAAGGTGGCGGCGGCGCCGACAAAAACGGAGAAGGCCGACAGGCCTGTGCCGTCGTTACTCGCGCCGATGGCCTGTTCGCCATCTGCAGCGTCGGCCCCGGCCGACGTGGAGGGGGCCACCGACGATGGAGCCACGGCGGTCACCGCCGGTTCGCTCTGGGATGGCTCCGGTGCGATCTCGACCGTGGTCGATGTGGCCGCTGCCGCCTGCTCGGCGCTCACGAGCGCCGCTTGTCGAATTTCGCCAACCCTGGCGGGGATGTCGTTGGCGAGGAGCCGATAGGTGGCATCGCCGGGGCAGCTCGTTTGCGACATGTCTCGGTGACCGGAAATCGTCGGCGTTGTGACCGGTGACCCTTCCGGCCACCGGTTTGATCCTCGGGAGGTGAAGTCGACGAGCGTTCCCGGTGTTGTGTCGATGCCGTGGCGCTCGGCCAGCCACGCCAGAAGGCCGCTGAGGCTCTCCAGCGCCTCCGGGGTGACCTCTGCGTCGGTGTGGTTGCCGATGAGGCTGCACAGCAGAGCGAAGCCCTGAGAGCCGCCGGTGGCGTCGCCGCGGACCGGTCCGTCGATGCTTCCTGCCCGGGCTTCCCAGATGCCGCCATAGCGGTCCACAAAGAAGTTGTAGGCCACGTCGGGCCAGCCCTTTTCCGGGCCGGTGTGAAACTGGTAGAAGTCCCGGATCTGGTCTGCCACCTGGTCTTGGCGGTAGTCATTGGTCGACGCGGTGTGATGAACGAGGAGAAACCGCACGTCCTCCTCGACGAGAATTTCCCCGGTCACCGGCAGGTCTTGGCCCCAGGCGTCGCGAGGCGTGATCTCAGGCCGGAGCAGACCCAATGCGGTGGCCGCTGTCCTCCGGCGGGGTTGTGTCGCCGCACCGGCCCGTGCCGCAAAGCCGCCGGTGGCGAGCGCGGCGCCGCCAAGCCCGATGGCCGCTCCACCAAGGCCCAAAGCGGCCCGCCGGGAGACGACGTCCGGCGGGTGGCGCTGGCGATCTTGCGGTGGCTGCTCGACGATGACTCAAGCCTAGGGCAGGTTGACCAAGGCTCTGGGGCCGGGTCGCCGATTCCAGGTGCAACCACCCGTGAGGCCCGTGCGGGTGCTCGATATAGTCCGATGCTTGAGTTCAATCATTTGCGCAGGCGAATCCCTGGTTGATGTCATCCCCACCGACGACGGTGGCGAGCAGGCTGTGCCGGGCGGCGGTCCGATGAACGCGGCGATCGCCGCCGCACGTCTTGGTGTCCCGACCGCCTTTGTTGGCCGGGTATCCACCGACGCGAACGGCGATCTGATCTGGGCCCACCTGGAAGAATCCGGCGTGGTGTTGAGCGCCGCCCAGCGGGGGCCCGAGCCCACCGCCCGCGCCGTCGTCGTCACAAAGCCCGTGCAGTCGTTCAGTTTCGAGGGCGACAACACCGCGGACGCGTCGATGATCGAGGCTGATATCTCATCGCTTGGTCCCGGCCCGCACATTCTTCACGCCGGCACGCTCGGCGTGTTTCGGGGATCGACCGCTGAGGCATTGGCCGGACTGCTCGACGGGTTCGACGGCGTTGTGTCCTTCGACCCGAACATCCGGCCCCAGGTCTTCCCCAACCGGGCCGAATGGTTGGCCGTTGCCAACCGGTGGCTCGACCGGGCAGACGTGATCAAGGCCAGCGATGAAGACATGGATTGGATTGGCGTCCAGCCAGCAGATCTGCTGGCACGTGGCGCCGCCGTGGTCCTGCGCACGACGGGTGGAACAGGGGTCGACGGGTTCCTGGCCGACGGCTCGGAGTTTCACGTCCCGGCTCAGCAGGTCGACGTTGTCGACACGGTCGGTGCCGGGGATTCGTTCTGTGGCGCAACCCTTGTCCGGCTGCACCGGGCGGGTTGTCTCACTCCGGAAGCGGTCGCCGCGCTCGATGCGGAGACCTGGCGTTCCATCGTTACGTACGCAGTGCGAGCCGCGGCGGTCACCGTTTCTCGGCTCGGTGCGGATCCACCATGGGCCAACGAACTGACGCAGTAGCGGCGCAAACGGCCACCGACGGCCGGTCGCTCGCGGCACAGCGCCCCAAAAAGGTAGGAATGGCGCCGGTCAAGAGCTAGAAAGAAGCGGTCATGACCTCTGTAATCGAGCACAACGCCTCCATCGGTTCTCCCGCCCGTACCCGGCGGCGGCGACTGCCGCTGATCGTCGCCCTCGTGGCGCTGATTGCAGCGGGCTGTTCGAGTGGGCCGGGAAGTCAAGAAGAATTGGTCGCGGTGCTTATGGACTCGGGTTCGCTCGCTGAGCCTGAGGCAACCTGCATTGCAGAGGCGGTCTTTGACGAGTACGAAGAGGACAACGACGCGCTCAGCGCAATCTCGTCCGCTCCGGACGTTGCCTTCCTCGAGTCCGAAGAGGGCGTCGACGGTTTCTCGGAGTTCTTCGCTCAGGCCGTACAGCGCTGCGCTGCGGTCGGCCCAACCACCGGCTGACCCACACGCTCAGTTCGTGATCTCGCTGGCCAGGCCGTCGGCGTCGATGATCTCATAGTGATAACCCTGCTCGGCCAGAAATCGTTGGCGCCGACCGCTTTGTTCCTGCTCAACGGTGTCCCTGGTGACCAGGGTGTAGAAGTGGGCTTGGCGGCCGTCGTGTTTCGGGCGGAGGATTCGACCGAGCCGCTGCGCCTCCTCCTGACGTGACCCGAAGGTGCCAGACACCTGGATCGCCACCGATACCTCCGGGAGATCGAGGCTGAAGTTGGCAACCTTGGACACCACAAGGCGTGAACGTTCACCGGCCCGCAGCTCGTCGAAGAGAACGGCTCGTTCCTTGCTCGGTGTCTCCCCGGTGATCAGCGGCAGGTCGAAGCGTTCGGCGATGGGACGCAACCCGTCCAGGTAGGTGCCGATGATGAGGGTTGGCTCGTCGGGGTGCTTTTCCAGAATGGTCTCGACAGCATCGAGCTTTGCGGCGACGGTCGCCGCCACCGATGCCTTACCCCGACTGTCGGCGGTGGCGTGGGCCATCCGTTCCGCGTCGGTGGCAACCACCCGGACTTCGATGCAACGAGCCGGGGCGATCCAACCCTGAAGTTCGAGATCTGACCAGGGGACGTCAAACCGTTTCGGACCGACCAGCGTGAAGACATCGGCCTCGCGTCCGTCTTCGCGAATCAACGTGGCGGTCAACCCGAGCCTCCGCCTGGCCTGGATGCCTGCGGTCAGGTTGAAGACTGCGGACGGCAGCAGGTGCACCTCGTCGTAAATGACAAGACCCCAGTCGCCGTTCTGGATCAGGTCAAGATGTCTGAACTCGCCATCACGTCGTGTGGCCAACACCTGGTAGGTGGCCAGGGTAATCGGCCGGACCTCCTTGCGACGTGACGAGTAGACGCCGAGGTTGTCGGGGTCGATGTCGGTGAAGCGCAACAACTCACGTTCCCACTGGGCCAGCGAGAGTTGGCTGGTTGCAAGGATGAGGGTGTTCGTGCCGACCGCCGCTGCCGCGGCGATGGCGGTGATGGTCTTGCCTGCGCCGCAGGGCAGAACGATCACCCCGGTTCCCGACGGAAGCCAGGAGTCAACCGCCTGACGTTGATACCGGCGGAGCTGAACGTCGTCCCGCAGCTGCAGCGGAAACGAGACCCCAGGGCTAAGAGCGGCTCGATCTTCGGCGGGCCAGCGCAGCGCGGTGAGACGCTGTTTGATCCGACCTCGGTCGAGCGGCGCCACCTCAACCGAGGTTTTGTCATGCCGCTCGCCGACCGCTCGGGCCAGTTCGGCATCGGCCAGAAGCTCGTCGAGCAGGTCCTCGGTGTCGGTGGTGAGGGCCAACGTGTCGCCACGGTTCTCGATGACGATGCGACCGTAGCGATCCATGGCTTCGGTGATTCGGTCGACGATTGCATGGGGCACCGCGCCGGAGGCGAACCGCTCAAGCGTTTGCACCGCATCCAGCGTGGTCAGCCCGGCCGCCTTTGCGTTCCACAGGCCGAGGTCGCTGAGCCGGTAGGTGTGCACATGGTCCGGAGACCGTTCCAGTTCGGCGAAGGCCGCCAGCGCTGCTCGGCAGGCATCGGCGTCACGATGGTCGAGTTGGAGGAGCAGGGTGTCCGGTCCGGCCACCAGGAGCGGCCCGCCGCTGCCGCCGCTTCCGTCGCCGTCGTCATTCGACGAGGGGGTCGTATCCACCGCCGGGCTAGCTGCTTTCCGGGTCTGAGACCGCCAAGACGGTCTCGGCCGGAATCTCCCGGATCCCATCCACGGTCAGGAGCGACACCACATCGCCGATGCCGACAAGCGTGCCTCGTTCCGTCGCCGGGTTGCCGTCGATCAGTATGTCCAACAGGACCGACCGCCCCCAGAACGCTTGAAGTCCCGTCGGGTCACCGGTCGATTGGTGCCGGCCGGGGTTGTCAGCCCCGTCATTGTCAGAGCGGTCGTTGTCAGAGCGGTCGTTGCCTTCGAGCAGCATTGCCACAGCGGCATCAACTTCATCGGCGAAGGGTCCCGACGGGAGCGGAGGACCCGTCCAGTCGGCGGGGAGGTCCGGCGCATCATCGCGGTTGGGATCACTGTTGGGGGCACCCTGGCCGTCGACTCCCGGGCCGCCGGGTCCGTCGAGGCGTATCGAGGAACCTTCCAGGGTGGGGAACAACCCGAGCGCCCGGAGCGATTCGGTGACGGTGACCGGGTCAAGCGGTGAGGTGAGCACCGTTGGGGCGATCAGCCGCAGTCCGAGGTTGGTTGCTTTGCGGTTTGAGGCAACCTCAACCGCGGTGACGTCATCGGCGGTGACGATGACCGACTGTGCCGGCATGACCCTGATGGCTCCGTAGCGTCGGGCCACGTCGGCCAGCAGATATTCCAGCGGCTGTGGCACGCCCGACAGCGAGTGTTCGGTCAGAAAGCCGGTGATCGACTCGGTGTCCCACCCCCGGTCGAATGCCTGGCGGACCGATGACTCGGTGAATCTGAACGCCGGAGCGCGACCGTCGCCCCCGACCTCGTCACGGTCGGTCATGTCGGCGAGCGAACGACTCACCGAAGGGGCAAGCGGACCGAAGGACACAGCGGTCATATCGTTTTGCAGCACCAGCTTGTCCTGGTCGTCTGCCACCGCCGCGCTGACGGCGCCGTCGAGGCCGACCTCGTCCGAGGCCATGAGCGCACGCAGAATCGGTCCTGGCGCGTCGGCGGTACTGAGCCCCAGAAGCTCGGACTCTTCGAGCGTCCATTCGACCAGCAGTTCCGGTAACGGGTCTCCGGCGCCCCACAGGTTGGGGCCCTGCCACACCACCGCGGCCGCCAACTGGTCCGGCTGGTACGCCTGGCCTTCGGGGAGTTGTGACATGGTGGTCAGCGCGACCGCACGCCCGGCGCTTGCCGCGGCAACGGGCTCAACATCGCCCAGAGCAACGAGGCGCTCGGGGTCTGAGTTTTCCAACAGGCCGCGGCTGAGGAATCGGTCGGAACCCAACCAGGCCCGAACCAGCACGAGGTACCGCCGCTTTCGTTCCAGCATCCACCACCGGGCGGCAAGCGACGCAGGTCCAAGTACACCACCGTCGACCCGCAGGAGACGAGCCACCGCGAGGAGCTCAACGATGCGGGCAACGTCGAGTGATTCCAGTCCACACCGCTTCGCTACCCGTTTGATTTCTCTTGGCCCGATGCCGCCCGCCTTGCGAAGCGACACCTCACCATTGCCAATCATGCGAAGCAGGGTTTCCGCCCCGTCGAGCATGCGGTTTGCGTTGTCTCCGGCTGCACCAGCAGCGAGGTCCGCGGCCAACCCGTCGACCGGTTGCAGCTCGATCGGGCGAAGCGCGGCGGTGGGGGCGAGACCGTCGGCCATACCGGCGATCACAAGCTCACGTGGCAGCTCGGCTCCCGCTTCGGTGACCGAAATGACAAGTCCGGCGTTCATCAACCAGGCCAGCGGATCATCGGGATCCAAGCCTCGGTACGGGTAGCCGGTGGGAAGCGGGATTGCCGGTGAACGATGGGACACCAACTCTGCGAGCAGTTCCTTCGCCGGGGCGGGGGCGTCGCTCAGGATGTGTTCCACCACAGCGGGATCTCGCAAGCGGTGGGCGATGGCTCGAATGGTGGGGGAGCGCTGTCCTGCTCCCTCGGCGTTTGTGGCCTTGGCCAGGCTGGTGATGGTCTCAGTTGCAAGGTTGTCTGCCAGTTCGACGAACGACGGACCGAGCCCGAGTGGGCGATGCAGCAGGTCCCGCAGCGCACCGACAGGAGCGATCACCGCCCGGCCACCGCCTCCGCTGTGGTCGATGCGGACGACGCCGCAACGCCGTAGCCGCTCCACGGCGTCGGTGACGGCGGTGCGGTCTTGCGTGCCGAGCAACACGTCGAGATCTTCCACGGTTGCCGGATGCTTCGCAACAAGCGCTTCGGCCACGACCAGCATGCCGACGTCCGCACCGACGAGGACCCGCCCGAGCGACATGGCAGTGGCCGCCTTTCGGGCAACCGCCTCCAAGCCCCGGTCCGATGCGGGCAGCAGATCCGGCCGTTGCTCCATGAGATAGGAGAGGTCCTCAGCAGACCATGACCCGAGGTCGTCGACGAAACTCATCGCTCCCATGTTGCCCGATCCACGCCCGCTTCGTGGGTTCGGAACCACGAAGCCCCGAGCATCGAGAGATGCACCGGGGCTTCAGGGGAGAGTATTCAGTTACTTTGACCACCGAAGCATCGGTGAGGTTACATCTTTTCTGGCTCGCTACAGTCGCTCGATCAGCATGGCCATACCCTGGCCGCCACCGACGCACATGGTTTCAAGGCCGATGGTGCCGTCGCTGTCTTCGAGGCCGTTGATCAGCGTGGTCATAATGCGGGCGCCGGTCATGCCGAACGGGTGGCCGAGCGCGATGGCTCCGCCGTTCACGTTCAGCTTTGCGTGGTCGATGCCGAGCTGTTCGGCGGAGGGGAGCACCTGGGCGGCGAACGCCTCATTGATCTCCACGAGGTCGACGTCGTCGATGGTCATCCCCGCTCGCCCGAGGGCTTGGCGGACCGCTTCGATAGGGCCGAGACCCATGATCTCCGGGTTCAACCCGGTGACGCCGGAGGCGATGATCCTGGCGAGGGGCGTGATGCCAAGCTCGGCCGCCCTGGTGTCGCTCATCACCACAACGGCGGCGGCTCCATCATTCAACGGGCAGGCATTGCCCGCCGTCACGGTGCCGTCTGGCCGAAAGACTGGCTTCAGCTGACTGACACCTTCGATCGTGGTCCCGGCTCGGGGGCCGTCGTCGGTCGCGTGCACGGTGCCGTCGGCGAGGGTGATTGGCGTAATGTCGTTCTCGAAGAAGCCCCGCTCGATGGCGGCCTCGGCCCGGTTCTGGCTCTGTACGCCCCAGGCGTCTTGGTCCTCGCGGCTAACGTTCTGCTGCTGCGCAACATTCTCCGCGGTTTGGCCCATGGCGATGTAAATGTCGGGGAGGCCGTCGAGGGCCGACCAGGTCTCTACGCCACCTTCGGCTCGTGCCGCGGTCCGTTCCTTTGCGGCGCCGAAGATCGGGTTTTCCGCGGTGGCGGGGTCGGCAACGCCGCTGCCGTAGCGGCTCACAAACTCGGTCCCCGCAGCGATGAACGCATCACCTTCGCCCGCCTTGATGGCGTGGGCGGCCATGCGGATGGTCTGCAGCGACGATGAGCAGTAGCGGTTGACCGTCACGCCGGGGACGTCGTCCATCCCGGACATGACAGCGACGACCCTGGCCAGGTTGAAGCCCTGCTCGCCGGCGGGGGAGCCGGTGCCGAGCATCAAATCTTCGACCTCGGCCGGGTTGAGTTCTGGCACCTTGGCGAGCGCGGCTTTCACGATCTGCGACGTGATGTCATCAGGGCGTTCGTCCTTGAGTGAACCTTTGAACGCCCGACCGATCGGGCTGCGCGCGGTGGAAACGATGACTGCTTCGGGCATAGGGGGTCTCCTGAAGACGTGAACTATTCGAGTGGGCCCACCAAATGTGAACCCGGAATGGTTCTAACCCTATTGCAGCCCTGCGTATGCCCCGCCGTCCACGGCGATTGACGAGCCGGTGATGAACTTGGCGGCGTCGGAACACAGGAACGCGGCCACTTTGCCGAAGTCCTCGGGGGTGCCGATGGTCCGGGTGGGCGTGCCCTTTGCCGCGGCCTCCAGGTCAAAGCCGGCGCCCATCAGACGAGCGGTTTTGTGCGAGCCAGGTTGCAGCGAGTTGACCGTGATGCCGTCTCGGCCGACCTCGGTCGCCACGGTTTTGAGGAACCCGGTCACTCCGGCCCGTGCGGTGTTGGACAGGATGAGGTTGCCCATCGGCTGGCGCACCGAGATGGAGGTGATGGCCACGATGCGGCCCCAGCCTTCCTGTTTCAGGTGGGGGATTGCGGTGTGGACCATGGCAACGGTCGACAACAGGTTCAGGTTGAGCGCGTCCGCGTAGGCGTCGAGTGCGGTGGAGTCGAAGTTGCCAACCGGCGGTCCACCTGCATTGGCGATCAGAATGTCGATGCCGCCGAGTGCTTCGACCGCGTCGTTCACAAAGCCGACGGCACCGTCGGTGGTGCTGACATCTCCGACGACGCCAACCGCGCCGTCCATCGTGGCCGCGGCTGCTTCGATACGATCGGCGTCTCGACTGCCGATAGCGACCTTGACCCCTTCGGCCGCCAACGCCTGTGCGCAGCCAAGGCCGAGCCCGGCCGATGCCCCGGCGATGACCGCACGCTTCCCCGCAATTCCGAGATCCATCGTTCGTTGTCTCCTTAACGCTTCATTGGACGGCGTCTGCTGCTGATGACGCCGGTATCGAACCCTGAAAGATGGAGCCCGCCGGCAAAACGGGCGTGCTCAATCTTTGTGCAACGGTCCATTACTACTTCAAGCCCGCCGTCCAGTGCGATTGCTGCGGCCTCCTCGCTCCAGATGCCGAGCTGCAGCCAGAGCACCTTGGCCCCGACGGCGACCGCCTCGGCAGCGATCGCCGGGCAGTCATCGGCCTTGCGGAACACGTCGACGATGTCCGGCACGACCGGTAGGTCGGCCAGCGAGGGGTACGCAGCGAAACCGAGGACGTCGGTTTCTCTTGGGTTGACCGGGTACAGGTCAAAGTCGCACACCGAGGACTTCAGGTAGGTCATGACAAAGTTGCTGGCCCGGGCGGTGTTCGACGACGCTCCCACCAGCGCGATCGCCTTGGCGTTGTCGAGTATGCGTTTCCGCGATTGGGCACCCGGCGGTGTCCAGTTTTTCAGCGTTGCAGAATCGGTCATCACAGCTCCATTGCGGCGCTAAGCGCCTGGTCGAGGTCCCAGAGAATGTCATCGATGTCTTCGAGGCCGACCGACAGCCGCACCATGTCCGGACCGACGCCGGCCAGCTCCAACTGTTCGTCGGTCAGCTGTTGGTGGGTGGTCGATGCGGGGTGGATGACCAGGGTGCGTGCGTCGCCGACGTTGGCGAGGTGGCTGATCAACTGCAGGCTCTCGATGAACCGCTGGCCCGCTTTGCGGCCGCCGGACAGACCGAAGGTGAAGATCGCTCCGGCGCCCTTCGGCAGGTACTTGCCCGCCAGCGTGTGGTACGGCGAGTCCGGAAGGTCGGCGTGAGAGACCCACGACACCCGGCTGTCGGCGTCGAGCCAGGCGGACACCGCCTTTGCGTTTTCGACGTGGTTCTCCATGCGCTGGGGCAGCGTTTCCAATCCCTGCAACAGCATGAAGGCGTTGAACGGCGAGAGACTGGCGCCAACGTCACGCAGCTGTTCCGAGCGCAGCGCAGAGCAGTAGGCGTACTCACCGAAGTTGTCCCACCAGCGGAGGTTGTTGTAGCTGGCCACAGGCTCGGTCATCCGAGGGAAACGGCCAGAGGCGCTCCAGTCGAACGTGCCCGCCTCGGTGACGACGCCACCGATGCTGGTGCCGTGACCGCCGATGAACTTGGTGGCGGAGTGCAGCACGATGTCGGCCCCGTGCTCGATCGGCCGACAGAGGTACGGGGTGGAAAAGGTTGCATCGACCACAAGCGGGATCCCGGCATCGTGGGCGATTGTCGACAGGGCCTCGAGGTCGGCGATGGAGCCGGACGGGTTGCCGATCACCTCGGTGTACAGCAACTTTGTCTCGGGCCTGATGGCCGCTGCGAACTGTTCGGGGTGGTCGTTGTTGACGAAGGTGGTCTCGATCCCGAACCGGCCGAGCGTCGTGGACAGCAGTGAGTACGTGCCGCCATACAGCCCCGCTGCGGCGACGATGTGATCACCGGCCCCGCACAGGGTGGTGACCGCCAGGAACTCCGCCGCCTGCCCTGAGCTGGTCGCCACCGAACCAATGCCGCCTTCGAGCGAGGCAATACGCTCCTCGAACGCTGCGGTGGTCGGGTTGGAGATCCGGGAGTAGATCACGCCGTACTTTTGCAGCGCAAAGAGGTCGGCGGCGTCCTCGGTGTCTTCAAAGACGAAGCTCGTCGACTGGTAGATGGGCACCGCTCGTGCGCCGGTCGCCGGGTCGGGCTGACCTCCCGCGTGAAGTGCTCTGGTTTTGAATCCCCACTGGCGGTCATCAGCTGTGTTCATTGCGCCCCATTAGACCAGATGGGTTGAGCAACCGTCGAGCTTCGCGGGGCCCGCGACTTGTGAACTTTCGTTATGAGGCGGCGGCGAAAATCCAGCCGTCGAAGGTCGAGGCCATGAGGGCGAGAGCCAGCAGCACCGCGTTGCGAAGCAGATGCCGGCCCGAGACCGGCGTGGCGGAAGCGCCGCCGAAGCACGCACAGGTCGCAACTCTCCCCGAACGAAGCACCAGAGCGAGGTTGGCGGTAAACGCGGCCAGCAGGGTGAATGCGGCGACGCCACCCCAACCGGGGACAACCAGCAACAAGAATGCGGTAATGACCTCCAAGAGCGGTACCACCACCGCCCACAGCGCAGGTTGGGGCAAACCGAGTGATTGGAAATCGGTCGTGGTGGCAGATTTCGACCGAAATTTTGCAACGGCGGCAACGAGAAATGTCGCGGCCAAGATGACCGCCGAAGCGATGGCCAAAAGGTCGATCACGGGCCGTTCCACACCAGTACGGTAGCGGCGCTGGCGGTTTCGGCGAGTTGTGTCGGCGTGGTGGTTTTGCCTCCGGGCCAAACGGCCCTGTAGCGCCAAACTTGGTGAGCAACCTCTCTCTGGTTCTTCCATAGTGGTGTTGCAGGTGGCAACATGGCCTGGTGGTTGAATCCTTGATCGAACAGTTCCGCTCCAACATCGACGGTGAGCTCAGCGACAAGTCGCGAGTCATCGATCACCTCCTCGACCTTCGGCTGGCATCGTCCGGTCGGCCGGGCGTGGTCGTGGAAATCGACCGTCTGCTGTCAGACGTACCGGGCTTGACCACGGTCGAGAACAAATGGTGGTCGGCCGCCCTCGACGACCTGAGCCGAGCGCTCGCCGTCGTACCGGCCTAGTCAGCCAATCTGCGGTTGCTCGGCCTGAGTTGGCCCAGCGCCGCTGCTATTGGGTGCTCGGGTTAGTTGACACTGCGGCGCCGGTCGAGTCGGTCGGCGCCTGCATCTATCCCCGGTAGCTGGGGCTGGACCGCCCCCTTCTGCGCTGCAAGCTCTTCTACCAGCGCTTCCACTTCCTGCCAGTCTCTGGCCCGCAGCCCGTCGAGCGCCCGGTTGTACGGCTGATCGAAAATGATGACGGTGTTGCCCGCCTCACGCAGTGCGGTGATGTTGTGCGGGGCGTCATCGATGTAGGCATCCGCCTCGACCTGAGGTTTGGCGCCGAGAAAGCAAATGTCTCGATACGGGATTCGGTTTTCATCGAGCCACGCCACCGTGTCCGACACCGCCGCCGCATGACCCCAGTTGATGTACAGGCGATGGGTGATGATCCTGATCCAGGCCCCCATGTCGGAGAGTCGCCACAGGGCGTCGGCGCAGCCGTCGATCGGGGGAAGATGTCGCAGCATGCGCTTGTCTGAAACCGCAAGCTTGTGCAAGCGAGCGAACTCGTTGTCGTCGAGGCCCCAATCGTGGAACCCCCATTCGGTTGGCATGGCCAATGACTCGGGCTCGACCCCGCGATCTGCGGCCACAACCTCTCGAAACCCGCTGTTGTAGTCGGCACAGACGCCATCGAGGTCAACGCCAAGCACGAAATCAGAAGTCACCGATGCACCCACGTCGAAACGCTATCCGCAATCGGGGATCGTTGGCGGGAACCTCCACCACCTCGGGCTGAGCGTTATACAAATTGTAAAATCGGCGCCGAATATGCAGAGCCCGGCCCCGGATACGACATGCTGGGAGAAGTGGGGAACGCTAGGGATTTTGCCATAGTCATCGGACCCGGCCGTGTTGACGCCGGGCCGGATGGCCCTGCCGAGAAAGCCAAGCTCTTCGGCATCAGGGCCAACCAGGTCGTCGCCTACCCCGTTGTGCATCTTCGGGGAGATCTTTCGCCTGCCCAAATAGAAGAGCTGGCCTCAAAGCTGCTCGTCGATCCGGTGGGGCAGTGGTGGATGTACCTTGCCGAGCACACCTCGCCAAGTGGACATGGCCGCGTCACCATCATTGAGACGGGTCTTCGGCCGGGTGTGACCGATCGGGAAGCGGCCGAACTTGTCCGGGCCGCCAACGAACTCGGGCTGCCCCTCGAGTCGGCCACCATGGCAACCCGCTGGCTGGTCTATGGCTACATGACCGACGCCAACGTTGAGCTCTTGGCGGAGCGGGTGCTGCACAACACCGTGATCGAACGGTGGGCGCTCGACTCGCTGCCACCCGCCCACGCTGACCTGACCGCAACGTCCCCCGCCACGATGGGCATCCCCATCAGCCGGGCCGACGCTGAGAATCTTGAACTGCTCAGCAAGCAGCGGCGTCTCGGTCTGACCGTCGATGAGATGATCGCCATCCAGAAGTGGTTTGCGTCCGAGGGGCGGGAACCAACCGACGGCGAGCTTGAGACGCTGGCCCAGACCTGGAGTGAGCATTGTTCGCACAAGACGTTCCGTGCGGTCATCTCCACCCCCGACGGCGAGATCGACGGGCTGCTCAACACCTTCCTCCGCGGTGCGACCGACACCATCAACGCTCCCTGGGTGGAGAGCGCATTTGTCGACAACGCAGGCATCGTCAACTTCGACAGCCACTTCGACCTTGCCCTGAAGGCCGAAACCCACAACCACCCATCGGCGCTTGAACCTTTCGGTGGTGCAAACACCGGCGTGGGTGGCGTTGTGCGGGACATCCTGGGTGTTTCGGCTCGACCGGTGGCCATCACCGACGTGCTGTGCTTTGGCCCCGAAGACCTGCCGATCTCCGCCCTGCCCCACGGTGTGCTGCATCCCCGCCGCATCCGGTCCGGCGTCATCGCAGGCGTCGGGGACTATGGCAACAAGATCGGCGTGCCAAACCTCGGTGGCGCCATCTTCCACGATCAGAGCTACACCACCACGCCGCTCGTCTTTGCGGGGTGCGTTGGCATTTTGCCGAAGGGCTCAAACCCGACCGCCGCCAAGGCCGGCGACTTTGTTGTGACCCTGGGCGGAGCGGTTGGTCGTGATGGCGTCGGTGGCGCAACGTTCTCCTCTCAGTCGATGGGAATGGAAACGGCGTTGACCGCCGGGTCGTCGGTGCAGATCGGTGACCCCGTTGTTGAAAAGGGCCTGATCGATGTGGTGCTGGCCGCCCGCGACGCCGGGCTCTACACCGCCATCACCGACTGCGGCGCCGGCGGCCTTTCATCAGCGGTGGGGGAGATGGCGGAAACCCTCGGCGCCGACGTTGACCTGGCAAAGGTCCCTCGCAAATACCCGGGCCTGGCGCCATGGGAAGTGTGGCTGTCCGAAGCGCAGGAGCGCATGGTGCTCGCCGTGCCCGACCCCGTGCCGTTCCTTGCCCTGGCCGAGCAATGGCAGGTTGATGCCACCGTCATCGGCTGGTTCACCGGTGAGGGTCGCCTCACCGTCCGCAACGGGGACGACGTTCTGGTCGACCTCGACACCAACTTTCTGCACAATGGTCGGCCCCGGCTACACCTTGATGCCGTCTCGCTCACGACCAACCGGCCGCCCCGTTCACCGGTGGAAGAGGTTGGCACCAACATCGAGCCGGTCGAGGCGCTCAAGGCGCTGTTGTCGCACCCGTCGCTTCGGTCGAACGAGGCGGTGATCCGCACCTACGATCACGAGGTGCTCGGCGGCACCGTCATCAGGCCATACGACGGTGTGGCACTCGACGGCCCGGCGGACGGCACCGCCTTCATTCCTCCCGGCACCGATGGCATGCGGCTGTCGTCAATCGACACTGCCCCCGCACCGCCAACCATGCCAGAGGCGCCGCCCTCCACCGTCGGCACCGACGACGCTGACGCCATCGACGGCGACGTGGACCGCGTCGAGTCGGACGACCTCGGGCAGGACGCTGTTGAGTTGGACGCTGCTGAGCCGGACGCTGTTGAGTTGGACGCTGTTGAGTCGGAAGGTGCCGCGCAGGACGACCCTGGCTATGTCGACCCCGAGTCCGGCGACCCGGAGGCGAACGGTCCCGGGACCATCGCCGCTGCGGCCACCGAAATCAACGTCGACGTGCTCGACCTGTCCGACAGCCCGCTCGACATTGTGATGCCCGCCGCTGAGGCGCCGGCCGCCGAGCCCGACGTTGCGGCCGAGGACCTTGGTGGGCCCCGCCGGGCCGCCGCCATTGGCATCGGTGCCGCCATCTTGATTGGTCGCCATGATTGCGAGGCGATGGCCTGGGCCGCGGTCGATGAAGCGATCCGAAACGTGGTCGTCGCCGGGGCGGATCCGGACCGCCTCTCGTTGCTCGACAACTTTGCCTGGGGCAATCCCACCGACCCCGTGATGCTGGCCAAACTGGTTGCGGCATGCCGCGGCTGTCACAACGCCGCCATTGGCTACCGGGCACCGTTCGTGTCCGGCAAGGACTCACTCTTCAACGAATTCGTCGGCCCTGACGGCGTGCCCGACCCGGTGCGCCGTGGCCGCCGTCGCCTTCGGGCGTCCGGGCGCCGCAGCTGCCGCGCTGCGCGGGGTCGAGCACCGGGAGATCCCGGCGGCAAACTCCACGACGAATTGCTTCATCGTCAATGATGCTGTTGGGGATGCCGTGCCGTCCTTCAGCGCCACCGTGACGCGGGATCGCGGGAGCGACGTCGTCACCGTCCTCATCGCGGACGAGGCCAGCCGCCGCCGTCGGGAGGAGAG
>CAZSTV010000029.1:23318-36948 GCA_964609665.1 uncultured Acidimicrobiaceae bacterium
CGCCAACACTGATCATCACCGCCGTTGGCATCGTCAACGACGTCGCCAACATCCCCGCCGTCGGACTGATGGCCCCCGGCAACGACATTTGGTTGCTCGGTCCGCTCGCCGGTGAACTCGGCGGCAGCTACCTCGACGAGGTGACCGGCGGCGACCGTGGCGGGCACGTGCCAGACGCCGACCCCGATGCCGTCCTGCGGCACCGAGAGATGGCAATGGTCATCCGCAACGGGCTTGCGGTCAGCGCCCACGATGTGTCCGAGGGTGGTATTGCCGCAGCGGTCTCGGAGTGGGCCTTTGCCGGTCGCCGAGGCGCCGCCATCACGCTGGCGGAACGTCACAGCGCGTACGAGCTCTTTGGCGAAGGTCTTGGCCGGTACCTGGTCGAAGTTCGCCCCGAAGACGGTGATGCGTTCACCGAGCTTGCGCCGTCGGCCACCAGGGTCGGCTGGGTGACCGAGGACGAGCATGTCCGGATCGGTACCGAGCTTGACATCAGCCTCGATGAGATCGGCAGATCCTTCAAGTCCAGCGACGTCGAGTCGGTGGACGCCGGCGCAGAGTCAGAAGGGGAGGGATCATGAAGCCATCGGTATTGATTCCCATCGCTCCCGGCACCAACAGGAACGAAGAGCTTGGCTTGGCGTTCCGGGCAGCCGGAGCCGAGACGCTGGAGGTACCGCTACGGGCACTGCGGACCGGCGAGGTCAAGCTTGTCGATCATCAGCTGCTGGCCCTACCCGGAGGGTTCTCCTACGGCGATGCCCTCGGTGCAGGCCGTCTACTCGGACTTGATCTCAAAGGGTGGTTCGCTGAGCAGCTGCAGGAAGCGGCCGTTCGAGAAATGCCCATCATTGGCATCTGTAACGGGTTTCAGGCCTTGGTGAAAGCAGGCCTGCTGCCCGGTCACCTCGAACCGATTGAAGACGCGGCGCCCTCCCGCAGAAGGGTGCTCGGGTCCTCAAAGCCGACCGAAGTGGTCGCCACCCTGACCGACAACGAAAATGGTCGTTTCGAGTGCCGTTGGGTCCATCTGGCACCCGGTGCCGCACATTCGCCGTGGATGGCCGAACTGACCGAACCGATCCGGTGCCCGGTCGCGCACGGCGAGGGTCGATTTGTCAGTTCCGATCTTGCGACCGTTCAGGCCGCTGAACGGGTGGCGTTCCGCTACTGCAACTCCGACGGCACCCCCGCCGGTGGCTCCTACCCCGAGAACCCCAACGGATCTGGCGGTGATGTTGCCGGCATCGTCGATGAGTCCGGGCTGGTGCTCGGGTTGATGCCTCACCCCGAAGACCACGTCTTTGCGCGTCAAGACCCCCACTGGCGGCGGTCGCTCGGGGGCCGCTGTCTCGGCCTTTTCCAGGCCGGCGTCAACGCCGTCGCCGCTGCCTAGCCACCATCGCTTGACTTTTTGTTCAAGTTGCCTCGTGGTCACGCGCGCGACCCGTGATCCTGGCCATGATGGACGACGTGGGAGTCGATCAAACCCTGTCGTCGTTTGACCTGGCGATCGGGGCTCAAACGTCGGGAAAGGTACGTGAAGCGTGGCCGCTTCCGGACCGTCGTCGACTACTGATCACCACCGACCGCCTCAGCGCGTTTGACCGGATCATCGGCACCGTTCCCCACAAGGGTCAGGTGCTGAACCAGGTCGCCGCATGGTGGTTTGCAAAGACCTCGGACATCGTGGCGAATCACGTGATCGACGTGCCGGACCCCAACGCCCTCATCGCTGTGGACGCTGAGCCGCTGCCTGTCGAGGTCGTGGTGCGGAGTCGACTGACGGGAAGCACCTCCACCTCGCTACTGCCCCGCTACCAAGCCGGGGAGCGTCTGCTCTACGGCCACGTCCTCCCGGACGGCATCGCCGCCCACGGGCCGCTGGCCGAGCCCCTCATCACCCCGACCACCAAGGCCGAGAAGGGCGGGCACGACACCCCGGTCACCTCCGAGCAGGTTGTGGAACAGGGCCTCGTCGAAGCGGGACTGTGGTCCCAGGTGCAAAAGGTCGCCCTGGAGCTGTTCAACCGTGGCCAGGAGTTGGCAGGCGATGCCGGGTTCATTCTGGCCGACACCAAGTATGAGTTCGGGCTGGCCCCCGACGGTGAGCTGCTGCTCATCGACGAGGTCCACACTCCTGACTCCTCGCGGTTCTGGGCCATCGATTCGATGGAGGAACGCCTGGCCGCGGGACGTTCGCCGGAGAACTTCGACAAAGAGCCCGTCCGCCTCGCTCTGAGAGAGCTTGGCTACTCCGGTGATGGGCCACCCCCGGAGCTTCCCGAAGAGGTCTGGCAGGAAACGTCTGCTCGCTACGTTCACATCTACGAGTCGCTCACCGGTAAAACGTTCGAGCCTGGCGCACAACCGGCCGAGGATCGCATTACCGCCAATCTCGCCGCCGTGGGCGTGGGGGTCTAGCCATGCTGGTCGTTGCGCCCATCGTTGCTCTTGCCCCAGCGAACGCAGCACTGGCTGCCACCAAGATGAATGCCCCTCCGCCGCATCACACACATCGAAGCCGCCGGCTAATAGAAGCAAGACCGTAGCCATACAGGACTGAGGTACTGCGATCATGGAGTTGGACCGGCCATCAGAAGAGTGCGGGGTGGTGGCGATTGCTTCGCCGGCCGATGAGGTGGCGAAGCTGGCCTTCTTCGGCCTGTACGCCCTGCAGCACCGAGGTCAGGAGGCGGCGGGCATTGCGGTCTCCGACGGTCGAGCGGTGCGGCTCCACAAGGGGCAGGGGCTGGTAAACCAGGTCTTCCAACCAGGGACCCTTGACCCGCTCGTCGGTGGGTTGGCCATCGGCCACACCCGTTACTCGACCACCGGGTCCAACAGCGAACGTAACGTCCAGCCCTACGTCGTTGAGACCATTCACGGTCCGCTGGGCGTCGCCCACAACGGCAACCTCGTCAACGCAGACCAGCTTCGCACCAAGCTGCTCGAGCGTGGTGCCGGGTTGCAGTCATCCTCGGACTCCGAAGTGTTGGCGCTCATGTTGGCCGGTGCTGATGGCGACAACTGGGAAGAGCGTCTTGCCAGGGTCATGCCGAGCTGGGAAGGTGCCTTCTCGCTGGTGATCATCGCCGGCACCAAAGTCATTGCCGCCAGAGACCCGTGGGGATTCCGTCCGCTGTCACTCGGGCGGTTGCCGTCCGGTGGTCACGCTGTTGCGTCCGAGACCGGTGCGCTGCAGACCCTGGGCTGTGAAGGGGTTCGAGAAGTCGAACCCGGCGAGATCGTCGTGCTGCAGGGATCGATCGCCAGGACCCACCAGGCGGTCCCGCCGAAGGCAGCCCAGGCCCGCTGCACGTTCGAACACATCTACTTTTCCCGACCGGACGCCACCTGGGACGGGCTGTCGGTCCACCAAGCCCGGCAGAACCTTGGCGAAGAGCTTGCCAGGGAACATCCGGCCGAGGCCGATGTGGTGATTCCCGTTCCCGACTCGTCCACGCCCGCCGCCATCGGGTACGCCAACGTCTCCGGCATCCCCTACAACGAGGGGTTCGTCAAGAACCGCTACATCGGAAGAACCTTCATCGAGCCCACAGATGAGCTGCGCCGTCAGGGCGTTGCGCTCAAGTTCAACACGCTGCCGGAGAACATCGCCGGTCGCCGAGTCGTCGTCGTTGACGATTCGATCGTCCGTGGCACCACCTCGGGTCAGCTGATTCGCCTCATCAGAGATGCCGGTGCCATTGAAGTGCATGTGAGGATCACCTGTCCGCCGGTGGCCCATCCATGCTTCTTCGGGGTCGACATGGGTTCCTACGATGAATTGATCGCCCACCAACTCGGCGTGCCCGAAATTTGTGACCATATTGGAGCCGACAGCCTCGGTTTCCTGTCAGTTCCCCGCATGATGAAAGCCCTCGGGCGAGATGATGGCTACTGCAATGCCTGCTTCACCGGCGACTACCCGGTACCGGTGCAGCTGTCCCTGGCCATCAGCAAGAAGCGATTTGATGGAGTGCTTGAATGACCGACCAACCCTCTCCGACCGTGCTGCCCGAGACGCTTAACGTCTTGTTGATCGGATCGGGAGGCCGTGAGCACTCGATCGCCAAGGCAATAGCCACCTCACCGCGACTCGGCACAATGGCCGTCGCCCCCGGAAACGCCGGGACTGCGGAGTACAACGTGGCCATCGACGCCGCTGACCACGACGCCGTCGTGTCGTACTGCCGGTCCGAAGACATCAACCTGGTCATCATCGGCCCCGAGGCGCCGCTGGTGGACGGCCTGGCCGATTCGCTGATCGCTGCGGGAGTGGCGTGCTTCGGACCGTCGCAGGACGCGGCCCGGCTCGAAGGATCGAAGTCCTTCGCCCGCTCGTTCGCGGCCCGCCATGGCATCCCTGGCCCCGTGTGCGAGTCGTTCACCGAGGTTGCAGCAGCACTCGAATGGCTCGACGCGTTCAACAAGCCGGTTGTGGTCAAGGCCGATGGTCTGGCCTCGGGCAAGGGCGTGATCATCCCGGAGACCAGGGTCGAGACCGAACGAGCCATCTACGACCTGTTGGCGGACCGCACAATGGGCGATGCGGGCGCAACCGTTGTCCTCGAGGAGCGCCTCGAAGGTGAGGAGCTCTCACTGTTCGGCATTGCTGACGGCACCACCGTCGTGCCGATCGGCACCGCTCAGGACCACAAGCGCGTCGGTGAGGGCGATACCGGCCCGAACACCGGTGGCATGGGTGCGTTCGCACCGGTCCCCGACATTGCACAGCTTGAGCCGCAGCTGATCGAACAGTTCCTCGTCGCCGCCGTCGACGGGATGGCAGCGGAGAACATGCCGTATGTCGGGGTGCTGTATGCGGGCATCATGCTCACGACCGAAGGCCCCCGCCTGGTCGAGTACAACTGTCGCTTCGGTGACCCCGAGGCCCAGGTCCTGCTCCCACTCATCGGTTCCGACGTTCTGGACCTGATCGCCGCCGCGGCGACCGGTTCACTCGATCAGGTGACGGTCGAGCGGGTCTCCGACCTCACCGCGGCCACCGTCGTCGTCGCAGCGATGGGGTATCCGACAAGCCCGGCGACCGACATTGAAATTCCCGACGTTGAACTTCCCGCCGATGTTGCACTGATTCACAGCTCGACCAAGGTAGAGAGCGGTCGGGTGCTGAGCAGCGGTGGTCGTGTGCTGTCCGTGACCGGCACCGGTGTTGATCTGGCCGAGGCGCTGGACCGGGTCTACGGGGTTGTCGATCAGTTGGTGAACGACCAGCTCTTTGCGCGGGCTGACATTGGTCACCACTACGTGACACGGCCCGGGACCGCCAAGGCCGAGGGTGACTCTGACGCCTATGCCGACGCCGGGGTTTCGTTCTCCGCTGCGGCGGACGCCACTTCCAGGATCGCCGGTTCGGTGCTGAGCACCCACGATGATCGCGTCGTCAGTGGCTTGGGGAGCTTCGGCGGTGTGTTTGATCTGGCCTCGCTCTCAGGCATGGCCGATCCGCTCCTCGTCGCCACCACCGATGGCGTCGGCACGAAGACCGTCCTGGCCGAACAGATGGACTCCTGGGAGTCGGTCGGTGCCGACATCGTCAACCACGGTGTAAACGACGTCCTGGTGCAGGGGGCAACGCCACTGTTCTTTCTCGACACCGTCGCCGCAGCGTCGCTTGAACCGGAGATCGTGTCCCGGGTGGTGGCGGGCATGGCTGACGCGTGTCGAGCCGTTGGCTGCATCCTGCTCGGCGGGGAGACAGCGGAAATGCCAGACGTGTTGACGTCGGGCGCCGTGGACATCGCAGGCACCCTCATCGGGGCTGTCGACCGGTCAAAGCTACTTCCGAAGCCCTCCATCGAGCCCGGCCACCTGTTGATCGGTCTTGGCTCGTCCGGGCTGCACACCAACGGGTACTCGCTGGCCCGCAAGGTCACCTCCGGCATGGACCTCTCAGATCCACTTCCCGGGGCCGATGACACCACCATCGGTGAGGCACTGCTGGCGGTCCACCGTTCCTACCTCGAACCACTGGCCGCCGCGCTCGACGCCGAGCTCATCCACGGGCTGGCGCACATCACCGGTGGCGGCCTCGTCGACAACCTGCCGCGGGTCCTTCCCGACGGGTGTGGGGCAGTGGTGGACACCTCAGCGTGGAACCGGCCGCCGCTGTTCAAGTTCCTCGTCGGCCTAGCCGGGCTCAACAAGGTTGAAGCCCACCAGATCCTCAACATGGGAATCGGCATGGTGGCTATCGTCGCCCCCGACGATGTTGATGCAGCGCAGGCTGCAATTCCTGAACCGACCAAGGTCATCGGCCGAGTGGTCGAGGGCGAGGGAGTGTCGCTGCGCTAGATGGATGCTCCCGGTCGACTCGTCGTGATGGTCTCTGGGTCGGGGACCAATCTGGCAGCCATCGTGGATGCCTGCGCGGCCGGCGTGCTCGATGCCGAGATTGTGCTGGTCATCTCCAACAACCCCGAGGCCTACGCGCTGGAACGGGCGAAGCAGGCCGGGATCGCAACCACGGTTCTGCCCCATGGCGGTCGAGACCGGACCGAGTACGACACCGAACTTGCCTACGAGGCAACGATCGTCGGTGCAGACCTGGTGGTGCTGGCAGGATGGAACCGGGTGCTCACCGACGGCTTCCTGGCCCACCACCGGGTGATCAACCTGCATCCCGCCAAGCCCGGAGCGTTTCCCGGCCTCGGTGCGATCGAGAAGGCGTTCGATGCGTGGCGTCGCGGTGAGGTCAGCTCGGGCGGGGTGATGGTGCACTACGTGCCAGACGAGGGCATCGATGACGGACCCGTCATTGCCTGGGAAGAGATCCCCTTCGTCGAAGGTGACACCTTGGAGTCGTTTGAAATTCGAGTGCACGAGACCGAGCACCGATTGTTGGTAGAAAGTATTGGAACTGTTCTGACCGAGCAGCGATCAAAGCTCTCGAGCTAGGCCGGACATCCATCCACCGGAGGGAACCACCCATGGCAATGAATCACGAGTTGTTGACCGGATTCGAGTCGCTCACGTTCGACGATGTGCTGGTCGTTCCGGGATGGAGCGAAGTGCTCCCGAACGAGGTGAGCACCGCCACCTCCCTCGATGGCGTGGCGCTGCAGGTGCCGCTGCTGTCCGCGGCGATGGACACCGTTACCGAAGCTCCGCTCGCCATCTCGTTGGCGAGAGAGGGCGGCATCGGGGTGCTGCACCGCAACCTGTCCATTGCGGCCCAGGCGGAAGAGGTGGACCGGGTCAAGCGAGCCCAGGCGGGGATGATTACCGCACCTGTCAGCCTTGGGCCGGCCGCAACCCTGGCCGATGCCGAGGCGATCATGGCCCGTCACAGCATCTCTGGCGTTCCGATCGTCGACGATGCGCAGATGCTCGTCGGCATTCTGACCAACCGTGACGTGCGGTTCTGCACCGAAGCCGAGTACGACCGTCCGGTCACCGACTTCATGACCTCCCGGAACCTGGTCACCGCCCCGGTTGGCACGTCGCTTGACCAGGCGGTCGCCATTCTCCATGAGCATCGCATCGAGAAGCTGCCGCTTGTCGATGAGGACGGTCGGCTCCAGGGACTCATCACGGTGAAGGACATCACCAAGCGCATCGAGAAGCCTCACGCTGCGCTCGACGACGAGGGGCGGCTTCGGGTCGGCGCTGCCGTCGGGGTGACCGACGCCATCGAACGAGCCGAGGCGCTGATCCCCGCCGGGGTCGACATGCTGGTCGTCGACACCGCACATGGCCACACCAGAGGCGTGGTCGACACGGTCAGCACCCTCAAGCAGAAGTGGCCGGAGGTCACCGTTGTCGGTGGCAACGTTGTCACTGCCGAAGGTGCCGAGGCGCTCATCGGTGCCGGTGCTGACATCATCAAAGTTGGCGTTGGCGCCGGATCAATCTGCACGACACGCATCGTTGCCGGGGCCGGCATGCCACAGCTCTCCGCAATCTATGAGACCGCTCAGGTCGCCCGACCGCTCGGCATCCCGGTTATCGCCGATGGTGGCGTCGTTTCCTCCGGCGACATTGTGAAAGCCTTCGTGGCCGGCGCCGATGCGGTCATGCTTGGCAATGCGTTGGCCGGAGTCGATGAGGCCCCGGGCGAGCTTGAGCTTGTCGACGGGTCGATGTGGAAGACATACCGAGGTATGGGTTCCGCCGGGGCGATGAAAGGCCGGGCAGCAGATCGCTACGGCACTGGTCAGACTCCCGGCAAACACGTTGCCGAGGGCGTCGAAGCACGGGTTCGCTATGCCGGTTCGCTTGGCGAATTGGTGTCGCAGCTGGTCGGTGGCCTGCGCTCCGGCATGGGCTACGCGGGTGCTGGCAACCTTGCTGACCTGCGAGAACAGACCAGGTTGACCAAAATCACCGGCGCTGGTCTCCGGGAAAGCCACCCCCACGATGTACAGGTACTGCGCGAGGAATAGCTCCCGACCGGTCACCCGGTCACCCAGCAACGCACCGGACATCTCGTGCGTAATTCTCCTTTGGGTGTCATAGCTCGGTAGTAGCGTGAGTTGGTCGGGCCATGACCACACCAAAGGGGACCTCGGTGCCAGATCCTCGTACTGCAGATCCTAGAGATTCACCGGAGACCGAGCAGCCGCTCATTCGGGCTCGGGGTCTCCGCAAGACCTTCGGTTCATTTGTCGCGGTGGACGGCGTTGACTTTGACATCCAGCCGGGGGAGGCGTTTGGGCTGCTCGGGCCAAACGGCGCAGGCAAGTCGTCGACCATGCGGATGCTCGGCTGCGTATCGCCGCGGACTGCGGGAGACCTCACGGTCTTCGGCCTCGACCCGGCAACCGATGGGTCTCGGATTCGGGCCCGGCTCGGCGTTGTTCCGCAGGCGGACACGTTGGACCTCGGGCTGTCGGTCCTGGACAACCTGCTGGTGTACGGCCGGTTCTTTGACCTTCCTCGCCGGGAGCTGGCGCAGCGGGCCGAAGAGCTCCTGGCATTCACCCAGCTCACCGAGCGCGCCGATGATTTGGTGGAACCGCTCTCCGGTGGCATGAAGCGGCGGCTCACCATTGCCAGAGCCCTGATCAACCAGCCAGAGGTGGTGCTGCTCGACGAGCCGACCACCGGCCTTGACCCGCAGGCTCGACACCTTGTGTGGGAGCGGCTCTATCAGCTGAAGCAGCAGGGGACCACGCTGCTGCTGACCACCCACTACATGGATGAGGCGGAGCAACTCTGTGATCGCCTCGTCGTCATCGATGCGGGCCAAATTGTGGCCGAAGGGTCGCCCCGCGGATTGATCGAGACCCATTGCACCCGCGAGGTGTTGGAGCTGCGCTTCGCCGATACCGGAGACATCGCCGTTGCAGCGGACAAGATGGCCAGTATCACTTTCAAGGTCGAGGCCCTGCCCGACCGGGTGCTGGTGTATGCCGAAGACGGCGACGCGGCCGCAGCGGCCATCAGCGCGCTCGGCCTGACGCCGTCCAGTTCTCTCGTTCGCCGCTCCACTTTGGAAGACGTGTTCCTGCAGCTGACCGGCAGATCGTTGGTGGAGGGGTGACCGCCACAGCAGGCGATGGGGTTATGGGGGCGATGGCCCCAGGGCGGGCGGCGCCCCGCCGCGGGGTGCCCCGCTTCCTTCGTGCCGCTGAGTACTTCGCCCACCTGTTCCGCCAGTTCTGGCGCGGCAGCATTGTTGGCATTGTGATCAGCCCCATTCTGTATCTCTGCGCAATGGGCCTGGGCGTAGGCAGCCTGGTCGATGAGAACCTGGCAAGCGGGACCGCACGTTCCACCCTGGATGGTGTTTCCTACCTCGACTACGTCGCCCCTGGACTGCTAGCGGCCGGCGCTATGCAGGCGGCGGTGGGAGGCTCGTTGTACCCGGTGCTTGCATCGGTGAAGTGGCTACGAACCGCGTTCGGGATTGCGGCCACACCGTTGCGGCCCTCAGACATTGCCCTGGGCTTTCAAACGTGGCTTGGGTTTCAGATCTTCTGCTCGGCATCGGTGTTCGCAATCATCATCACCGTCGCCGGAGCCGTCAGCTCGTGGTGGGTACTGGCAGCGCCCCCAGCGGCAATGCTCGGTGGCATTGCGTACTCCGGCCTGGCGGCGGCGTGGGCGATCGGGCGTGAGGGAGACCATTCGTTCTCGCTCATCTTCCGCCTTGGTGTGCTGCCATCATTCCTGCTCTCCGGTACGTTCTTCCCGGTCGATCAACTGCCGTTGCCGATGGAGGTGTTGGCCAGGGTCACGCCGCTGTGGCATTCGGTCTCACTGGTTCGGGGGTTCACCACCGGTGACTTTGGCGTTGGGGCAACGGCGGTCCACCTTGGCGTCTTGGCGCTCTACGCCACCGTCGGTCTTGTCCTGGGTAGGGGCCAGTACACACGGCGGTTGCACCAATGAGCCGGTTGTTTGATGCCCTCATGCCGGGAGCGAGTGTCCGGGGCCGTCACGTCTCGGTCCGCAACGCCATGGTGGTCAAGAGTCGGTGGTCCACCATTACCAGCGGCGTGTTGGAGCCGTTCCTGTACCTGCTGTCGGTAGGTGTGGGTGTGAGCGTCCTGGTGGGCGACATCGTCGTGGACGGCCGCACCTATGACTACACCACCTTTGTCGCCCCGGCGATGTTGGCCTCGGCGGCGATGAGTGGGGCCATTGCGGAGTCCACCTACAACACCTACGGCAAGTTCAAATGGGACAAGACCTATGAGGCAATGACCGCCACCCCGCTCACTCCAGGCGACATCGCCTTTGGTGAGCTGCTGTACGCGCAGGGTCGAGGGTCGGCATATAGCTTTGTCTTCTGGTGCGCCATCGTGGTGCTTGGATTGGCCGAAAGCTGGTGGGCCATCCTCGCCCTTCCGGCGGCGGTACTGATCGGCATTGCCTTCTCCGCCGCTGGTTTGGCGGCGGTCACGTTCATGCGGACGTGGGAGGACTTCGACAAGGTGCTGCTGGTCCAGGTGTCGCTGTTCCTGTTCTCCGCCACCTTCTATCCGCTGTCGGTCTACCCAGAGCCGCTGCAGCTCATCGCCCGAGTATCACCGCTGTATCACGGAGCGGCGCTATGTCGAGACCTGATGCTTGGGACGGTTGGCGTGGCCGACATTGGCCACGCCGCGGTCCTGGTGGTGATGTCGGTCCTGTGTTTGCGTCTGGCGGCCAAACGGTTCGCTGTGCTGCTCTACGCCTAGAGCGGGGTGCTTACGCCGGGGCGGCGACCAGCAACTCGTCGGAACCTTTGCGGACCCGGGCGAATGCAAGCAGGGCAAAGCCAATCCCGATTGCCGCCGTACCAACGAACAGCGTTTGCCCACCGCTGCTGCCGTAGACCGTTGGCGCGAGCGCCGCGGTGACGGTGGCCGCGCCCAGGCCGGAGGCCTCGAGAAGGGCGGAGCCCACAGCGGCGCGTTCCGCGCCGGTAACCTCCAGCACCAGCACCTGGGCGCTGATGGTGGCGAAGGACTCGCCGGTGCCATGCATCAAGCCGCACAGTGTGGCGACGAGCACTGAGCCGGTGAATCCGTAGCCGATCATCGCTGGGATGAGCACGAACAGGGCGGGCAGCATGACGGTTGCGCCACCTCGCCGCTCGGCGAGGTTTCCGGCAAAGCGTGGCAGGACCAGCATCGGCCCACCAACGAACAGGATGGTGATGGCGACCTGACCGGTCGACGCACCAAGATCTGTGAGGAACCGGTCGATGATCGCATCGAAGACGCCGATGAACCCGAAGACGATGATCTGCACGATCATCGCGGCCTGCACCTTTGGTCGCCGAACGAGGCGGCCAAGGTCTGAGTAGTCGACAGGCGACGCAGCGATTTCGGTCTTGAGGATGGTGTAGGTGGCAGGCAGGCCGATCACCACCAGGGTCAGGCTCACGGCGATAAACGGAGCTTCAAACCCGAGCGGCTCGAAGAGTGCGCCAACCACAGGACCGAAGATGAATCCGGCAACGGCGGTTGACAGCAATATGCCGAGTTTGGCGCCACCGCCGGTGGCGTCCAAACCGAGTAGGGCCTTCTTGGCCAGCAGACCGAACAGCCCGAGGCCGATGCCGCTCAGCCCGCGGCTCAGGGCGAGCGCGAGCACGCTTTCGCCGTAGGCGAAGCCAATGGGACCGACGATGCCGCTGGTGAGTGCAATGACAGCAAGTGGCTTGAATGCACCCCGATCGGCGAACGGCGACAGCAGCAGGGCAGCGACCAGCGCAGCGCCGAATCCGGTTCCGGCGATTGCGCCGATCTCCCAGTCCGCCAGTCCGTTGCGGACCTGGATGTCTTCAAGGAAGACGAATACCACCCCGAGAGCGCAGGTAAGAATGAAGTTCGTGATGTAGATCAGCCACGCTCGCATCACCACAGGTTACGGCGTAAGGAAGCTCATGGTGAAGCTAGGTCGTGTTAAGCTTCGAGGAATCCTGGCCGACGTCAGCCATGCCTCGCCGCACATCGATCGGGAACAGAAGGGCGATCCCGACCACAAAGAACAGGATGAGCGACAGGATCGCCTGTCTCTGGGAGCCTGTTATCTGGTTGACGATGCCAAACGCCGCTGGCCCGATCCACGACGTGCCACGTGACGCGATTTCGTAGAACCCGAAGTACTCAGCCTCCCGGTCGGCGGGGATCATCTGGGAGTACAACGATCGGCTGATGGCCTGTGACCCGCCGAGGACAAAGGCAAGGACCGTGCCCATGACCCAGAGCTTGGGAATGGAGTCCAGCTGCAGGTAGGCGTAGACGACCAGGCAAACCCACACTGCCAGGTTCCATAGCAAGCTGCGTTTCGATCCAAACCGCTCCGCCAACCTGCCAAACCCGATGGCGCCGGGCACGGCCACAAATTGGATCAGGAGCACCAGCAGCAGCAGCGTCTCGGCCTCGGCGTTCAACTCGTCGGCGGCGAACGACGTCGCAACCGCGATGACGGTCAGGATGCCGTCGTTGAAGATCAGGTAGGCCAGGAGGTAACGAAAGGTCACCGGATAGCGGCGCCGCATTTCCCGACCCGTGGTGATGATCGATCGAACGCTGAACCGCACCCATCCGTCGCTTGGCGGCTTTGTCCTGGCTGCGGCCCGCGATCGCAGGTGACGTTGGGTGAAGCCGAAGATGAAGATTGCCGCCCACAGCCCCGTGCCGCCGAGGCTCAGCCTGACCGCCAGTGCGGTGTCATCGAGCTGGGCAATCAGCACAAAGTTGATGGCGAGCCACAGACCGCCGCCGAGATAGCCGTAGGCGAAGCCGCCGGAACTCACCCGGTCCCGCTGCTCGGGCGGAGCGATCTCGGGCAGGTACGAGTTGTAGACGACGCCGGCCGCGCCGTATCCGACCGAGGCGAGTATGAACAAGACGCCGCCAAGCACCACGGTGGTGCCGGTAATGAGGAACATGGCCGCGGTCACCGCGCTGGCGAAGTACGCCATGGACATCATCAGCGCCTTCTTGTGGTCCGTGTGATCAGCGACCGCTCCGATCATCGGCAAGACGATGACCTGGACCAGCGCCGACAGGCTCACGGCGAACGGAAAGAACGAGGCCGGCGCCACGGTCCAACCGCCGAGATCAACGCCGCCGTTGTCCTCGGCAAGCGTCAACAGATAGGGCCCGAGCAGCGCGGTGGTGACCGTCGTGCTGAATGCCGACCATGCCCAGTCATACAT